>JALYTW010000206.1 GCA_030854075.1 Pseudomonadota bacterium
CCGGCGCGGGCGAGGGCGAGGGCGCCGAGGGCGTCGTCCGCCGCTGGAGCTGGCCCGGGCCCTCGGGCAAGCCCGTCTACAACTACCGCTCCGACGGTCGCGATCTGCCCGCCACCGCGCGCAACGGCGGCCGCTGCCTGGTCCCGATCGACGGCTTCTACGAATTCACCGCCCCCGCCGACCCCGCGCAGAAGCAGAAGTCGAAATTGCTCTTCACCCATGCCACCGACGCGTGGTTCTGCCTCGCCGGCCTCTGGCGCGGCGGGGTCGCGACCAAGGACGGAATCGGGGAAGCGTTCACGATCCTCACCACCGAACCGGGGCCGGACGTCGCACCCTATCATTCCCGCCAGGTCGTCGTGATCGACCGCGCCGATTACGCTGGCTGGCTCGATGGCTCCGCCCCCAGCGCCACCCTCTGCCGCCCCGCCCCTGCGGGCACGCTCACGGTCGCACAGGTCCGCTAGCGCTGCGGCGGCGCTATTGCGGGCAGGTCGTCGCCGCCGTGACGTCGAGGTCGAGGCAGCGGCCGTCGAGGCCATGCACGGCCAGCCCGATCGTCGCCGCGAGCGTCGGCGCGATGTCGACCGTCTCGACCGACAGCGGCTGTTCGAACCCCGCCATATCCTTGCGCCAGAACAGGATCGGCACGCGGCGGTCATAGTCCCACGGGCTGCCGTGGGTTTCGACATAGCCGGGGCCGGGGGTTTCGATCGAGGTGACGCGCGGCTTGAGCAGGACCAGCAGGTCGCCCGAGCGCTGCGGATCGAACGAGGCGCGGGCACGCTGGATCAGCGTCCAGTTTTCGGGCGGGCCGCTCGGCATCGGGGTCGCCGCGATCTCGGCACGCGGGAAGGCAGCGGCAACCTGCGGCTGCGCGGCGTAATAGGCGCGCGCCGCCTCCGAGACCTTGGTGCGAGTCGCGGCGGGGAGTTTGGCGTCGATATAGACGTCGCCCTCCGCTGCCATGAGGACGGGGGCGGTGAGGCCGAGTTGCTTCGCCACCGCGGCGTCGGCGGCCTTGGTCGCGAGCGCGGCGGCGGCACGCTGTTCCATCGGCATCGCGCGCTCCTGCTGGCGTTCGGTCATGTCGTGCGCGCCGTGGTCGGCGGTCAGGACGACCTCATAGTCGAGCCCCCAGCCGTCGAGCGTGGCGAAGAACGACCCCAGGGCCTGGTCGAGCTGCGCCATCTGGATGCACATCTCGCTGCCTTCGGTGCCATAAGCGTGGCCGATATAGTCGGTCGCGGATGCGCCGATCGCGATGATATCGGTCTGCGGCCCGGTGCCGAGCCGCATCGACTGGATCAGTCCTGCCGCGATCGAGAGCGTCGCGGCGTCGGCGGCGGGAGAGGCTCGGAACGACTTCAGGTCGTCCGCGGCGCGCGCGTAGCGCCCCGTGCCGAGCGTCTGGTTACCGACCCGCGTCGAGCGGTCGGCCGCTGCGCAGTAGTCGGGGAGCGGCAGCGGTGGCTGCGGGCGCGCGACCAGCGCCGCGATCGCGGCATTGGCGCGGGTCAGCACCGCAGGCTCCGCGCGGCCGGCATAACTCGCATAATGTTTGCCATTCCACCACCAGAGCTCGTCGACCTGGTGGCCGCCCATCATGACCGCGGCGCGATCCTTGCCCGCGACCGACACGACGCGGGTGCGCGAGTCCGCGGCCTTCATCATTTCGCCCAACGTCGGCACCTTCAATTGCTTGTCGGTGACGGTGTAGTTGTCGTGGGTACTGCCGGGGACGCCCTCGTCCTCGGCGCAATAGATCACCTTGTCGGCAAGCGGGGATGACTGATCGATCCAGTTGTTCGCGACGATCCCGGTATGCGCGGGGCGCATCCCGGTGAGGATCGTCGAATGGCCGGGGCAGGTCTCGGTCGCAGCGTGGCTCTGATAGCCTGCGGGGAAGATCACCCCGGTGAGGAGGCGCTTGAAGCCTCCGGTGAAGTGCGCGCGATATTGCGCAAACAGGTCGGCGGAAAACTGGTCGACCGAGATTGCGACGATCAGCTTGGGGCGCGCGGCGACGGTGGTAGACGCGGCGGCTTGCGCTTTGACCGGCTCCGGGCGAACCGGAGTGTTCTGGGCGGTGACCGGGGCAACCGCGAAGATCGCGGCGGCGAACAGGGTGGGGATGGCGGTGTTCATGGCGATACCTTGGTACGGTGCGATGGTCAGGCTATGGCGGTCCGTGATGACACTCGCAAGGATGCGCGCATTCGGTTGCGCCTTGATGACGCTGCTCCTGTGTGCGTCCGCGCATGCGCAGGCCCCGATCGGCAGCGCGCCGCGCTCGACGCCGCACCTCGCCCCGCACCTGGCGATGCGGCTGGTCGCGCAAAGCGATGTGCCGCGTGCGGGCGAGAGCGTGATCCTCGCGATCGATACCCGGCCCGAACCAGGGTGGCACGGCTATTGGCGTAACCCGGGCGATGCGGGTTTTCCCGCGGACTTGAAGTGGGCGTTGCCCAAGGGCGCGACCATCGTGGGCGAGGTGGCGTGGCCGATCCCGACGACGCTGCTGATCGCGGGGTTGATGAACTATGTCTACGAAGCGCCCTACGCGCCGCTCGTGACGCTCGACGTGGCTGGCGGCTTGCCGGTGGGCACGAAGCTGCCGATCAAGGTAGCGATCAATTACCTCGTCTGCACCACGTCGATCTGCGTGCCCGAGGCACAGACACTGTCGCTCGACTTGACGGTGGGGGACGGGCACCCGACCGCGCGCGGGGCATTCGACGGCTGGCGCGCGGCGATCCCCAAGGCGCTCGACGCGATCGCAACCTATGCGGTGAGTGACGGCGCGCTGAGGATCGCGGTGCCGCTGCCCGCATCGGCCAGCGTCGAAAACCCGTATTTCTTTCCGATTACCGGGAACAGCGCGGTCGACTACGCCGCGTCGCAACGCGTGACGCGCGACGGTGATCGGCTGATTGTGACGACGAAGGGCAAGCCGTCTGGGACGTTGGCGGGCGTGCTCCGGATCGGCGCTAACCGCGGGCTGGCGATTACCGCAGAAGCGGGGCAGGTCGCGGGATCGGATCGCGGCGGAGGCGGGGGAGCGGCGTGGCTGACGCTGGTGGCATTCATCGGTGCGGTGCTCGGCGGGCTGATCCTCAACATCATGCCGTGCGTCTTCCCGATCCTGAGCCTCAAGGCGTTGAACCTCGCGCGCGGCGGGGCGGACGAGCGCGGTGCGCGAGGCGAGGCGCTCGCCTACACCGCGGGTGTTGTGCTGGTGTGCGTCGGGCTTGGCGCCGCGATCCTCGCCTTGCGCGCGGGCGGATCAGCGGTGGGCTGGGCGTTCCAACTCCAAAACCCCAAGATGATCGTCGCGCTGCTGCTGCTGTCGGTCGGAATTGCGCTGAATTTGGGCGGGTTGTTCGAAATGCCGATGCCGCGCTTCGCGGGAGAAGGTGGCGCGACGAGCGCGTTCGCAACCGGCGCGCTAGCGGCGTTCGTCGCGACGCCATGCACCGGGCCGTTCATGGGCGCGGCGCTGGGCGCCGCGCTGGTGCTGCCGTGGTTCGCCGCGCTGGCTGTGTTCGCGGGGCTCGGGCTCGGACTGGCATTGCCGTTCCTGCTGATTGGGTTCGTGCCGGCGTTGCGACGGCGCTTGCCGAAGCCGGGCGCGTGGATGGAGGCGTTTCGCCGCATCCTCAGCATCCCGATGTGGCTGACCGCGATCGCGCTCGCTTGGGTGTTGGGGCGGCAGGCAGGGGTCGACGGAATGACCTTCGCGCTGGTCGCGAGCCTTGCGGTGGCGCTGGTGCTGGGGACCGCGGGCGCTCGGCAGCGGCGAGGGCTATCGTTCGGCTGGATCGGTGTCGTCGGGCTGGTGGTCATCGCGGGATCGACGATCCTCGGGGTGGCGCGCAGCCCGGCGAGTGCGGCGGTTGCGACGGTCGGTGCGGAGCCGTTTAGCGAGGCGCGGCTCGCGGCGTTGCGGCAGGAGGGCACGCCCGTCTTCGTCTATTTCACCGCGGACTGGTGCCTGACGTGCAAGGTCAATGAAAAAGCCGCGATCGAGACCGCAGGGGTGCGCGCGGCGTTTCGAGAGCATAACGTTGCGGTGCTGGTCGGCGACTGGACCGACGGCGACGCGACTCTCGGGCGGTTCATCGAGGCGCACAACCGGGCGGGCGTACCGCTCTATCTGTTCTATCCCAAAGGAGCCGCCGAGCCGCGGGTCTTGCCCCAGGTGCTGACCCCAGCAATGCTGACCGCGCTGCGATGAGGGTGACCCGCGCGGCGCGCGGATCGACCGGGTTGCAAGGTCGCTTTCGCAGTGCAGAATGGAACAACCAGCGGCGCGGGGGGATTGGTCATTCCGATGGGGAAACGAAACGCGTTCGACGAGATCAACGGCTTTGGCGGAACTGCACCGCCAAGGCCCGCATTGGCTGCACTCGGCGAATGGCTCGTCGACACCCCCGAGAGCGAATTGCGTCGTCGCCAGGAAGCCGCCGAATCGACCTTTCGCCAACTCGGCATCACCTTCGCCGTCTATGGCGAGAGCGACGCGAGCGAGCGGATTATCCCGTTCGACATCGTGCCTCGCGTTTTCCTCAAGAGCGAATGGGATCGGCTGTCCGAAGGGCTGATCCAGCGGGTCGAGGCGATTAACGCGTTTCTCGACGACATTTATGGCGAACGACGGATCCTGGCGGAACGCATCTTGCCCGCTGACCTTGTCCTCGGCAACGACCAGTTCCGCCCGGAGATCGCGGGGATCAAGCCGCCGCACGGGATCGCGGCGCACATCTGCGGAATCGATTTGGTCCGGACCGGCCCTGACGAATTCTTCGTGCTCGAGGACAATGCGCGGACGCCGTCGGGCGTCAGCTACATGCTCGAAAATCGCGAGGCGATGTTGCGGCTGTGTCCCGAGCTGTTCCGCGAGTTGCGCGTCGCGGCGGTGGACAGTTATCCCGACCTTTTACTCGAAACGATGAAGTCGGTCGCGCCGCACGGCGCGGGGTCGAACCCGCGCTGCGTCGTGCTGACTCCCGGGCATTACAACTCCGCCTATTACGAACATAGTTTCCTGGCCGATTCGATGGGGGTCGAACTGGTCGAGGGTGCCGATCTGGTCGTCGATGACGACGTCGTGTGGATGCGGACGATCGAAGGGTTGGTAAAGGTCGACGTGATCTACCGGCGGATCGACGACGACTTTCTCGATCCGTTGGTGTTCAGGCCTGACAGCGCGCTGGGCGTACCGGGGTTGATCGCTGCGTACGCCGCGGGGAACGTCGCGATCATCAACGCGCCCGGGAACGGCATCGCCGACGACAAGGCGATCTATAGCTACATGCCCGAGATCGTGAAATTCTACACCGGGGCTGAAGCCAAACTTCCCAATGTCGAGACGTTTCGATGCCGTGAGCCCGGTGCGCTGACCTATGTGCTCGAAAATCTGCCCGAACTGGTCGTCAAGCTGGTCGATGGGTCGGGGGGCTATGGCATGCTGGTCGGCCCGACCGCATCGAAGGCGGAGATCGAGACGTTCCGCGCCGCGCTGATCGCCGAACCGCAGCGCTACATCGCGCAGCCGACGCTGGCGCTTTCCACCGTGCCGACGATGGCGGACCAGGGTCTCGCCCCGCGCCACGTGGATTTCCGCCCCTTCGTGCTGTCGGGATCGGGCGGGGTGCGGGTCGTCCCCGGGGGACTGACGCGGGTTGCGCTGAAGGAAGGGTCGCTGGTCGTCAATTCGAGCCAGGGCGGCGGGACCAAAGACAGTTTCGTGCTGATGGATGACGGCGCATCGGGATCTTCGCAGTCGCAAACCGCCGATCGCCAAACCCAGACGCTGGGATCGATGACGCAAAGCCAGGGTGACGCAGCATGATGCTGCTTTCGCGCACTGCGTCGTCGCTGTATTGGCTGGGCCGCTATATCGAGCGCGCGGATTTCATCGCGCGGATCGTCGAGGCGACGGTCCGGCTCGACGTGCTCTCGTCGCGGCCCGCGGGCGAAGTCGCATGGTCGTCGGCGCTGACGGTGACCGAGACCGACGCGGACTTTGCGGAGTCGGGCGCGGCGATGACGCAGACGCAGGTCGTCAAGTTCCTGACGCTCGATACCAGCCACCCGGGCTCGGTGGTTCAGTGCCTGTCGCGAGCGCGTGATAATGCGCGGGCGGTGCGGACCGCGCTGAGCCGGGATGCGTGGACCGCGATCAACCGGGCGTGGATGATCTTCGAGAATCGCGCCGGGGTCGGCGGGACATCGGCGACGCTCAACATGGTCGAGGCGGTGAAGACCGAGACCCGGGGTTTCGAAGGTGCAGTCCACCGAATGCTGCGCAACCAGGCGACGTGGTTCGTCCGGCTCGGGCAGGCGATCGAGCGCGCGGACAACACCGCGCGATTGCTCGACGTCAAATATCATATCCTGCTGCCCGAGGGAGAAAAGGTCGGCGGCGTGGTCGACCGTGACCAGTGGACGACGATCCTCCAGACCGTCTCGGCGGTGACCGCGTATCGCTGGTTGTATTCGGACGGGCTTCGCGCCGCGAACGTCATCGACCTGCTCGTCACCCGCAAGGAGTTGCCCCGCAGCCTGGCCGCATCGGTCGAAGAGGTGGTCGACATCCTCGGCCATTTGGCCAAGTTGACGGGATCGCATGGCGAGGCGGACCGAATGGCGCGGATGCGTGCGACGCGTGCGGGGCGGACACGATCGAGTGAGATCATCGCCAGCGGTCTCCACCAGTATCTGCAGTCGTTCATCGACGAGAACGCGCAACTCCACGGCGCGATCGGCCGCCAGTTCAGGTTCGGCTAATGCGGCTGTCGATCGATCACCGCACCGTCTACCGCTTTCGCGAACCACAGCGGCGGCTCGTCCAGATGCTGCGGATGACGCCGGAAAACCATCACGACCAGACGGTGGCGTCGTGGCGGATCGACGTAGATTGCGATGCCACGATGCGCAGCGCGCACGACGGCTTCGGCAATGCGACGACAATGCTCTACGTTGCGGGGCCGATCGCGGCGATCGAGATCACCGTGACCGGCGAAGTGCTGACCAGCCATTCGAGCGGGGTGCTGCACGGCGCGAACGAGACGTTTCCACCTGCGCTGTTCCTGCGCGCGACCGCGGTCACCCACGCCGACCCGGAGATTGCGAAGTTCGCGGACGCGGTGGCGGGAGGCGAGGCGACGCGGGGCGAGCTCGAGCGGATCAACGACGCGCTGTATGCCCGGTTTGCGCCCGACCCCGCGAGGCCCGAGCTTGGGCTGACGGCTGGGGACGCGTTCAAGCGCGAGGCAGGCACCGCGCGCGATCTGGCGCAGATGTTCCTGGTCGCGGCGCGGCATCTCGGCGCGCCTGCGCGCTACGTGTCGGGTTATCGGCTTACCGACGGCGAAGGACTGTCGACCCCGCATGGGTGGGCGGAGGCCTTTGTCGAGGGTGTCGGCTGGGTTGGCTTCGACCCCTCAACTGGGCGTTCTCCGGGCGATGACCATGTCCGGGTCGCGGTAGCGCTCGATTCGCTCGGTGCGGCCGCGGTCGCAGGATCGCGGCTCGGCGAGGGCGACAACGCGCCCGACGTCGATATTACCGTGTCGGAAAGCCAGTAACGCTCAGTCGATCGTACGGTGCTGGCCGGCAAGGACCAATTCGCGCTCTTCGAGCAACTGCCAGCCAGTGGGACCGAGCACCTCGATCGGCCGATACCGGGTCTTATACGCCATCCGCGGCGATCCCTTTACCCAATAGCCGAGGTAGACATAGGGCAGGCCGGTTTCATGCGCTCGCGCAATATGATCCATGATGATGAAATTGCCGAGGCCGGGACGCGCCGCATCGTCCGCCGCAAAGAAGCTGTAGATCATCGACAGGCCATCCGCCTGGCGGTCGGTCAGGCAGGCCCCGAGCAGCGCTCCCCGCTCGCCATGCGTCGAAGGCGCGCGATATTCGACGATGGTCGAATTAACCGGCGAATGTTCGACCATGTCGGCGTAATCGTCCTCGTCCATCCCCGCCATCCCGCCGCCCGGATGGCGGACCGTAAGGTAGCGGCGCAGCAAACGGAATTGTTCGTCGGTCGCCCAGGGGCGACAGGTCGACACCTCGATGTCGCCGAAGCGCTTCATCAACTTGCGCTGGGTTGCGTTGGGGGAGAATTCCTCGGCCATCACCCTGACCGAGACGCACGCGGCGCAGCCGGCGCAACTGGGGCGGTAGGCGACGCCCTGACTGCGACGGAACCCGATCCGTCCGAGCGCGTCGTTGAGCTCGGTTGCGTGAGGGCCGGTCAGTTCGGTGAACACCTTGCGCTCCTGCCGACCCGGAAGGTAGGGGCAAGGTGACGGGCTGGTGACGAAGAAACGGGGGAAACGGAAGGGCGCAGTCACCGCCGGTATACCTTTCGAACTTGACGTCGCGGCGCGACCGTCGACCCCTTATGAGTCATCGCGGCGCTCCTGAAAAGTGGCTTTACCATGAAAGAGAGTTAACCCGTCGTTAGCGAATTGACGGCAAGGCTTGGGCCGTTGCGCATGCCAGGTGGTTGACGTTTCTGACAGAACGGCTAGGCGCAGCGGACATATTGTCATTGCACCCGCGCGCATCGTGAAATATGCAGCGGTTGCGCGTCATCGCTGGAACCGACCGTATCTTGCGGCGTTGCAGCAAGTCGAAGGCCGAAAGGGAGAAATATCCATGTTCAAATCTGTTATGGGCGCCGTCGCCGCGCTGTCGATGGTCGCGTTGCCGACGATGGCCAGCGCCGCCAATCCTGCCGCACCGCTGTCGGTGAGCAGCAGTGTCCGGACGGGCGCAGTCACGGGCCACAAGAATGGCGTGCGTGGTGGTTCGGGCGCCGTGATCGCGCTTGCGATCGTCGCGGGCATCGTCGCGATCGGCGTGATCGCAGCGACCAAGAAGGATAATGTGCAGCGCCCCGTCAGCCGTTAAGGCTCGACAGGTCCTGACCTGACATCCGCGGGGCGGCGTGCGATAGCACGTCGCCCCGTTTGTCGTTCACGCCCCGTCAGCGATTGCAGCGGCGCGGCGACGAAGATGCGGGTGATCAGGCGAGTTCGACCGTCGTGGTCTCGTAACCCGCCGCGCGCAGTGCCGCGATCAACCGGTCGAGATGCGCCCGATCGCGCGCCTCGCACTCGATATCGGTGATCAGTCCCTTGGCGGGCAGCGTGGTGAACACCCGCTGATGATACACTTCGATGATGTTGATCCGCTGCGCATCGAAAATCCGCGCGACGTTGAACAGCGCGCCGGGCTGGTCCTGAAGCCGGATCCGCAACCGCGCCAGTCGCCCCGATCGCGCCAGATCGCGGAGCAGGACGTTGGCGAGCAGCCGCGTGTCGATATTGCCGCCGCACAAAACGACGCCGACGGTGCGCCCCGCGAACCGATCGGGATGCTGGAGCAGCGCGGCGAGCCCCGCGGCACCCGCGCCTTCGACCACGGTCTTCTCGATCTGGAGCAGCAGGCTGACTGCCACTTCCAGGCTGCGTTCGCTGACCAGGACGATCTCGTCGACCAGTCTTCTGACCATGTTCGACGTGATCGCGCCGGGTTCCTTGACCGCGATGCCCTCCGCCAGCGTGTCACCTGCGCAGGGCATGTTGGTGCCGTTGATCCGGTTGTACATCGAGGGGAAGAGTTCAGCCTCGACCCCCACCACCTCGATGCTATGTCCCCCCGGTTCTTGGCCAGCCGCGCGCGCGACCGTCGCCATGCCGCTGATCAGCCCGCCGCCGCCGATCGGGGTGACGAAGGTGTCGATCGTGGGGACATCCTCGAGCATCTCGATCGCAGTCGTGCCTTGGCCTGCGATAATCCGCGGGTCGTCGAAGGGATGGACGAAGGTGAAGCCGCGCTCGGCTTCGAGCACGCGGGCGTGCGCGTAGGCGGCGTCGAAGGTGTCACCTTCCAGGATCACGGTCGCGCCGTGCCCTTCGGTCTGGGTAACCTTTACCGTTGGGGTGTTGTGCGGCATCACGATCGTCGAGGGGATGCCTAGCCGGGTCGCGTGATAGGCGAGACCTTGCGCGTGATTGCCCGCCGATGCCGCGATCACGCCGGCGGCGCGCGCCTCATCCGACAATTGCAGCAGCGTGTTGAGCGCGCCGCGTTCCTTGTACGCCGCGGTGAACTGCAAGTTCTCGAATTTCAGATACACCGTCGCGCCGGTCATCTCGCTCAGCGTCCGGCTGATCAGCGTCGGCGTCCTTACGATCGCGTCGCGAATGCGGTCGTGCGCGGTACGGATGTCGTCGATCGAGACGGGAAGGGGCTCTTCAGCGGGTCGGGTGGCCATCATAGCCCCCTAGACCGTCTGGCGCGGTTCCGAAACACCGCTTATGCGGACCGGGATCGTTGCTTTGGAGTATCCTATGGTTCGCCCCTTCCGCGCGCTGGCGTGCGGCCTCTATGCGTCGGTTCTCGCGCTGGCGCTCGCTTCCCCTGCGCTGGCCGACGGGTTGGTCGATAACGTCACCGGGATGACGCTAGACAAGGACGGGCGCGTCGTCCGTTTCACGGGCGTGTTGATGACGCTCGACGGCAAGGTTACGCGGCTGTTGGCCGCGAAGGACAAGCGCCCCGAGAAGCTCGACTGGCGCGCCGACATGAAGGGGCGGGTGCTGCTGCCCGGGATGATCGACGCGCATGGGCATGTGATGGAACTGGGGTTCCGCGCGCTCGAACTCGATCTGTCGGGGGCGCGATCACTGGCCGAGGCGCAGACGCGAATCGCGGCCTATGCCGCCGCCAACCCCGAGCGGAAATGGATTCTGGGCGGGGGCTGGAACCAGGAAACCTGGGGCCTCGGACGGTTCCCGACCGCAGCCGAGCTCGACGCCGCGGTGGCGGATCGCCCGGTGTGGCTGTCACGCGCCGATGGCCACGCCAGCTGGGGTAACAGCGCCGCGCTGAAGGCGGCCGGGGTCACCGCCAAATCGGTGTCGCCTGCGGGCGGGCGGATCGAGAAGACCGGCGCGCAGCCCAGCGGTGTGTTCGTCGATGCGGCGCAGGACCTGGTCGGGAAGGTGGTACCCGCGCCGCTCGGCAAGGATCGCGGCGCTGCGCTGCTGAAGGCGCAATCGATCCTGCTCGCCTATGGCGTTACCGCGGTCGCGGACATGGGGACCAGCCTGGACGACTGGCTGACCTTTCGCCGGATCGGCGACCTAGGCGCGCTGCGCATCCGGATCATGAGCTATGGCATGGGGGTCGACACCGCGGTCCGGGTTGGCGGGAGCGGGCCGACGCCGTGGCTGTACGGCGATCGGCTGCGGATGGCAGGGGTGAAGCTCTATGCCGACGGCGCGCTGGGATCGCGGGGCGCGTGGCTGAAGGCCCCCTATAGCGATGCGCCGGGGCAATCGGGGGCGGGGTTCATGACCGACGACGTGATCCGCAACCTGATGAGCCGCGCCGCGATGGATGGATACCAGGTCGCGGTCCACGCGATCGGCGACAAGGCGAACGCGCAGGTGCTGTCGGCGATCGAGGACCTGTCCGAAACCTACAAGGGCGATCGGCGCTGGCGCGTCGAGCATGCGCAGATCGTCGATCCGGTCGACCTGCCGCGGTTCGGCAAGCACGGCATCATTGCCTCGATGCAGCCGACCCACCAAACCAGCGACCGGATGATGGCAGAGGCAAGGCTCGGATCGCAACGCCTGGCGGGGGCGTATGCGTGGGCGTCGATGTTGAAGAACGGCGCGCCGTTGGCGTTCGGCAGTGATTTTCCGGTCGAGCGCCCCGATCCCTGGGCGGGGTGGGCGGCGGCGTTCACGCGGCAGGACGCTAATGGCCAGCCCTTCGGCGGTTGGCATCCCGAGGAGGCGGTAACGCGCGAACAGGCGTGGTGGGCCTATACCGGCGGCGCGGCCTATGCGGGGTTCGCCGAGGACAAGTTCGGGCGGCTCGCCCCAGGGCAACGCGCCGATTTCATCATCGTCGATCGCGATCCCCTGCTCGCGAGCCCGACCGAGCTGCGCGCGACCAAGGTCGAAGAGACGTGGGTCGGAGGGCAGAAGGTGTTCGAGCGGAAATAAAGGATCGTTTCGGTCCGTCATAACAATGGTCGCAGCGCGACGGCCCTTGTCTGGGCGGCCAATTAGCGAATGAGTGCTCGAATGCGCTCAGTTATCCTTGTCGCGACACTCCAGACATATTCTTGGGTAATCTCTACATCCGGCTTGTCGGTCCAATACGCCTCGACATACATCTCGCCTATCAGAAAGCCTGCAGCACAACTCATTCGATCAAGGCCTGGCGGTGGCTTGCTGCATACAACCGTCGGCCAGCGCTGGGCGGTCGTAGCGATGCTCGCTGGCCATGGCGGCCTAAGGCGACCGATAGTGGCGGCCTCGACATCTGTAACGCCAGGGATGTGCATTGCGCCTGGTTTGATCCTGAGCGGGATCAAAGGCAATCTAGGAGGAGGCGGCACGGCGGGTTGCGCGCGAAAATAGACCAAATCTCGTGTTGAGACCGGGAGGCCACGCAGAAGGACCCGAATGCCGCCGTTCATCATTGGCAAATCAGTAAATGCTGAGCATCCCTCCGGCAAGGCTTCGTCAGCCGAGGAGCGCGGGCAAAGGTCGAAACTCACGGTTCTAAAGGCGCTCTCAGGATGGTCGAGGGCTGGTCGTTTGTAAGCCGGGCTGTCTGGCACGCTCAGTTTAATGCCGCCGATTTCGGCAATGAACGGCGCCTTAAGCTTATCGCCTCGGTTAGGTTGGCCGCACGCGAGAATTAAAAGAAAAACCGATGGCAGCAAGTGTTTCAAGCGACACGGCATGCAATTACTCTCTTTCAATTCCTTCGATCACATTCCCGGCGTGTAGGACAGCAAAAAGGCCGCGGCACCCCCCGATGCCGCGGCCTTCGTTGTTCCCGGTGACGGGAAGGGTGACTGGTGATCCGGGTTACGCGACCGCGACGACCTCTTCGGGTTCGCGCAGGACGTAGCCGCGGCCCCAGACGGTCTCGATGTAGTTCTCGCCGTCGCACGCGAGGCTGAGTTTTTTGCGCAGCTTGCAGATGAAGACGTCGATGATCTTGAGTTCGGGTTCGTCCATCCCGCCATACAGGTGGTTGAGGAACATTTCCTTGGTCAGCGTGGTGCCCTTGCGCAGCGAGAGCAGCTCGAGCATCGCATATTCCTTGCCGGTCAGATGGACGCGGCTGCCGTCGACTTCGACGGTCTTGGCATCGAGGTTGACCGCGAGCTTGCCGGTGCGGATGACGGACTGGCTGTGGCCCTTGGAGCGGCGGACGACGGCGTGGATGCGCGCGACCAGCTCTTCGCGGTGGAACGGCTTGGTGACGTAATCGTCGGCGCCGAAGCCAAAGCTGCGGACCTTGCTGTCCATTTCGTTGATCCCGCTGAGGATCAGCACCGGGGTCGCGATCCGCGCCACCCGGAGTTTCTTCAGGACATCATAGCCGTGCATGTCGGGCAGGTTCAGATCGAGCAGGATGATGTCGTAATCATACAGCTTGCCCAGATCCAATCCCTCTTCGCCGAGATCGGTCGTGTAGACGTTGAAGCCCTCGGTATTGAGCATCAGCTCGATGGCCTTGGCCGTGGTCGGCTCGTCCTCGATCAGCAGCACCCGCATCCGTCGTCCCCCGTTGGCGTCGCCGCGCAGCACCCCTGCTGTTCGGTCGGCCTGAGATTTATTAACCAAACAACATCTGAAGGCAAAAGGTTAATTTCGAATTAAGCTAGCGATTCCGGCGAGTCGCCTTCAGGAGCAGTGGGTGTGAGGTCCGCATCGAGCAGGGTGTCGTGCCCGGCCCGCGCGATATCCTCCCCCAGCACTTCGCGTAGATACAGGCTGCGCACGAGCGTGAAGATGACCACCAAGAGCGCGGCGGAGAAGAACAACCCGAAGACGCCGAAGATCACCCCGATGCCGATGATCGCAAAGACCGTGATCGCGGGCGGGATCGAGATGACCTTGTTCTGGACGTAGGGGGTGATGAAATTGTTCTGGATCAGCCGCACGATCGCATAGGTCGCGAGCGTCCCGATGAGCGGCCCGGTGCCGACGGTGGCAGCGAGACCCAGCGCGGGGATCATCGCGGCGGTCGGGCCGATATAGGGGATGAATTCGCTGAGGCCCGCGAGCAGCCCGAGCGCGGCGGCCGACGGCACCCCGGAGATCCACAGGCCAATACCGATCAGCACGCCCATGCTGGTCATCAGGATCAGCGACGAGCGCAGCCAGAGTTTCAGGGTCGAGCCGACGTCGAACAGCGCGTCCTCGATCGCGGGGCGTTTCGAGGGCGGGATGAGGTAGAGGAAGCCGCGTTCGTACACGCCGGGATCGGCAGCGAAGAATAAGGCCCCGATCAGGAGGAGCAGACAGTTGAGGATCAGTTCGCCCGCGCCGCGGACCAGCCCGCCGATGTCGCTCGCGACCTTCGACCCGGCATAGGCCTGGTGAACCGCGTCGACGATCTTCGCGCCGACCGGGCTTTGTGAGAGATACGCGGCGAGCTGGTCGATCAGCCCGGGTAGCGCGATCACCAGTTCGTTGACCTGCTGGCGGAACTGGACGCCGAACAGCCAGACCAGGAACGCGATCAGCCCGAGCACGGTCGCCATCCCGAGGCCGAGCGCGAGCTTCGGCGGCGCGCGACAATAGCGTTCGTAGAGTTCGGCGATCGCGTGGATCACGATCGCGCCAAGCATCGCACCAAAGGCGAGGATAAGCAGATCGCCCGCGCGATACAGCGCCGCCGCGAGCGCGGCGATGACGAGGATGTAGAGGACGCGCCGGATGAAGCGGGCGTCGGCGCGGTCGGGGGCGAGGCGGTTCACGCGCTGCGCGGAGCCAGCGGGCGACGCCGGATCATCGTGCGACATTGACGACATTGACACGGAATCGCGATTTCGACGCTGCCTCCCCCGGCGAGCGGAACGCCGAGCGCATCGGCGGGGAAGCATGCGGGAAGCGACGATCGATCATGGCACCGTGTTGGCAGATCATGCAGGCGTAGGACAGCGTTAGTCGGCAGCCGCGCACGGGTCGCGGAGGTTTGCGGCGAGGAACGCGATCAGCGCTTCGACGCGGGCGGGGCGCAGCGGGCTCGGCGGCGTGAGTAAGTGAAGCCCGACAGGGGCAGCGTTCCAGTCGGAGAGGATTTCCACCACCGTGCCGCGCGCGATCTGCGCGCCGACGATGAAGCCGGGGAGGCGCGCGATGCCGAGCCCTGCCGCGAGCGCAGGGAGCAGCGCCTCGCCGCTGTTGGCGGTCAGCGGGCCGTGGGGTTTGACCGACACCTCGGTGCCGTCGCGTCCGCGGAAGCGCCAGGGGCCGACGATGTTCGAATAGCCGAGCAGGCGATGGTCGCCGAGCTCGCCGGGATGCGTCGGGGTGCCGTGGCGGACGAGATAGGCGGGGGCGGCGACGATGTGCGCCGCGATCGAACAGAGCCGGCGCGCGCGCAGGCTGCTGTCGGGCAGATCGGCGATCCGCAGCGCGATGTCGAACCCCTCGGCGACGATGTCGACGCGCGCGTCGGACAGGCTGAGGTCGATTTCGATCCCGGGATGATCCGCGAGGAACGGCGCGAGTAGCGGGGCGACGCTGCTGACACCGAAGCTCATCGGTGCGGCAAGGCGGACCCGGCCGGTCGGCGCGGCGGCGGCGTCGCTAGCGGCGTCCTCTGCCGCGCGCGCCTCGGCGACGATCCGTGCAGCGTGTTCGGCGAGCGGCTTGCCCGCCTCGGTCAGCGCGATGCGGCGCGAGGTGCGGTGGAACAGCGACTGGCCGAGATGCGCCTCGAGCCGGGTAACCGCCTTGGATACCGTCGCCTTGCTCAACCCGATCGCGTCGGCGGCGGCGCTGAACGAGCGATGTTCGACGACGCTCGCAAAGATCGCCCAGGCTTCGAGATCGGGCAAGCGCATCGGGTCGATTCCTTTATGAAACGATCCGTTTCGATCGTTTCTATTTTCAGGCTCTCGCGGAACGCTATCTTGTCGTCAACCGATGGAGGATATGATGATCGACACCAAGACCAGAATCGACCGCCGCCCGTTCGCCAGCCTCGGCCATGCCGATCATGGTTGGCTCGACGCGCGGCACCATTTCAGCTTCGCGAATTATCACGATCCCGCACGGATGGGCTGGGGCGCGATCCGGGTGTGGAACGACGATGCGATCCAGCCGCAGAACGGGTTTCCCGCGCATCCGCACCGCGACATGGAGATCATCACCTATGTCCGCACCGGCGCGATCACGCATCAGGATTCGATGGGCAACAAGGGCCGCACCGAATCGGGGGACGTTCAGGTGATGAGCGCGGGAACCGGAGTGCGTCACGCCGAATATAACCTCGAGGACGAAACGACGACGTTGTTCCAGATCTGGATCGAGCCGACCCGGCTGAGCGGGGCTCCGAGTTGGGGCGCGAAGCCTTTCCCCAAGGGAGAGCGGTCTGGCGGGTTCGTGACGCTGGCGAGCGGGTTCGCGGCGGATCAAACCGACGCGGTGGGGGCGCTGCCGATCCGGGCCGAGGCGCGGGTAATGGCGGCGACTCTGATGGCGGGCGACACCGCGACGCACGTGATCGGTGAAGGGCGGCACGTCTACCTGGTGCCCGCCACCGGGCGGATTACGATCGATGGTCAGGCGTTCGACGCTCGCGACGGCGCGGCGCTGTCGGGCGGGCAGACCGTGACGATCACCGCGATCGAGGATGCGGAAATAGTCCTCGTCGATTCGCAATAGAATGTTCCCGTTCGTTTCGGACGACGTCGAGAAACCCAGGGCGCGGCTGACAGGCTTCTCGACGACGCTCGAAGCGAACGGGCGGTTTGGTTCAACGCTAACAAGGAATACTCAATGACCAAGGTTCTCGTGCTGTATTATTCGTCCTACGGCCATGTCGAGCAGATGGCCGATGCGGTCGCTGAGGGCGCGCGGGCGGGGGGTGCGGCGGTGGATATTCGCCGCGTCGCCGAAACTGCCCCGCAGGCGGTCATCGAGGCGGCGCATTTCAAGACTGACACCAAACATCCCGAAATCGACGGCGTCGATGCACTTGCCGATTATGATGCGATCATCGTCGGTGCGCCGACCCGCTTTGGCCGGATGCCGAGCCAGATGGCGGCGTTCTGGGACATGACCGGGCCGCTGTGGATGAAGGGAGCACTGATCGGCAAGATCGGCGGCGCGTTCACCTCGACCGCGAGCCAGCATGGCGGGCAGGAGACGACGTTATTCTCGATCATCACCAATCTGCTCCACCAGGGGATGACGATCGTGGGGCTGGACTACGGGTTCCAGGCACAGATGGGGGTCGACCATATCCGCGGCGGTTCCCCTTATGGCGCGACCACGATCGCGGGCGGCGACGGCAGCCGCCAGCCGGGCGCGGAGGAACTCGACGGCGCACGCTATCAGGGCAAGCGGATCGCTGAGCTTGCGGCGAAGGTGTCGGGGTGAACT
>JALYTW010000024.1 GCA_030854075.1 Pseudomonadota bacterium
TGATACGGCGCAACATGGTGACGTGGCCGACGGTGCCGAGCGCTGCCGCGATGTCGCGCGCGAGGCTGCGGATATAGGTACCCTTCGAGACATGGGCGGTGAGCGTCGCCTCCTCCAATTCCTCCCCGGCACGGGGAGGGGGACCGTCGCAGACGGTGGTGGGGTGGCCAAGCAGTGCTGCATCCGCGGCTGCCCCTCCACCATCGGCTCTCGCCGACGGTCCCCCTCCTCCGGTGGGGGAGGAATGCAGCGAGTAAATCGTCACGTCGCGCGTCGCAAGCACCACATCCTGCCCCGATCGGGCCAGGTCATACGCGCGCTCACCATCGACCTTGAGCGCCGAATAGGCGGGTGGCACCTGCGCGATCGGGCCGATGAAGCGCGGCACGATCGCCTCGAGCGTCTCCGCCGTCGGCCGCACATCGCTGGTCGCCACCACCGCGCCTTCGGTGTCGAGCGTATCGGTCTGTTCGCCGAAACGAATTGTGAACTCATAGATCTTGTCGCTGTCGAGCAGCCGCCCGGCGAGCTTGGTCGCTTCACCCACCGCGATCGGCAGCACGCCCGAGGCAAGCGGATCGAGGGTGCCGCCGTGGCCGACCTTGAACTTGCCGTAGCCGCCCTGCCGCAGTGCGCGCTTGACCGCGGCGACGGCCTGGGTCGACCCCAGCCCCACGGGCTTGTCGAGAATGATCCAGCCATGCATCGCAGCGTCCCTAGGCGATCGCACCTGCCAACGCGAGGAACTGGCTCACGACCCATTGTGCGGGGGGCACGACAACGCGCGCGACGATGTTGGCGTGGGGGAAGGCCATCGGGACGACGACGATCAGCAGGATCACGAGCAGGAAGCCGAACCGCACTAGCTTGGCGTATTCGATCGCGAGGCGACGCGGCAGCAGGCCCTCGACGACATGCCCGCCGTCAAACGGGGGCAGCGGGAGCAGGTTGAATAGCGCGAGGAAGACGTTGACCAGGAGGAAGTTGACGAGGTTGGCGACGACGAATCCTGCGACGCCGGTCGGTGCGGAGTCGGCCCCCGCTGCAGCCGCGACGATGCCGAGCGCAACCGCCGCGATCGTCGCGAGCGCGAGGTTCATTCCCGGTCCCGCCAGCGCGACCGCGACCATGCCCCAGCGCGGGTTGCGCAGCCGCCGCGCATCGACCGGGACCGGCTTCGCCCAGCCGAACACCGGCGCGCCCGCGATCGCCAGGCCGAGCGGCAAGACGACGGTGCCGATCGGGTCGACATGGCGCAGCGGATTGAAGCTCAGCCGCCGCTGTTCCTTCGCGGTCGGATCGCCGAGCCATCGTGCCATCCAGCCGTGCGCGACTTCGTGGAACACGATCGCGATCACCAGCGGGATGATCCACACGAGCGTGCGGTAGATGATATTGTCGGGGTTCATGCCCGCGATATGGGGCAGCGGGCGCGGCGACGCTAGCGCGGCCGTGTGATGGCGCTAATGCGCGAGCGCTTCGGTGAAATGCCTTCGGCATAGGGCGATGTAGCGGTCGTTGCCGCCGATCTCGGTCTGGCGTCCCTGCGCTACCGCCTTGCCCTCCGCATCGACGCGCAGGTTCATCGTCGCCTTGCGCCCGCAGGTGCAGACCGATTTGATCTCGACGAGCGCGTCGGCGATCGCGAGCAGCCGCGCCGAGCCGGGGAACAGCACGCCCTGGAAATCGGTGCGCAACCCGTAAGCGAGGACCGGGATGCCGACGACATCGGCGACCTGCGCGAGCTGATCGACCTGGTCGGCGGACAGGAATTGCGCTTCGTCAACGAGGACACACGACAATGCCTCGCGGGCGTGCCGATCCGCGACGCACGCGGCGATGTCGGTCGCGGCATCGAACGGGGTGGCGGCGGCCTCGAGCCCGATCCGCGAGGTGATCGTGCCCGCGGCGAAACGGTCGTCTATCCCCGCGGTGAACAGCATCGTCGCCATCCCGCGTTCGCGGTAGTTGAAATCGGCCTGGAGGAGGCTGGTCGATTTTCCCGCGTTCATCGAAGCGTAGTAGAAATAGAGCTTGGCCATAGTCCCGATCACAGCACAGGCGGGCGCGAAGGTCACCTACCCTGATCGATGCGGGCGGCGACCACGCAGCAGTTGTGCTACGCCGGGGCATGCCGAGAACCGTCGATGTCCCGCCTGCTCCGCCATCCGAGGCCGCAACGGTTGTCGAGATCGATGGCGCGACATCATCGCCGATGACCCGGGTCGGGGCGGACGGCGCATGTGCCACGACCGCGCGCGCGCTGGCCGATGAGGTGCCGATCGCGGTCGAATTCAACGGCATCGGCTATGCGGTGCTGATGGCGACGCCGGTCGATCTCGTCGACCTGGCCTATGGGTTCGCGCGCGCCGAACGGCTGATCAATGCGGCGGTGGATGTCGTCGACGTCGATGTCCACCGCACCGACCGCGGCGTGATCGTGCGGGTGACGATCGCCGATCGACTGGGCGAGCGGATCGTCAAGCGCGTCCGCCACCGCGTCGCCGAATCGTCGTGTGGGCTGTGCGGGATCGAGAATCTCGAACAGGCGCTTCGCCCGTTACCGCGTGTCGCGACCACCTCCGACGCGGACGACGCCGCGGTGTTTTACGCGCTGGAGACACTCCGCGACCACCAGCCGCTCAATCGCGCGACGGGGGCGGTCCATGCCGCGGCGGCGTGTTCGGCGTCGGGCGAGGTGAGGCTGGCGAGGGAGGATGTCGGGCGGCACAATGCGTTCGACAAGCTGATCGGTGCGATGCTCCGCGACGGCAGCGAATGGGACGGCGGCTTTGCGCTGCTGACGTCGCGCTGTTCGTACGAACTCGTCGAGAAGGCGGCGCTCGCGAATTGCCCGCTGCTCGTCACGATTTCGGCGCCGACCACGCTGGCGGTCGCGCGCGCGGCGGCGGCGGGGGTGGCGTTGCGCGTCCTGGCGCGCGCCGATGCGATACTGGTGCCGTGACGATACTGGGCGCGATCCTGGCGGGGGGGCAGGCGCGGCGGTTCGGTGCGGACAAGGCGCTCGCGGCGTTGCAGGGCATGACGCTGATCGACCGGATCGCGGCGACGATCGGGCCGCAGGTCGACGCCGTCGTGATCGTCGGGCGCGGCCCCGGGATCGCGGATCGTCCCGCGGGCATCGGGCCGCTGGGCGGGATCGCTGCGGCGCTGCATGATGCTCGTAGCCGGGGGTTCGGCTCGGTGGTCACCGTTCCGTGCGACACGCCGATGCTGCCCGCCGACCTTATCGCCACGATCACCCGGCCGGACCAGGCGACATTCGTCGCGGGGTTGCCGGTCATCGGCGGCTGGCCTGCATCGCTGGCGGACGTGATCGACGCCTATATCGCAGCGACCACCGATTGGTCGATCCGCGCGTGGGCACGCCATGTCGGCGCGGTGCCGATCGTGCTCGACGCCACCATCGCCAATATCAACACCCGCGCCGATCTGGCGGCGCTGGCGGCGACGGTCAGCGGTTCATCGTGTTCATGACCGCGTCGAACTGCGCGGCGTTGGCGTCGGCGGTTGCGGCGACCATCTTCGCGGGATCATAGGGCTCGGGCGGCAAGAAACCCTCGCTGGCGCTCGCCTGTGTCACCATCACCGGGGTGCCGACCGTCGTCACCGTGAACAGCTTTTCGGCGAATGCGCGCGGCACGCGGACGCAGCCGTGCGAGGCGGGGAAGCCGGGATTGCGGCCCGCGTGGATCGCGACGCCGTCCCAGGTCAGCCGCTGCATGAACGGCATCGGCGCGCTGTCGTAGAGATTGCTGTGGTGCATTTCTTCCTTCTGGAGGATCGGGAAGGTGCCGACCGGGGTGTCCTTGCCGTCTTTCCCGGTCGACACGCTCGACGCCGCCACCATCGTCTCGCCGCGATAGACATAGGCTTTCTGGTCGGGGATCGAGATCACGATGCTCACCGGCTGGGTCACGCCCTGATCGTCCCAGACGAACGTATTGGCGCGCAGTGTCGCCAGCTTCGTCGCGATCACGCCGCCGCCGATCGCGACGGTGCCGGGCATCGCATCGGCCGCGAGGGCCGGGGTGGCGAGCGATGCCACCAGCATGATGGCGCTCCCCAGTGCAATAAACCGCGGCATGATCGTCGTCCCTGTCCTGATCGTGTCAGTCCCCAAAACGCGCGGCGACTCGATTGGTGCCATCGCCGTGCCGCGACGAGCCGACCCAACCATGCGATGAGACGACCGGAAAGCCCTGGAACTATTCGGAATCGTTGCAGAATTTTAACGCGGAAGCTGGTAGGAGGGATTCAGCGGGAAACATTCACGGGGCACCAACCAACCGATGACGATTCACCACGACATGGCGCGCGACCGGCGTGCGATCCTGAAGAACGGCCTGGTCCTGGCGGGTGTGCTCGCGGTACCGAGCGCGGTGTCCGCCGCGGCGCGCAAGATCACCCAGCATGATCTGAAGCCGCTTCGCGATCCACCAATCCCCTCATCGCCGCCACTCCCGCGGGCCACCGCAGCTACCGTGACGAGCCCGCGCGTCGTCCGCCCCGATCTGATGCGCCGCGCGCTCGCCGCGCTCGATCGGCACGGTGCCCGGATCCCCAAGCGCGACCGGATCTTGATCGCGGACATGGCGGCACCGTCGTCGCAGCCGCGGTTCCACTTCGTCGATCTGGCGTCGGGCAAGAGCAAGTCGTTTCTGGTCACGCATGGCAGCGGGTCCGATCCCGCGCACACCGGCTGGCTCCAGCGCTTCTCGAACGATCCCGGATCGAACGCGACCAGCGAGGGCGCGTTTCTGGCCTCCAACTATTATGTCGGCAAGCACGGCAATTCGCAGCGACTTCTCGGGCTCGACCCGACCAACGACAACGCCTTGTCGCGCGCGATCGTGGTCCATTCGGCATGGTACGCGAACAAGGACATGATCAAGTCGCACGGCCAGCTCGGCCGCAGCCAGGGCTGTTTCGCGGTCGGCGAAAGCGACCTCGATCAGGTGTTCGCGATGCTGGGGTCCGAACGGATGATCTACGCCGCCAAGGTCTGACGCGCGCGGCGGATAACGGCGCCGACCGCTTTCACGCTTGCCGCTCGCCTCGGCCGACCTATCGTGGTCGTGCCCGGAGGAGAGAGACATGCCCGACACGATCACGCTCGACATTGCGAGCGATGGCATCGCGACGCTGACGCTGAACCGCCCCGACAAGCTCAACGCGTTCAATTCGCTGATGCTGGGCGAGATGGTGGCGGCGTTCGATCGCACCGATGCGGACGACGCGGTGCGTGCAGTGATCGTCACCGGCGAGGGCCGCGCGTTTTGCGCGGGCGCGGACCTGTCGGCGGGGGCCGAGACCTTCGACTATGAACGGCGCGGTGGCTGGAACGGTAGCGATTCCCCGGTCCGGGCCGACGGCAGCGTCGATTATGCCAACCCCGCGGTGCGCGACGGCGGGGGTATCCTGGGCCTCAGGATCTTCGCGTCGAAAAAGCCCGTCATCGGCGCGATCAACGGCGCCGCGGTCGGGATCGGCGCGACGATGACGCTGCCGATGGATTTTCGGTTGGCGAGCGAGGCGGCGCGGTTCGGCTTCGTCTTCGCACGCCGCGGAATCGTGCCGGAAGGGACATCGAGCTGGTTCCTGCCGCGCCTCGTCGGCCTGTCGCAGGCGCTCGAGTGGACCTATGCGGGGCGCGTGTTCGACGCGCAGGAAGCGTTGGCGGGGGGACTGGTGCGCAGCCTGCACGCCCCCGACGATCTGTTGCCCGCGGCGCGCGCGTTCGCGCTGGGGCTGGTCGAGGGATCGGCGCCGGTCTCGATCGCGCTGACCCGGCGGATGATGCTGGCGGGGATGGGCGCGGTGCACCCGATGGACGCGCACCGGATCGAAAGCCGCGCGATCTGGGCGCGGGGGCGGAGCCGCGATGCGCGCGAGGGCGTCGAGAGCTTCCTTGCCAAGCGGGATCCCGTGTTCCCCGACACCGTATCGCAAGAATGGGATCATTTTTCGGACTGGTTCGACGACCCCGATTATCGCTGACGTAGCCGCGTCAGGGATCGAACCGCGCGCGACCGCGTATCTTGTTCAGTGATATACCCGAACAAGGAAGACACCGTGGCCACCAGCAAGACCCGCACCACCGCCCTCACGATCGGCGGCACGCTTCTGGCGATCGCCGCCGCGGCCGTCAGCGTGCTGCTGCTCGGCCGCCGCCCGAACGGCGAACATGCCGCGCCCGATCTGGCGCTCGACACCCCGCGCCCCGGGCCGGACGATCGCGCGCCCGAAGCGTTTCGCCCCGATCCCACCGCGATCCCCACCGCCGCCGAGCGCGACAGCCTGCGTCCCGCGACCGGCCACGCGCCGGGGTTTGCGGCCGATCGCGGCACGACGGTTCAGGAGCCGGTGGGCGCCTGAACCGCGCCGCCTGAACCGTGCTTGCGGACATCAGTCGTCGTCGATCAACGATGATTTGCGCTTGATCGTTTCCCCATCGGGCTGACCCTTGTCGAGCGTGTCGCTCGGGCGGCGGGCATCGCCGTCGCGCTGATGGTCGGTCGACAGGTTGGGCTTGTCGGTTTCCTGCGTCGGCTTGATCGGATCGGGCATCGTTAGTCTCCTCAGCCGGACAACCGATGGCGGCGGATTCGCGTTCCCGCGGTTGGCGGCGGCGCGGCGCTGGGCTAGCGTGACGGTCGTTCCGTTCCCCAGAAGGTGTCCCCTCCATGCGCGTCACGCTCACCGCTCTCCTGCTCCTTGGCGTCGCTTCGCCCGCGCTCGCGCAACCGGTCCATAATTACGGGTCGCTCGCGCTGTCGCCACGCGGCGATCGGATTGCGACGATCGAAAACGGGCCGAAGGATCGCGCGGCAGTGACGATTCGCGCGGCGAGCGACGGCAAGATCTTGCGGCGGATCGATCCGTGCGCGACGTGCACCTATACCGACGTGACCTTTGCGCCGTCGGGCGATGTCGCGTTCCTGGCGCGCGATCGCAAGGCGGGGACGGTGGCGCTCGACTATGCGGAAGGCACTCACGTCCGCACGCTCGCGACGATCAACGGTATCGCGCAGACCCCGCGGTTTTCGCCCGACGGCACCAAGGTAGCATTGCTCGTCACGATCGGCGCCGCCAAGGAAGCGGGCGCGACCCAGGCCGGGGTGCGCCAGATCGGCGAGATCGGCGAAAAGAGCGATGAACAGCGACTCGCGGTGTTCCCGGTGATCGGCGCGCCGGTCGTCGCGGCGGCGGTGAAGCCGGTCTCACCCGAGGGGCGCTATATCTACGAATATGCGTGGACCCCCGACAACCGCGGCGTCGTCGCGACCACCGCGCTGGGCAATGGCGATGCGAACTGGTGGGTCGCGACGCTCGATGCGATCGACCTGACGACCGGCGCGGTGCGCCAGATCGCCAAGCCATCGACCCAGCTCAACTTTCCCCGCGTGTCGCCCGACGGCAAGACCGTCGCGTATATCGGCGGGCTGATGAGCGATTTCGGGTCGGTCGGCGGCGATGTGTATACCGTGCCGTTCGCGGGCGGCACGCCATCGGATCGCACGCCGGGGTACAAGGCGACGGTAACCTCGCTCGACTGGACCCAGGGGGGCTTGCGCGCGACAATCCTGTCGGGGGCGGATGCCTCGATCGTCTCGATCGACCCCGCCAAGGGCGGCGCGTTGCTCTGGAGCCGCCCCGCCACCTTCTCGGCGGGCGACGGCAAGGTCGCCTATGCCGCCGATGGCCGTACCGCCGCCACCGTGGTGCAGGATTTCACCCACGCCCCCGCGATCTATGCCGGCCCGATCGCCGCGCCGCGCCAGATCACCCATGACAACGACGCGGTCGCCAGCAGCGTCACCGCCAGGAGCGTCACGTGGCGTAACGACAATTACACGATCCAGGGCTGGCTGCTCGGCCCGGCGGGCGGCGATCCAACCACAAAGATGCCGATGCTGGTCAACGTCCACGGCGGCCCTGCCGCTGCCTCGACCCCCTATTTCATCGGCAGCGACAGTTCGGTCGCGGGGCTGATCGGGGCGGGCTATTACATGTTCCTGCCCAACCCGCGCGGCAGCTATGGCCAGGGCGAGGCGTTTACCGAGGCGAACAAGCGCGACTTCGGCGGCGGCGATCTGCGCGATATCCTGGCCGGGATCGACGCGGTCGAAAAAGTGGCGCCGATCGACGATAACCGGCTGGGGCTGATGGGGGGCAGCTATGGCGGGTTCATGGCGATGTGGGCCAATACCCAGACCAACCGCTTCAAGGGTATCGTCGCGGGGGCGGGGCTGTCGAACTGGGTCAGCTATTATGGCACCAACGGGATCGACCAGTGGATGCTGCCGTTCTTCGGCAAGACGCTCTACCAGGATTACAAGGCGTATGAGGATGTCTCGGCGGTGTACCACGCCAAGACCGCCAAGACCCCGACCTTCATCTATGTCGGCGAACGCGACATCGAGGTGCCGCCGACGCAATCGACCGAATGGTGGCATGCGCTCAAGGACATGGGCGTCCCGACCAGCCTGGTGATCTATCCCGACGAAGGCCACGGCATCCGCAATCCCGACCATTCGGCGGACCTGCGCAAGCGGGTACTGGCGTGGTTCGACCAATATGTGAAGGGGGCGAAATAGGCAGTTGATTTCGCGTTCGGCGAACGGGGTGTCAGCATCTCGGCAAGCCGTCAGATCAACGGCTTGCCTGAATCCTTCCATTTGTCGAGTATCTGCGACGCGGGGGGCAGATTGTCCTTGGGTTTCGCGGCAACAGGCGGAAGCATTCCGACATAGCTGCCGCTGTCCGCGTAGGCGGGGCGTATCTGCGCGGCGTCGGTAATCGGTCGCGGCGTCGGCAGCGCGCCCAGCGCGGCGAACAGCTTGGGATCGAACGGCTCGACGGGCGGCGCGGTGCGAGCATGCGGGCCGGGGATTGGTTCACCGCCCGAATAGTGTTGGCGGAAGGCGGCAGCGGTGCCCCAAAAGCCTTTCCACCGGTGAAAGAAATGGGCGCCGACGACATCGGTCATTACGAGGCTGCGGTTCCAGGCCGGGGTCACCGCATAAGTGTGATAATGGGTCGCTAGCCCAACCGGCGCATAGACGTATCCGGCCAGCGCCATCCCCGCGGCGCGCGTTGCACGCATCCAGGCACTCCGCATCCGCCCGCGCGCCATCGATCCATCGCACGCGAAGCTGAACTGGCAACCGGCGCGCTCCGACCCCTGGTAGACGACGCCGCAGATGGTCGCGGGGAAAGCGGGATGGCGAACTCGATTGAGGATCACTTGGGCGACCGCGGACTGGCCCGCGTCGGATTCGGTCGCGGCCTCGTAATAGATCGCGGCGGTGAGGCACTCCATCGCGCGCGCGCGGTCGAGCGAGGACGATGCCATCATCGAAAATGGTGCGGCGGGGACGACGCCTAGCTCGGTCGCAGCGAAGTTGGCGGGGATCGGCAGATCGGGCAGCGCGGTCGTGCCTGTTACGCCTGCCGCGGGGGCCGCGATGTCGCGCGACGAAGCGACGGGCGGGAGATCGGCGTAGAGCAACGCTGCCCCGGGAAAATGATCCTCCGCCTCGTAGCCCGTTCGGACCAGCGCGCGCGGATCGGCATCGCGCGCGGCCTGCGCCTCGACCGCGCGCCACGCGGCGTGGGCCGACAATCCGCCCACGAGCGCCAGACCAGCGAGCACGAGGATCGCCCAGCTCAGCGTCATCAGCCGCACCGTCTGTAAGGGAATTCTCACCGAGTCTCCTGTCGTCCGGATGGCCCCGGCAACCAGCGGCATAGCGCAGCCGGGCCATCCGTTCCGTAACTGAATCGGTGCCGTCCCGGTCTGGGACGAGCGAGCCGCGCGGTAAGAGGTTACTTCAGCGTCAGGCTGTCGAGCCTCAACTGGTCCTCGGTCAGGATCTCAACCTGTGGGTAGGCTTTGCGCAGCGGATCGATAAACTGCTTGGCGTCGCCGACGACAACGATGCTCGCCAGCTTGGGGTCAAGCAATGTGGCCGCCGCGGCTTCGACCGCGACGGCATCGACCCCCGCGACCTTGCCCGTAAAGCGCGCGAGTTCGTCGAGCGGCACCGATTGGAGGACGTAATTGCCTAGGAGACTGGCGACCCCGCCGGTCGTTTCGATCGTTCGCCCGAACCCGCCGACCAGCACCGCCTTGCGCGTTTCTAGTTCGCCTCGCGGGACGGGTGCGGAGCCCATCGCCGACATCTGCTCGGCGATCAGCACGACGACTTCGGGCGCGGTCGCGTTCTTGGTTTGCGTGCGCGCCGCAATGATTCCAGGCAGACGGCGCGCCTGGACGCTGCTGCCAGCGCCATAGGCGAGCCCGCGTTTGATCCGGATTTCCTGGTTCAACCGAGACGAGAAGCCACCACCGAGTACGGTGTTAGCGACGTTGAGCGGGTAATAGCGCGGGTCACTGCGCTCGATCCCTGGTCGCGCGACGACCACGCCGGCCTGCCCGGCGCCGGGCATATCGACGACGATCACCCGGGGTGCCGCAAATGGCGACGCGGTCGACGCGGGCGCGGCCGCCGCGGTCGGCTTCCAACCTCCGAATTGCGCCTGCGCCAGCGCCTTGGCAGCGGCCGGAGTAATATCGCCGACCATGATGAGTGCAGCCTGCGCAGGTTCCCATGTCCTGGCATAGGAGGCGAGCAGATCGACCCGGGTGATGGCTTTGAGCGACGCAGGGGTGCCCGACAGCGGGGCGGCGTACGGGCCATCGCCGAAGACCGCCCGGGTCGCGACGAGATTCGCGAGCTGTGGGGGATCCTTCATGGTCACCGTAACGCCGTCAATCTCCTGAGCACGCGCGCGCGCGATTTCCTCCGCCGCGAACGCTGGATGGATTGCGACGTCGGCAAGGATAGGCAGTGCTTTTCCCAGCTGATCCGACTTTACAGTTACCGATACCGACGCGCCGTCTCGATCGGTATCGCTCTCGATCGAGGCACCGAGCGATTCGATCTGTCGCGCAATCTGGGTCGCCGAGCGCGTCGTCGTGCCCTTCGTCATCAGGCCGGAGGCGAGGTTGCTGACGCCCGCCCGCGCTTCGGGATCGGTCGCTCCACCCCCGGTCGCGACCAGCGATGCGGTGACCAGCGGCAGATCGTGGCGCTCGACCGTGATCACGCGCAAACCGTTGGCAAGCCGCGTTTCGACCGGCACCGGCAAGGTCATCGCTACTGGCGCGCCGGGGGCGGGCGGCATGACGCGGTCGGCGTCGCTGGCGGGCGTGACGATCGCGACCGACGGGGGCGGGACCAGCGCGGTGGTGACAACGCTCGGCAGAACCACGATCGGCGTCGCGGTCGCATTGGCGGGCTTTTGGTCGGCGGGGAGGTAGCGGATCGTCGCCGATTGGTCCTCGCGCAGATAAGTCCGCGCGACGCGCTGAATATCGGCGGCGGTCACGCGCGCGATCGCGGCGAGCTGGTGGTCGGCGGCATGCGGATCGCCGTCGATGATGACCGACGAGGCGATGATCCGCGCCTTTCCCTCTGCGGTCTCACGCGATCTGATCGCGCTCGTCAGGATTTCGTTCTTGGCCTCGGCGAGCTCGGCGGAGGTGACCGGCATATCGCGAAACTGTGCGATCTCTCGCGAAAGCGCGGCATCGCCCGCCGCGACGGCCTTGCCGCTCGCCAGGATCGCATACACGACCAGATTGCCGGTACCCTGCTTGCTATCGAGGAACGATGACGCGTCTTGGGCAAGCTGATCGCGATAGACCAGGCTTTCATAGAGCCGTGAGCTTTCGCCGGTCGACAGGATCGTCTGGAGTACCGTCAGCGCCGGGATATCGGCGTTGCGATCGGCGGGAATGTGCCAGGTCTTGAGCACCGCGGGGAGCGGGGTGTTGGCCTCGTAGACCGTGTACGATACCGGTGCGGTGCGATCGGGTTCGGTCACGGTGACGCGCGGAATCGCGGTGGTGGGCTCCGTTATCCGGGCAAAATAGCGATCGATCCACGCGTCGAGCTGTTTAGGATCGAAATTGCCCGAGACGACGAGGATTGCGTTATCGGGCCGATAATAGGTCGCGTGGAACGCGCGCACATCGTCGATTCCTGCAGATTCTAGGTTCTCGATGCTGCCGATCGTCGATCGCGCATAGGGGCTTTTCGTATAGGACGCCGCCGACAGATAGGTCGAGAACAGCTTGCCGTATGGCCGCGCGAGCGTCGATTGCCGCAGTTCCTCCTTCACCACGTCGCGTTCGGAGGCGAAACTCTTGGGTTCGACGACCAAACTCGCCATCCGATCCGCTTCGGCGAACAGCAATCGCTGGAGATGGTTGGCGGGGACGACCTCGTAATAATTGGTGTAATCGTCATTGGTCGAGGCATTGTTGTACCCGCCGACATCTTCGGTCAGCCGATCCATCTGCTCGGCAACCAGGTTGCGGGTCGCCTTGAACATCAGATGTTCGAACATGTGCGCAAAGCCCGATCGGCCCTTCGGATCATCCTTCGATCCGACGTCGTACCACACCTGGACCGCGACATTGGGGGTCGCGGTGTCGCGCAAGGCATAAATCCGCAGGCCGTTAGACAGCGTACGAGTGGTGAAGGTGATCGGTTTGACGCCCGTGACAGTCGACGCGGGGAGCGCAGGGGCGGCCCTTTCCGCAAACAAAGGGGCGGGCGACAGAGCAGCACTCAGCAGCAGGGTGACACGGACAAGGCGCATGAACATGGTCTCCGGGAGGAAACCAGAATTCAACCGGAGGTGGTCGGAAGTGTCAATCGAGAGGTGTGACGATAGTCAGTTCTTCTTTCCCGAATTGCCGAACAATACTGCCGCGGCGATCGCCGCGGACCCGATTCCGACCCCTAGAATGCGCATCGGCCAATGCTTCCGCCGTGCGCGCTCGCGCGCAGCAGCGGCGCCTTCGCTACGCGCCTTCGCCACCGCGACGGCGGCCAGTATTTCATTGGGCTGGTCGGTATTGTCGGTCGGCATGATCACTCCTGACGGTCACCGCGATAGGCATCGCGAAATTCGGTCGCGAACGTCGTTAACGCACCAATCGCGATCGCGTGCCGCAGGTCCGCCATTAGCGTCTCATAAAACCAGAGGTTATGCTCCGTCATCAACATCGCGCCGAGCATCTCGCCCGCGCGGACGAGATGGTGGAGATAGGCGCGGGTCCATGTGGCGCATACGGGGCAGGGACAGGCGGCGTCGAGCGGCGCTTCGTCTTCCCCGAACTTGGCATTGCGGATATTGATTGGGCCCGCGTGCGTGAACGCCTGACCCGTGCGGCCGCTCCGCGTCGGCATCACGCAATCGAACATGTCGATCCCGCGTTCGACCGCGCCGACGATGTCGTCGGGCTTGCCAACTCCCATCAGATAACGTGGCTGGTCGGCAGGGAGTTGCCCCGGCGCGAAGTCGAGGCAGGCGAACATTGCGTCCTGCCCCTCGCCAACCGCGAGTCCGCCGACCGCATATCCGTCGAACCCGATGTCGATCAGCGCATCGGCGGAGGATTTACGAAAGCCTTCGTCGAGCGCACCCTGCTGGATGCCGAAGATCGCGTTGTTTTCGCCATGCTCGCCGCCGGCGTCGAAGGCGTCGCGGCTGCGCCTGGCCCAGCGCATCGAGCGCTCCATCGCGGCTGCCTGTACGTCGCGAGTGGAGGTGGTGGGTACGAGTTCGTCGAACGCCATGACGATATTCGAGCCGAGCAGCCGCTGAATGTCGATCGATCGCTCGGGGCTGAGCAGGTGGTGGGAGCCGTCGAGGTGCGACTTGAACGACACCCCCTCCTCGGACCGTTTGGTGAGATCGGCCAGGCTCATGACCTGATAACCGCCGCTGTCGGTGAGGATTGGCTTCGACCAGCCCATGAAATCGTGCAGTCCGCCGAGCCGCGCGACGCGCTCGGCACCCGGGCGGAGCATCAAATGATAGGTGTTGCCGAGAATGATGTCCGCTCCCGCGGCCACCACGTCGCCGGGCTTCATCGCCTTGACGGTCGCGGCGGTGCCAACCGGCATGAAGGCGGGGGTACGGATCGTACCGCGCTGCATCGCGACACTGCCGGTCCGCGCCGCGCCGTCGGTCGCCGCGATCGTGAAGGCGAACCTAGGCGCAGTCATTCGGACCCGTGATCCTGCACATGGCGGTTGCGCCCGCTTCGACCAAAACCGCCGCCGTTCGGGGCGGTGCGGATCGTCAGCAGTTCCTTGCGGGTGACGACGCCGTCCTTGTCGGTATCCATCCGTGCGAAGATGTGCGCGATTGAAGCTTGGAGTTCATCAAGCGTGATGACGTTGTCGCCGTTGGTATCGACCGTGAACGGGCTTGGCAACGCGTCGGCGTCGCCCAGCCAGCGTGCAGCCCAGTCGGCGTAATCGATGTAGCCCATCTGTCCCGACCCGGAAGCGTTACCTTCCCGGAAGGTGCGCGCAACCCCGGCGGTTCGCTCCGCCTGTGAGACCCGACCGTCGCCATCGCTGTCGAACGTCGCGATCAGCATGCCGACCGGCTCGACCATGATCGTTGCGCGTTCGCTCCCGGCAGCAGGCTGTGGTGTCGTTGACGCGGGTAGGCCTGCGCGCTGGGCCTCGCCACCGCGGCGTTGATAATGTTGCGCATCTGCGGCCGTCGCGATGATCGCCAGCAGTCCGGCCAGGAGTAGAATGCGCATCGCGACAGGTCCTTTTACGGCAGCAACAGCGAGGCATCACCGTAACTGTAGAAGCGATACCCCGATGCGATCGCATGTGCATAGGCGTTCTGCATCCGATCGGTGCCCATCAGTGCCGATACCAGCATGAACAGCGTCGAGCGGGGCAGGTGGAAATTGGTCATCAGTCCGTCGATGCCGCGGAAGCGATAGCCGGGCGTGATGAAGATCGCGGTGTCGCCTTCGAAGGGTTCGATGACGCCGTCATCCCGGCACGCGCTCTCGATCAGACGGAGCGAGGTGGTGCCGACCGCGATCACCCGGCCTCCGCGGCCGCGGACGGCGTTGAGGCGATCCGCGGTAGCAGTGTCGATCCGGCCCCACTCGGCGTGCATCCGGTGATGGTCGGTGTCGTCGGCCTTTACCGGCAGGAAGGTGCCCGCGCCGACGTGTAGAGTCAGCGTGGCATGCTCGATTCCCGCGGTGTCGAGCGCGGCGATCAGCGCAGGGGTAAAATGGAGCGCCGCAGTCGGTGCGGCGACCGCGCCGGGATCGGTCGCGAACATCGTCTGGTAGTCGTCCGCATCGCGCGCGTCCGTGGCGCGGCGCGCGGCGATATAGGGGGGCAGCGGCATCCGCCCCGCGCGCTCGAGCAGCAGTTCGACCGGCTCGTCGCCCGCAAAGTCAAGCGCGAAGCTGCCGTCCTCGGCGCGGTCGCCCGCGACGGCGGCGACGTCGTGGCCGAAATCGATCCGGTCGCCGTCGCGCAGTCGCCGCGCGTTGCGGATGAAGGCGCGCCAGCGGCGTGGCCCCTCGCGCTTGTGGAGTGTCGCGCCGATGCTGGCCCCCGCTGCGCCGCGTGCCGCATCATCCAGGCGAGACCCTCGCTTGCCCTCAAGGCGTGCAGGGATGACGCGGGTGTCGTTGAAGACCAGCAGGTCGCCGCGGCTGAGCAGGGTTGGCAGATCGGCGACGCTGTGGTCGCGCAGGCTGTCGCCGTCGAGCACCAGCATCCGTGCCGCATCGCGCGGGACGGCGGGGCGGAGCGCGATACGATCGGTCGGCAGGTCGAAGTCGAAGAGGTCGACCTTCACTTGGGTGCGGCAGCCGCCTTGATCGGAGCCTTGGCGTTCGTCGCGCCCGGCAGGGTCACAGGGGGGAGGGCTGCGGGCTGAGCGGCGGCAACGGGCGCAGGGGTGTAAGGCGGCGGCGTATCCGCGGCGATATAGGCGTGAACGATCGTCGTAGGATTTGCCGGCGGTTCGCCGCGCTGGATCGCGTCGACGTAGCCCATGCCGTCGACGACGCGGCCGAACACGGTGTATTTACGGTCGAGCGAAAGGCGCGGCTGAAGGACGATGAAGAACTGGCTGTTCGCGCTGTTCTCGTCCTCGGCGCGCGCCGCCGATACCGCGCCGCGGACATGCGGATAATAGCTGAATTCCGCGGGCACGTTGGGCAGCGTGGAGCCGCCGGTGCCGTCACCCTTGGGATCGCCGCCCTGCGCCATGAAGCCGTCGATGACGCGGTGGAAATCAAGCCCATCATAGAAATGCTGGCGGGTCAGCGTCTTTACCCGTTCGACCATTTTCGGCGCGAGATCGGGACGCAGCCAGATCGTGACGCGTCCACCGTCGCTGAGGTCAAGCAGCCAGAGATTTTCCTTGTCGGTCGTCAACGGCGGGGTGCCGCGGACGGCAGCCATCGTATCGGCTTGCTGCGCAGCGGCAGGCATCGCGATGAGGCTGGAGAGGAGCACGAAGACACTGGCTAATAAGCGCATGAAACCACCAACGGTAAACGGGACAATCGGCGCTTAAACCAAATCGCGGCTGTCGCCAATCTGAACATCGCGCTCGATCAGCGCGAGCCTTTCTGTCCCAGCAATGCAACGCGCGCGACGACCTCGCGCTCGACCTCGGCGGGAACGAATTTTCCGATCGGGCCGCCGAACAGCGCGATTTCCTTGACGAGACGGCTCGCGATCGGTTGGAGCGCGACATCGGCCATCAGGAATACCGTTTCGACCCGCGGATTGATCTGCTGGTTCATGCCCGCCATCTGATATTCATATTCGAAGTCCGCGACCGCGCGCAGGCCACGGATGATGACCCGGGCACCCTCGCGTTCGGCAAAGTCCATCAATAGCGAATCGAACGCGACGACGTGGATTTCGCTGTCGATCCCGGCGATTTCCCGCTGCACCGCGCTCATTCGCTCCTCGATCGTGAACATCGGCGATTTCGACGGGTTGGTGGTCACGCCGATAACCAACCGATCGACCAGCTTCGCGCCGCGGCGAATAATGTCCATATGCCCCAGCGTGATGGGATCGAAGGTCCCGGGATATACGCCGATCCGCTTGGTCATGACGCGCTCCTGATCAATGGTCCCGCTCGACAACGTAGCGCGCGACAGCGCGCAGGAGGTCGGCTTCATCTCCGAACCCGTGGAGGTGCTCGATCGCCTGGTCGACGAGCATCGCGCACTGTTCGCGCCCGCGGTCAACACCGAGCAGCGACAGGAACGTCTCCTTGCCCGCCTCGCCGTCCTTGCGCAGCTTCTTGCCAGCAAGCGCTTCGTCGCCTTCGATATCGAGCAGGTCGTCGGCGATCTGGAAGGCAAGACCGAGATCGCGGGCATAACCGCGCAAGCCTGTCCGCGCCGCGGCGGGCGCACGGCCCAGGATCGCGCCCGCTTCGACCGAGGCGCTGATTAGCGCGCCGGTCTTCATTTGTTGAAGCCGGGTGACGCCATCGAGGTCGAAGCGCGCCTGTTCGGCGACGAGATCCAACATCTGCCCTCCGGCCATCCCGCTTGGCCCTGCAGCGCGCGCGAGGTCGAGCACGAGTTCGATGCGGATGGCGGGGTCGGAATGGGTCCGAGGATCGGCGAGGATTTCGAACGCGAGTGCGTGGAGGCAGTCGCCCGCCAAGACCGCGGTGGCCTCATCGAACGCCTTGTGGACGGTGGGCTTACCCCGGCGCAGGTCGTCGTTGTCCATCGCGGGCAGGTCGTCGTGAATCAGCGAATAAACGTGGATCGCCTCGATCGCAGTTGCCGCGCGGCCCGCGCAATCGCGATCGACCCCGAATAGGTCCGCGGTGGCATAGACCAGCAGCGGTCTGAGCCTCTTCCCCCCCCCGATCGTGGCGTGGCGCATCGCCTGATACAGCGTCGCGCGCGGATCGTCGGGCACCGCGAGCAACGTATCGAAGCGGCGATCGATCTCCATCGCTACGTCAGCCATCGCCGTCTCGATCGTTGGCATGGTCACGTCAATCAGCGGCAAAGGGGCGGGTTCCGGCGGCCTTGCCCTCGGCATCGACCCGGATCGCCTCGATCCGCGCCTGCGCCGCATCGAGCCGTTCGCCGCAGCGTTGGCGGAGCTTGTCGCCACGCTCATACAGCGCGATCGACTGGTCGAGGGTCGCGTCCCCGCTTTCGAGACGACCGACGATCGTCTCCAATTCCTTCAGCGCGGCCTCGAACGAGAGCTCTTCGATCGGCATATCCATAGTCGATGCTATGGGGCAGGCGCGCGACGAGGGTCAAGGAGCATGGGGAAACCCTGCGGCGCTTTCGCGTTGGGAGAACCGAAGGAGAAATTTGTGTTCACGAGCATTAATCCCGCAACCGGCGAGCCCGGCGCGAGCTATCTCGAACTGACCAAGGACGAGATCGAACAGCGCGTGGCGCACGCGCATGATGCGTTCGTCGCGTGGCGCGAGACCGACTATGCCACCCGCACCGATCTGCTCGAAAGGATTGCCAAGCAATTCGACGCCAACGCCGAACGCCTCGCCGAAATCGCGACGCGCGAAATGGGCAAGACGTTCAAATCCTCGCTTGCCGAGGTCCAAAAATGCGCGGGCGGTTTCCGTCATTATGCGCAGCACGGCCCGGCGATGCTCGATCCGCGCAGCTTCGATACCGCGGCGGGGAAAGCTACCGCGCGGTGGCTCCCGTTGGGGCCGGTGCTGGCGGTCATGCCGTGGAACTTCCCCTATTGGCAGGTTGTCCGCTTCCTGGCGCCGACGATCATGGCGGGGAATGTCGGGCTGCTGAAACATGCCTCGCTCACCCAGGGCGTCGCCGCTGCGATCGAGGCGATGGTGATCGCGGCAGGCGCACCTGCGGGCGTGTTCCAGAACCTAGCGATCAAATCCGACAAGGTCGCCGCCCTGATCGCGGACGATCGGATCGTCGCGGTGACGCTGACCGGGAGCGAAGGTGCGGGAATGAAGGTTGCCGAGGCCGCGGGCCGGGCGCTCAAGAAGGTTGTTCTCGAACTCGGCGGCTCGGACCCATTCATCGTCATGCCTTCTGCCGACATCGACCAAGCCGCCGAGACCGCGGTGCAGGCGCGTATCCAGAACACCGGCCAATCGTGCATCTGCGCCAAGCGGATGATCGTCCATGTCGATGTCTATGACGAATTTCTCGCCAAGTTTTCTGCCGGCATGAAGGCGGTGACGGCGGGCGATCCGATGGACGGCGCGACCGACATGGGGCCGCTGTCGAGCGAGGAACAGCGGCAGACCGTCGTCGACCAGCTCGCTCAGATCCAGGCGGCGGGCGGCAAGTTGCTGTTCGGCGGCGAAGCGCTGGAGGGCAAGGGTGCATACATGTCGGCGGGCATCCTAGTCGACGTCCCGATCGACGATCCGGTCGCGCAGGAAGAATTGTTCGGGCCCGTCGCTATGGTCTTCAAGGTCGCCGATATCGACGCAGCGATTCGCTTGGCCAACGACGTGCCGTTCGGACTGGGGTCGTCGGTCTGGACCAATGAATCCCACGAACGCGAACGGTTCGAACGCGACATTGCCGCCGGGATGACCGCGGTTAACGCGATGCTCGCCTCGTCTCCGGATGCGCCATTCGGCGGAATCAAGCGTTCGGGTTATGGCCGTGAACTTGGGCCTTATGGCCTCCACGAATTCATGAACCTGAAGACGGTGTTCGGCTAGATAGTGGCACCCTCGGTCGCGGTTACCTCCGCGACCAGTTCCTTGCGGCTCAATTTGCCGATCATGGTTTTCGGCAGGCTGTCGCGCACCACCACTTGGTGGACGCGTTCGTGGCGACCGAGTTGTGGATTGAGCCAGTCGCGCAAGCCCGCGCCATCGACCGTTGCGCCCTCGTCGAGCGTGACATAGGCGCGGGGTTGTTCACCGCGATAGGGGTCGGGGACGCCGATCACGAGCGCTTCCTTCACCGCATCGTGCTGGTACAGCACCGCCTCGATCTGGCTCGGAAAGACCTTGAAGCCCGACACCGCGATCATGTCCTTCAGCCGATCGACGATCGTGACGAAACCATCGGTGCCGATCCGCCCGACATCGCCGGTCCGCAGCCAGCGCGTGCCGTCGCGATCGTCGACGAAGACGCCGGCATCGGCATCGGGGCGGTTCCAATAGCCCTTCATCATCTGCGGCCCAGCCACCAATATCTCCCCAGGCTCACCCGCGACAGCGTCGACGGTGGGGTCTTCCTTGTCGACCAGCCGAACCCGGGTGCCGGGGATCGGTTGGCCAATGCTGCCCGCGACATTCTCCCCGTCATACGGGTTGGCGGAAACGACCCCCGAGCTTTCGGACAAGCCATATCCCTCGACCAATCTTGCCCCGGTCTGCGTCTCGAACGCCGCCTTGATTGCGGCGGGAAGCGGCGCGCCGCCCGAGATGCAGACACGCAGCGAGGAAAAGTCGGTTGACGCCGTCTTGGGATGATCGAGCAACGCGCGGTACATCGTCGGGACGCCGGGGAGCGAGGTAGCCTTGGTGCGGGTGATCGCCGCCAGTGTCTGCGCGGCGTCGAAGCGGGGCAGCATCACGATCATCCCACCCATCGCCACCGTGCGATTGAGCACGCAGGTGTTGGCGAAGACATGGAACAGCGGCAACACGCCGACGATCCGATCGGGCTGGTCGGGATGCGGATCGATCGCCACGACCTGGCGCGCATTCGCGGTCAGATTGGCGTGGGTCAGCATCGCACCCTTGGGAGTGCCCGTGGTCCCGCCAGTGTACTGGATCAGCGCGACATCGGCGACGGGATCAATCGCGGGGTGCCCGCCTGATCCGTCGTTCGCGATCAGCGAGGAAAACGCGGTGATGCGTGGGTCGTTGGGGCGGTGCGTCGTCTCTGACCCGCGAAACAGGCGATAGAACAGCGATTTGGTTGGGGGCAGCGCCCCAGCGACCGATCCGACGATCAATCGTTCGAGGCCGCTTGAATCCAGCACCTGAAGTGCGGTCGGCAACAACGCCTTCGCCGACAGCGTGAACAACACGCGCGTACCCGAATCTTCGACCTGATGTGCGAGTTCAGCAGATGTGTAGAGCGGCGAATAGTTCACCACCGTCGCACCGAGCTTCAAGATGCCGTAATAGGCCGCGAGGTAATGCGGCGTGTTGGGCAGGAACAACCCGATCCGGTCGCCCTTGCCGTAGCCCAGCGCGGCGAGCCCACAGGCGACCCGGTCCGCACCGTCGCGGGTTTCGGCATAGCTATATCGCCGCCCCAGAAAATCGATCAGCGGCCTTTCAGGATGATCATCGGCGGCAGCGTCGAACAGTTCGACCAGCGATAGCGGGGGATAGTCGGTCGCCCAGGGGGTCGGGTGGCGATAGCCGAAGTGCCAATCATGCTCGCTCATTGACACACGTGTAAGCAGCCGCGCGGACGCGATCAAGCCGAGCCCGTCGAAGTTAGCGGCAGATCAGCGCAGCCGCTGGCTCCACGTGTAGAGTAACGACGCGCCTACGCGATTCAGGTTGACCACTGCCTGGATGCGATGCGAGGTCGGATCGCCCACGAGAACAGCCCAACCGGGAGACGACAAACAGCCTGATCAAGCGGCAATCCCGACCGGGGCGTGGCGCGCCCGGTCGCGGCCCGCTGCCTTGGCTTCGAACAGCGCCAGATCGGCGCGGCGATAGAGGCGCTTCCAATCGGCATCGTTTGCCAGCGGACCGGTGCAGGCCCCGATACTCGCGGTCACCGACAGGTCGAACGGCATCCGTTCGACCCGCAGCGCGTCGAGCACCCCCGCGCTCGACAGGGTCGAGGTCGCCGGTGCCAGGATCGCGAATTCCTCGCCCCCAACGCGCGCGATCAGCGCATCTGCGGGAACCGACGACCGCAACGCCCGCGCGAACACCCGCAGCACTTCATCGCCACCATCGTGCCCGATCGTTTCGTTGACGCGCTTGAAATGATCGATGTCGGCGAGCAGCAGCAACTGGTCATCCTGGCGCCCCAGAATCTGTTCGAGGAAAGCGCGGCGGTTGAGCAGCCCGGTCAGCGGATCGGTGGCCGCGAGCAGCCGCGCCGCGATCTCCCGCTCACGCGCCTCGTCACGTTCGAGGGTAACCAGGTGAATGCGATACGCCACCGCAAGGCTGGACAACAGCGCCTCCAGCGTCATCGCAACGAGAGTCGAATTGTCGATCCAAAATCCGTAATCGATGAGATGAAGGTTGTTCGCGAGCCGTGCCGCGGCAAAGCCGATCGGTGCCGCCCACCCCAGCGCGAACAGCCATAGATAATTGCTGCGTTGCCACCAGGCGCGGGCGATGATCGGGATGACCGCGAGCAGCACGAGCCCGAACGCAGCGTTGTAGAACCGATCGAGCAGACCCGGTGCGAGGGGAGCGAAGGCGACGAAAACCGCGGCCGTAATCAAGACGGTGGCGCACACCGCGCGATTGAGCCGAGCGAGCCAACCGGTGTATACGCGCTCCTCGAAAAACGTCCTCGCGAACGCCAGAGCGGCGACGACCGCGAGCGCCAGCATCAGATAGTTAATGCGGATGCGATCGTCATTGGCGATCGACGGAAATGCCCAAGCGAGCGCGCCGGAGGAGGAAAAGGCGTAGACCGCGAGCGCGGTCACCATCGCGCAATAGGCGAGCTGAAAGCGGTGCCGTAGCGCGGCCCACAGCGCGAGATTGTAGGTGAGCAGCGCAAGACACAGTCCGCCGAACCCGGCGTAGAGCGCGCCCAGGACGAGATCCGACCGGGCGCTCTCGACCGGATTGGCAAGACTTGCGCCGAGGACGATGCCACGCATGTTGCCCGCGCCATGGACGCGCCAGAGCAGCCCGACGATCGGCGTCGTCCGAATCGGCAAGGTATATTCGATGATCGCGCCGAGCCGGAGATGCCTGGTGATCGCGTGTTGATCGATCTCCAACTGCACGATGCCGCCGTCGGCGTAGAGGATGTCGAGACTGGCCCGGTCCAGCCAGACGCTGGCGAACCGCAGCGCCACCGGGCCGTCACGCCCGAGCCCGGGTCGCAGATTAGTGGCGATCACGTCGTAATCGCCGCTGCCGAACGCGCCTTGTCGGGTGACGCAGTCGAAGCCGGCGTGGTCCGTCAAAAGCTGTCGAGCAGACAGCGCGGGGCGCATCGGCGCGATGCAGGTGGCGATGCGCTGCCCGACCACGCCGACCTGGGCGGCGACAGGCGTGGCGAGGCCCAACGCCATCAGCGCGATCATCAATGCCATGATCCATCGCGCGTACCGGCCGAGTGGCCCAGATACGTTTGATGGCAGGGCGGGCGTTCGGGTCACCACGCAACCTTAAGCCGAGATAACAAACAGACCGTAAAGGACAGCCGTGAAGAATGGTCAGCCGAGTGCGTGCTGGGTGTGATGCGACGTCCGCCCCGTGCGCACGGGTGACCGTCGGGGCGTAAGGCATTTCGGAGATCAACGGCCCGGTCCTGTATTCGTAAGTCGCACGGTTTCAGTCGGGCGCGCTGCCCAATGTCTGCCAAGGCCGGGCGCAGCGGATTAAATTCACTCATGCGCCATTCCCCTCCCGCGCGCGGGCCTTCAATCGGCATCGCGCACCGATCGCCGCGCGCTGATCGCATGGCAATTTGAAGAGGTCATCGAGGCGCCTGCTTCTGCTGGCGGACAGGCGGCAACATTGACGACATTTACACGGAATCAGGTTTTTGTGCTGGAGGGTGCGGGGCCGAGAATGGTGAGACTGTTGCGTCAAAAGCGCAGCATTTGCCGGGCGCTGTGGACGCGGGAATGATTGCTGCGACGCTCATGCCGACTGGCTGAGCATAAGCGAGACGTGTAGGACAGCTGCGGTCTGAGCGGCTATCCCGAGGTGCCGTGCGCCTGCCGGTCGGTTTCGGCCTGCGTTCCGCTATCCTTCCCGCGCGATGCTCTTCAGCCGGTACAGCGTTTCCAGCGCCTCACGTGGGGTAAGCGCGTCGACGTCGAGCGCCTCGACTTCGGCGCGGATCGCGTCGCCTTGTTCCTCCTGCGCTTCCTGCGCGGCGGCGAAGAGGGGGAGATCGTCGAGGCCCGCGGCGAGGCCGCCGGTTTTCGCGCGGCCTGCTTCGAGCCTTGCGAGGACCGATTTCGCGCGGGCGACGGTCGCGGGGGCCATCCCCGCCAGCCGCGCGACCGCGATGCCGTAGCTACGGTCGGCGGGGCCGTCGGCGAGTTCGTGGAGCAGGACGAGATCGCCCTTCCATTCGCGCGCGCGCACGTGGTGGAGGGTGAGCGCGTCGCAGCGTTCGGCGAGGCGGGTCAGTTCGTGATAATGCGTCGCGAACAGGCAGCGGCAGCGGTTGTCGTCGTGGATCGCCTCGACCACCGCCCACGCGATCGCGAGCCCGTCATAGGTGCTGGTGCCGCGCCCGACCTCGTCGAGGATGACGAAGCTGGCGGGGGTCGCCTGCGCCAGGATCGCGGCGGTTTCGACCATCTCGACCATGAAGGTGGAGCGCCCGCGTGTCAGATTGTCCGACGCGCCGACGCGGCTGAACAGGCGGTCGACGAGGCCGAGCGTTGCGCTGGTCGCGGGGACGTAGCTACCCACCTGGGCGAGGACGGCGATCAGCGCGTTCTGGCGCAGGAAGGTGGATTTTCCGCCCATGTTGGGGCCGGTGACCAGCCACAGTCGCGAGCTTTCCGACAACGAACAATCGTTGGCGACGAAGCGCTCGCCCGATTTCGCCACCGCCGCCTCGACCACCGGGTGACGGCCGCCCACGATCTCGAAACAGGGGTGGTCGAGGAGGTGAGGCCGCGCCCAATCGCCCTCGATCGCGCGGTCGGCCAGTGCGGCGGCGACGTCGAGCCGGGCGAGCGCATCGGCGGTGGCGGCGATGGCCTCGCGGCTGGCGAGTGCAGCCGCGGTCAGGTCTTCGAGATGCGCGGCTTCCGCGGCGAGCGCATGCGCACCGGATTGCGCGACCTTGGCGGCGACATCGTGGAGCGCGGGAGTATTGAAGCGAACGACGCCCGCCAATGTCTGGCGGTGCGTGAAGCCGCTATCGGGCTGCATCAGCGTATCGGCGGCGCGCGCGGGGACTTCGACGTGATAGCCAAGGACGTTGTTGTGGCGAATCTTCAGCGCGGGCGTGCCGGTGCTGGCCTTGAATTCAGCCTCCAGCGCGGCGATCGCGCGGCGACCGCCTGCGCCCGCGTCACGCAGGTCGTCGAGCGCGGCGTCATAGCCGGCGGCGATATAGCCGCCGTCACTCGCCTCGATCGGGGGCGATGGCACGAGCGCGCGCTTGAGCAGATCGATGAGTTCGCCATGTCCTGCGAGGCGGGGCAGGAGGTTGGCGAGGAGGGCGGGGGCTTCCATCCCCGTTCGCCCTGAGCTTGTCGAAGGGCGGGTGGCGAGGGTCGGGGCCTGGCTTTCGACAGGCTTAGGCCGAATGGCTGTGGGGTGTGGGGCTTGGCCTTCGGCAAGCTCAGGCCGAACGGGGGGAGTGGGGCTCGCGGCCAATCGCTCGCGGAGCAGCCACGCGCCGTCGAGGCCGTCGCGGAGCTGGCCGAGATCGCGCGGTGAGCCACGGCCCGCCGCGAGCCGCCCGATCGCGCGACCGATGTCGGGGAGCGCGCGCAGCGCGGTGCGGAGGCGTTCGCGGGTGGCATCGTCGTCGTGGAAATGGTGAACGAGATCGAGCCGCGCCTCGATCGCGGCGCGATCCATCAGCGGCGCGCCGAGGTCGCTCGCCAGCGCGCGTGCGCCAGCCCCGGTGACGGTGCGGTCGATACAGTCGAGCAGGCTGCCCTTGCGCTGGCCGCTCGCGGTTTGTGTCAGTTCGAGGCTCTCGCGGGTTGCGGCGTCGATCGCCATCGTTTCCGTCGCGCGGGTGAGATGCGGGGGGCGTAGGAAGGGGAGCGCGCTCTTGGCGTTATGTTCGAGATACGCGACGAGCCCGCCTGCCGCGGCGAGGCCGGCGCGGGTGAACTGGCCGAAGCCGTCGATCGTCGCGACGCCGTAGAGGCGCTTCAGTCGCGACTCGCCCGCGCCGCTGTCGAAATCATGTTTGGGGCGCACTGTCGTGGCGGCGTCGGCGTGGCCGCTTGTTTCCGATACGACGACTTCCGCCGCGCCGAGCCGTGCGAGTTCGGCACCGAGCGCGTCGGCGGTGCAATCGATCACCACGAACCGTCCGGTCGAGACGTCGGCTGCCGCAAGCGCGACCTCGCCCGCGGCCTCACCGATCGCGACGCACCAATTGTCGGTCCGCGAATCGAGCAGCGCCTCCTCGGTCAGCGTACCCGCGGTCACGACGCGGACGATCGCGCGGGTGACCAGCGCCTTCGAGCCCATCCGCGCCTTCGCCGCGGCGGGGCTTTCGGTTTGTTCGGCGATGGCGACGCGGTGGCCCGCCTTGATCAGCCGCTGGAGATAGCCGGTCGCGGCGTGGACGGGGACGCCGCACATCGGGATCTTGGTCCCTTCATGCTCGCCGCGCGCGGTCAGCGCGATGTCGAGCACCTGCGCGGCGATCCGCGCATCGTCGAAGAACATCTCGAAGAAATCGCCCATCCGATAGAAGAGCAGGCAATCCGCCGCCTCTGCCTTGAGCGCCAGATATTGCGTCATCATCGGGGTCGGGGCTGACTCTGCCATAGCGCCTGATACCCCGCGCGCTGCGCGGAGCAAGCGTGGCGAGCAGCGGAGGCGTCGGGCAACACACGCTGTTTTCATCCAACGCCTGCAAGCCTAAGGCTGGACCGGCAATCCCCGGGAAGAAACGCGCATGTCCGATACCGTCCAATTCTCCGATCGCGAGGCACTGCTGTTCCATTCGGAAGGACGGCCGGGCAAGATCGAGATCGTCGCGACCAAGCCGATGGCGACCCAGCGGGATCTCGCGCTCGCCTATTCGCCCGGCGTCGCGGTGCCGGTGCAGGCGATCGCGGACGATCCCGCGACCGCCTATGATTACACGGCCAAGGGCAATCTCGTCGCGGTGATCAGCAACGGCACCGCGATTCTGGGGATGGGCAATCTCGGCGCGCTGGCGGCAAAGCCGGTGATGGAAGGCAAGGCGGTGCTGTTCAAGCGCTTCGCCGATGTCGATGCGATCGATATCGAGCTGAAGACCGAGGACGTCGACCGGTTCATCGACGCGGTCGAGCTGATGGAGCCGACCTTCGGCGGCATCAACCTCGAGGATATCAAGGCCCCCGAATGCTTCATCATCGAGCAAGCGCTTCGGGAAAGGATGAACATCCCGGTCTTCCACGACGACCAGCACGGCACCGCGATCATCTGTGCGGCGGGGCTGATCAACGCCTGCCTGCTGACCGGGCGTACGCTGGGTGAGATCAGGGTCGTCGTCAACGGCGCGGGCGCAGCGGCGATCGCGTGTACCGAGCTGATGAAGGCGATGGGGGTGCGCGGCGACCATGTCATCATGTGCGATCGCAAAGGCGTGATCTATCAGGGCCGCGACGATGTGAATCAATGGCAATCCGCGCACGCCGCGGTCACCGAATCGCGCACGCTGAAGGAGGCGCTGGTCGATGCCGACGTGTTCCTCGGGCTGTCGGCGGCGGGCGCGTTGAAAGGCGACATGGTGGTCGAGATGGCTAAAGCCCCGATCATCTTCGCGATGGCAAACCCGGTGCCGGAGATTTTGCCCGAGGAAGCCAAAACGGTCCGCCCCGATGCGATCATCGCGACCGGGCGGTCGGATTATCCGAATCAGGTCAACAACGTGCTCGGCTTCCCCTTCATCTTCCGTGGGGCGCTTGATGTGCGCGCGACCGGGATCAACGATGCGATGAAGATCGCCGCGGCCAACGCAATCGCCGAACTCGCGCGCGAACGCGTGCCCGAGGAGGTCGCCGAGGCCTATGGCGTCAGCCACAGCTTCGGCCCCGACTACATCATCCCGGCGCCGTTCGACCCACGCCTGCTCGAAAACGTGTCGATCGCGGTGGCTAAGGCGGCGATGGATTCGGGGCTCGCGACCAAGCCGATCCTCGATCTCGAAGCGTATCGCCAGACACTGCGCGGGCGGCTCAACCCGACCAATTCAGTGCTGACGCTCGCCTATGAAGGCGCGCGGGCGCGGCCCAAGCGGGTTCTGTTCGCGGAAGGCGAGGAGGAGGTTGTCCTGCGCGCCGCGATCCAATTTCGCGAAGGCGGTTATGGTACTCCGGTACTGGTCGGGCGCGACGACGTCCCCGAACGGTTGCGCGCGCTCGGCGTCGCCGATCCTGAGAGCTACGAACTCCACAACAGCCGCACCTCGACCTTGGTACCCAAGATGGTCGATTTCCTTTACGGGCGACTCCAGCGTCGTGGCTATCTGCGCCGCGATTGCGAACGAATGATCAACCAAGATCGCAATATCTTCGGCGCGGTGATGCTCCAGCTAGGCGAGGCCGATGTGATGATCACCGGGATCACCCGCACCTACGCCCAGACGATCCGCGAAATTCGGCGCGTGATCGATCCCGAGGCGGGCCGCACTCCCTTCGGAATCCACATTCTCGTCGGTCAGAGCCACACCGTCTTCATCGCCGACACGACCGTCAACGAGCGTCCCACCGCGACAGAACTCGCCGACATCGCCGAACAGACCGCGCAGGTCGCGCGCCGCATGGGGCATGAACCGCGCGTCGCATTTCTCAGCTATTCAACATTTGGCAACCCACCAGGCAAGTGGCTGGAAAATATGCGGGAGGCGGTAAGCGAACTCGATCGACGACAGGTCAGTTTCGAATACGAGGGCGAGATGGCGCCCGATGTCGCGCTCAACCCGCGCCAGCTCGCCAACTACCCGTTCGCGCGATTGTCCGGCCCCGCCAACATCCTGATCATGCCAGGACTCCAGAGCGCCAACATCTCGGCCAAGCTGCTGCGCGAACTCGGCGGCGACGACATGATCGGGCCGATGCTAATCGGGATGGAGAAGCCGGTGCAGATCGCGCCGATGACCTCGACCGCGGGCGATCTGGTGACGCTGGCGGTGCTCGCCGCGGGTGGGATCGCGCGGTAGCGCAAGTCAGCGCCCGTACAGCTATTCGCGGCTAGAGGTGAGAGGCATGCCAGTTCTATCCGATCTCGGCGGACATCAGCCGATGCTGATCGCCATCGCCGTCGTGTTCCTGATTCTGGTGTTGGGCCGCCGCGTGCCGCTCCTCGGGCGTCTCATTTCACTCGTGATGACGCTCGCGCTCGCGGCGGCGCTAGTGTTCGTGCTCCAGCAGCAGGAACGCTTCAATCCGCTGTTCGCACGACTCGCGCAGCAGTTGCACCTGGTCGATCCGCAGCAGGTGGTGGGCGACGAGACTCGTGTGCCGATGGCGCAGGACGGGCATTTCTGGGTTCGCGTGCGACTGAAGGGCGTCGAGCGGCGGATGCTCGTCGATAGCGGCGCGACGATCACCGCGCTGTCGAGCGAGACCGCAGCGGCGGCGGGACTCGATGTGCGCGCTACTCCGTTCCCGATGTTGATCCGCACCGCGAATGGCACGGTCCCCGCCAAGACCGCGGTGGTTCCGATCTTGCGCATCGGCAACGTCGTCGCGCGCGACCTTCCGGTCGTCGTCTCGCCCGCGTTCGGCGACATGAACGTCGTGGGCATGAACTTCCTGTCGCGCCTCAAGGGCTGGCGGGTCGAGGGCGGCGTGCTCATCCTCACGCCGCATCACCCGCAAGCCGCCGGTTGATCGCTCACGCGTCGATGCTCGTCCCCGCCTGGGCGTTGACCAGCCCGCCATCGACCACGAGCGTGTCGCCAACGACGTAATCGCTGGCGCGGCTGGCGAGGAAGATCGCGGCACCCGCCATGTCCTCGTCGGTGCCGATCCGACGCATCGGGATGCGTTTGGCCACTTCGTCGCCATGGTCGCGCGCGGCGCGGTTCATCTCGCTCGCGAACGCGCCCGGCGCGAGGCTGGTGCAGATGATCGCGTCCTCGATCAGTCGCGCCGCCATCCGCTTGGTAAGGTAGATCAGCGCCGATTTAGACGCGTGATAGCTGTAGGTTTCCCAGGGATTGAGCCGTAGCCCGTCGATCGAGGTGATGTTGATGACTTTCGACGGTGCATCGAAGCTCGCGCGGGCCTTCAGCATCCCGTGGAGTGCCTGGGTCAGGAAAAAAGGCGATTTGACGTTGAGGTCCATGACCTTGTCCCAGCCCTTTTCGGGGAAATCCTCGAACGGCTCGCCCCACGCCGCGCCCGCATTGTTGACGAGGATGTCGAGATGATCTTCGTGTTCGGCGAGCTTGGCGGCGAGCGCCTTGCAGCCGTCGACCGTCGCAACGTCCATCGGCAGCGCGATGCAATTGGGGCCGAGTTCGGCGGCGGTCTCGTCGCAGGCCGCCGCTTTGCGCGATGAAATATAGACCTTCGCGCCCTGCGCGATATAGCCTGCCGCGATCATCTTGCCGATGCCGCGCGATCCGCCGGTGATCAGCGCGACGCGCCCTTCGAGGCTGAAGAATTTGCTCGTGTCCATAGTCGCTCTCCTGGTTTAGCCGCCGCGTTTCAGGGTTTCGCGGGCGATGATGAGTTGTTGGATCTGGCTGGTACCCTCATAAATTCTGAACAACCGTACGTCACGATACAGCCGCTCGATCCCGTAATCCGCAATGTATCCGGCGCCACCGTAGATCTGGACCGCCTTGTCCGCGACGCGTCCGACCATCTCCGACGCGAAATACTTCGCGGCGGCGCTTTCGAGGATCACGTCCTTGCCCGCGTCCTTGGCGGCCGCGGTTTCCAGGACGAGCGCGCGAGCGGCAAGTGCCTCGGTCTTCATGTCGGCAATCATGCCCTGGATCAGCTGGTGCTCCGCGATGGCCTTTCCGAATTGCTGGCGCTCGCTGGCATAGGCGACGCTGTCGGCGATCAGCCGTTCGGCGACGCCGACGCATACCGCGCTGATGTGAAGCCGCCCGCGGTCGAGCACGCGCATCGCGATCTTGAAGCCTTCACCCTCCGCGCCCAATCGGTTCGCGGCGGGGACGGGGACATCGTCGAAGATGACATCGGCGACCTTCGCGCCCTTTTGCCCCATCTTCTTTTCCGGCTCGCCGACCGACAGGCCGGGGAGGTCGCGTGGGACGAGGAAAGCGGAAACGCCGCGCGCCCCCTTGTCGTCGCTCGTTCGTGCCATCACCGTGAACAGGTCGGCCTTGTCGGCGTTGGTGATATAACGCTTCGTGCCGGTTAGGCGATAAACCCCGCCGTCCCTTACCGCCCGCGTTTTCACCGCGCCCGAATCGCTGCCGACATCGGGTTCGGTCAGCGCGAAGCTGGTGACGATCTCGCCGCTCGCGATCCGCGGCAGCCATTCCGATTTCTGCTGGTCGTTGCCCGCCATGACGAGGCCCTGGCTGCCGATCCCGACGTTGGTGCCGAAGCTGGAGCGGAATGCGGGCGTGGTGCGCCCCAGTTCAATCGCGACGCGGCATTCTTCACTCATCGTCAGTGCGAGCCCGCCATATTCCTCCGCGATTGACAGGCCGTACAGGCCCATCTCCTTCATCTCCTGGGTGACGTCGGCGGGAATCGCATCGTCGTTCTCGACCTGCGCTTCGAGCGGACGCAGCCGCTCGGCGACGAATCGGCGGACGGTATCGATCAGCGCATCGAAGGTGTCGGGGTCGAGAGCCATGATCGTTCCTGTTGCTGGGCGTGCCATTCGTACCGACGCGCCCCGTGCGCCGCAAACCCATTATTCGAAGCTGACGCGGTAGCATGCCGATTGACGCGCCCCCGGTCCATACTATGCTTGGCAAAAATGGCATGGCCAAAAGGACCTAGCCAACACTGAAATGGAGAGATTGATGCAATTGACGGGCAAGCGCGCGGTTGTGACCGGTGGGGCATCGGGGATCGGACGCGCGACCGCATTGCGGTTCGTCGACGACGGCGCTTTCGTGCTGGTCGGCGACGTCGACGAGGCGGCGGGGCAGCGTCTCGCCGAAGAATCGAACGGCCGAATCGCGTTTCATCTCACCGACGTGACCGATGCCGGCGCGATCGAATCGCTCATGCAAACCTGCCATGACGGGGGCGGGCTCGATATCGTTTTCAACAACGCCGGCGCGGGCGGTGCGCGCGAACCGATCGAAGATATCGCACCTGAGGATTGGGACCGGACGATGGCGCTCCTGCTGCGCTCGGTCGCGCTCGGGATCCGGTACGCCGCGCCGTTGATGGCGGATCGGGGAGGGGGGGCGATCGTCAATACCTCGTCGGTGTCCGCGCTGGCGACCGGCTACGCGCCGACCGCCTATTCGACCGCGAAGGCAGGCGTGCTTCACCTTACCAAGATGGCGGCGGCTAACCTTGCCAAGGACCAGATTCGCGTCAACGCCGTTGTCCCGGGGTTCATTACCACCAACATCTTCACTCGCCATCTCGAGATCGAGGACGCACGGCGCGAGCAGGCGAACGCAATGATCGCGGGCGCTGCTGCGGATGCGCAGCCGATCCGGCGGGCGGGCCGTCCGGAAGACATCGCCGCCGCGGTCGCGTTCCTCGCCAGCGACGACGCGTCGTTCATCACCGGCACGCACATTCTGGTCGACGGTGGTCTCACGATCGGCACGCGTGCGAGCTGGGATCCTGCCGCCCCCTCGCTGCTGACCGCGCTGGACGCCTTCAAGTGACGGCTGCCGGGGTGGCCCGGCCGCACCGACTGAACGCCGCGGTCACGGTCAGTTATGGCTTCGGATCGGTGGCCTATGGCGTCAAGGACGCCGGGTTCGGCACATTCCTGCTGATCTATTACAATCAAGTCGTAGGCGTCAGTCCCGGCACGGTCGGCCTCGTCATCATGGCTGCGCTGGTGCTCGATGCCTTCGTCGACCCCGCGATCGGACTGTTTTCGGATCGGACGCAGAGCAAGTGGGGTCGGCGGCACCCCTGGATGTATGCCTCCGCGCTGCCGATCGCGATCGGGTGGTTGCTGTTGTGGAACCCGCCCGCCTCGCTCACCGAACCCGCCAAGCTGGTCTGGCTGTTCGCCACTGCGGTTATCGTGCGCAGTGCGGTGAGCGCGTACGAAGTGCCCAGCCAGGCGCTCACTCCCGAACTCTCCCAGGATTATGACGAGCGCACGCGGATCACCGCGTACCGGTATTTGTTCGGCTGGATCGGCGGGCTGTCGATCCTGCTACTTGCCTATCGCGTTTTTCTGGTGCCGTCGGCGCGCTATCCCAACGGGCTGCTCAATGCTGACGGCTATCACCATCTCGCGTTCGCCTCGGCCGGACTGATGCTGGTGGCGATTCTGGTGTCGTCGTTGGGAACGCATCGCGAGATCGGGCGGCTGCCCAAGGTAGCGATCGCCAAGCAGACGTTCGGCGCGAACCTCAAGGAATTGTGGGACACGATGCACAATCGCGGGTTCGTCGTGCTGATGCTCGCGGGCGTGTGCGCCTATACCAACCAGGGCATCAGCTATGCGCTGTCGACCTATTTCTACAATTACGTCTGGCAGTTCGCGCCGTGGGCGCTGGGGCTGTTGCCCTTCGCGCTGTTTGTCGGAGCGGGCATAGCCTTCGTCGTTGCGCCGCGGATCGGGCGCAATACGAGCAAGCCGCACGCAGCCTTCGTGTTCGTCATTCTTGCGACGATCTTCCATACGATGCCGTATCTGCTGCGCTTTATGGGCGTACTGCCACCGCCTGGATCAGCGGCGCTGGTCATGGTGTTGTTTCCGCTGTTCGCCACGTCGACCGCACTCAGCGTGTCGTCGTTCATTCTCGGTGCGTCGATGATGGCCGATGTCGTCGAAGACTCGCAGTCGCGAACCGGGCGGCGCAACGAAGGGGTGTTTTTCGCGGGTTCGTTCTTTGTCCAGAAATGCACGTCGGGGATCGGTATCGCAGGCGCGGGACTGATCTTGTTGCTGGCGCATTTCCCAAAAGCGGCGAAAGCCGGCACGGTACCGATTGCGACGCTCGACCGACTGACGTTGTTGTTCATCATCGTCTACGCGCTGCTGGCGTTGATCGCGGCGCTGTTGTTCACCCGGTTTCCGTTCGGACGCGCCGAGCATGACGCCCGGCTGATCCGACTTGCCGAAGTGGCGGCGATGGACAAGGGGCCGGTCAAACCCTGAATCGGGGCATTTTCAGGGAAAATATCGCGGAGCAGGTCAGCACAGCTGTCTCGCTTCGTCGCACGGCGAGCCGTTCATCGGGGGGCTAACACCGTTCACCCGAAAAGGTTCCCGCGCTGGTTGGTGATCCGAAACCCTTCGTCTAGCCCGCAATGGACAAACGGGTTCAGGCCGGGGGGTCAAGATGACGTTCAAGCAGTTTACAGCGCGATTCGCGCTGGTGGTTTCGTGCATTCTCGTGACAGCGGCTCCGGCCGCTGCCCGGTTCTGGCAATGCGCTCCTTACGCTCGCGAGATTTCGGGCGTCGACATCCATGGCAATGCCAACACCTGGTGGAGCCAGGCCGCCGGCCACTATCAGCGGGGGGCAACCCCGAAGGTCGGTGCGGTGATGGCGTTTCAACCGACGAGCAGGATGCGCGTCGGCCATGTCGCGATGGTGTCGAAGATCGTCAGCGATCGCGAGGTGCTGCTCACCCACGCCAACTGGTCGCGCCGCGGCAGCATCGAAACCGACGTCCGTGCAGTCGATGTTTCGTCCGCGGGCGATTGGAGCGAGGTGAAGGTCTGGTTTGCGCCGCTCGGCGACCTTGGTACCTCGGCCTATCCGATTAACGGGTTCATCTACGCCGACGGCTCCGCCAAGGTTGATACCGACGATCAGCACGTCGCACCGCTGCCAACCGCCGTCATCATCGCGACGTCGGCCAGCGTGCCAGTCGTGCCCATCGCTGGAACCTAATCGACTCGCTGGCACCTGATCGACGCTCCGTCCCCCGCAGGGCAGGGGACGGTTAGTCGTTATGCCTTGCCCGGTTTGAACACCATCCCGACGCCATTCATACAATAGCGCTTGCCGGTCGGCTTCGGCCCATCGTCGAACACATGACCGAGATGTCCGCCACACCGCGCGCAGTGGATTTCCGTCCGCGCCATCAACATCGATCGGTCGGTCTTGGTGGCCACTCCGCCGTTGATCGGTGCCCAGAAACTCGGCCAGCCGGTGCCGCTTTCGAACTTGGTCTTCGACGAATAGACCGCGTTGTCGCAGCCCTTGCAGTGGAACACTCCGGCGCGATGCTCGTCGTTCAGCGGGCTCGAATACGGACGCTCAGTGCCCTCTTGGCGCAGCACATTATATGCCGCCGGGCCAAGCTGCGCTTTCCATTGCGCATTCGTTTTGGTCACGGCATATTTTTCGGCTGCGGCAGCTGGCGTGCTCCGCCAACCCCACAGCGCAGCACCGGCAACAGCGGTGCCGGTCAGGGTCAGAAACGAGCGGCGATCGGGGGTCATCACGAATTTCTCCTTATCGACAATGATGTAGATACGGATCAACCCGGCAAAAGGATACGGAACCGGTCGAAATTTCGTGCGTCGTGCGCAGGATGACCTTCACCCAACTCGATCCGCCGCTACCGGTCCACGTCCTCGACAAGGGGCCAGGCTACGCGTTTGCGGTCATCGATTACGGCCAGGAACACAACCTCATCTGGGTCACGGCAATCAACGACACGGGCGAAATCTGGTGCGCGCCGAATCCGCGGGTTCGGATGCAGCCAAACTGGACGATGGGCCGCCAGCAATCACCTGCGGTCTTCGCAGGTGATAGCGGCGCGCGTGACAGCGGCGCTTGTTCGAGCACCTCCGCACCGCTGTCGGCGGAATTCCATAAACCCAGCTAACGCCTGAGCAACTGCTCGCCGACGCGACAGCGATCAATATTTGCTGATTTCGACCGGCATCGAGCGATATCCGTGAACGAAGCATGCCGCGACCCGGGTCGGTTCGGCGAGCACGTTCACGCGCATCCGCCGCTTCGCCATTTCCTCAAGCAGGATCGCGATTTGCATTTCGGCGAGCCGCGCGCCGACGCAGCGGTGGATGCCGTGCCCGAACGCTAGATGGCGCCGCGCATTGGCACGATCGACGACGATCTTGTCGGCATCCTCGCCGAATACGCTACGATCACGGTTGGCGGAGATATACCAGAGCGCGAGCTTGTCACCTTGCTTGATCTGCTGCCCGTGGAGTTCGGTATCCTGCGTCGCGGTGCGGCGCATGTGCGCCAGCGGCGTCTGCCAGCGGATGATCTCGCTCACCGCGTTAGGGATCAGCGACGGGTTGGCTTCCAGCTTGGCACGTTCGTCGGGGAACTGATCGAGCCCATAGGCAAGCCCCGACATCGTATTGCGTGTCGTGTCGTTGCCGCCGACGATCAGCAGAATCAGATTGCCGATGAATTCGAACTGATCCATCTCGCTCATCGCGTCCGAGTGGATCATCATGCTGATGAGGTCCGGAGTCTGCGGTTTGTCGACCTTTTGATTCCACAGATTTTGGAAATAGGCCCCGCATTCGTACATGTGTTCGAGACGTTTGCCGCGCGACGCTTCATCCTTGGCAAGTTCGATGTCGCCCGCCCAATCCGACCAGAAGGTCAGTTTGCGCCGGTCTTCCCAGGGAAAATCGAACAGAATGGCCAGCATCTGGGTCGTCAGTTCGATCGCTACCGTGTCGACCCAATCAAATTCGGTGTTCCAGGTTAGCGTATCGAGGATGTCGCTGGTGCGGCGGCGGATATCTGCCGACATCCGCGTCATCTCCGACGGGGTGAAGGCGGGCGCGACGGTGCGGCGCTGCGCGGTGTGGACTGGACGATCCCGCGCGATGAACATCGGCATCCGCACGTCATTCGATTCGGGCAGGAAATCCGCGATCGTGATCCCGCCAACTTCCGACGAATAGAGTTCGGGGAGCGATTCGACCTCGACGATCGGTTTGTAGGTCGACACCGCCCAATAGGCGCCGAAGTCCGAATGCTCGACGCGGTGGACTGGGGCCTCGGCGCGCAATTTCGCGAACGGAGCCTGCCACCGGTCTTCCGCGTAAAGCGCGGCACGGCTGACGTCGAGCGGGTCGGTGCCGGTTTGCAGCCCGCTCAGCGGCTCGTTCTGCGGCTTGGTGTGCGGCTGGGCATCCTTTGCGAGTGTCGCCATCCTGATCTCTCCTTTGGCGCAAAGATGCCCTCTAACTGACACTCGTGTCAATTGGCCTTGGCGCGCTTCCATTTCGGCTTGGCGCTTCCCGATTGCAGCACGCCGCGGCGGAAGAGGCGCGCGCCAACCGCGATGAAGATCGCGACCCACAACAACTGCCACGCGATCGCGGCGACATGCGGCCAAAGCGCGGGGCTGTTTGCCGCATGCCCCGCCATCGCGAAGGGTGAGGAGAGGGGAATGAGTTCGGCGACCGTTGCGATCCACGTTCCAGGATGCGAGGCGGCGGCGGTGGCGAGCGCAAACATCGCGACCTGAAGGATCGTGATCGGCAGCGAGAGCATCTGAATTTCGCGCATCGTCGATGCCTGCGCGCCGACGCCAAGAAACACCGATCCCAACAGCAGATACGCCATCGTGAAATAGGTGCCGAACAGCACCGCGAACATCGGCAGCCCGACCGCAGGAACGAGTTCTGCCATCGCAGGCCCGGCGCTGGCGGGAAGGAACGAGCCGATCTGTGCGATGACCGTCCCCCAGAAGGCGACGAACAGCACTGCGACCCCAAACATTCCGAGCAGCTTGCCCAAAAACACCGATTCGAGCGGCACCGCGGCGGCGAGTACTTCGATCACCTTGTTGTTGCGCTCCTCGGCCATCGTGCCGACGACCTGTCCTGACAGAAACAGCGTCAGGAAGAAGATACCGAACACCGCGAAAAAGGCGGATTGATGCTGACTGTTCGTCGACGGAGTTTCACGCGATACCTGCGTCTTGGTGGCCTCGACCTGGGGCAGCCTGCCTCCCATGCGTTCCGCAGCCAGCGTCTCGCCCGCGAGCAGTGCCAGATACGCCGCGGCGCGGCCACCACGCGGTCCGTAAAGGATCTGGGGGGCATCGAACGGGCCAAACATTGCCGCCGAGGCATCATAGTCGGGGTTTGAAAAGGCGGCGCGCGCTTGCGCGGCGGGATCTCCGGTTGGGTCGATCGTCGTCAGCGTCGGCGGTTCCTCGTCCGGATTGCGGAATGCTGCGCGCAACCGCTTGTCGGCAGCTGCGATCGTCGCCGCTGCGGGACGCGGCACGATCGCGAGGATGCGAGTCTTGCCCGAACCGCCATCGGCGACACTCGCCGCGCCCAGTCCGCCAATCGCGCCGAACGATCCCATGATGACAGGTGCGAACAGGAACAGCAGGAAGATCGGGGTAAAAACCGTCGCGACGAAATCGCGCCGTGCAATCGTCAGCGTCTGGCGGATCGTCCGCTTCAAATTACCGGTCATGCGCTCGCCCCGCTCATGAGCGGGTGATCATTGGCTACTATCGCCTCGCTGCCAACAATTCTGACGAACGCTTCATGGAGCCCGGGCCGCTCGATCGATAGCCCTGCAATCCCGTGCCCGCGCTCGATCAGCGTCGCGAGCAACGGCTCGATCCCGCCATTGGGCAATTCGAACCGCCACACCTCGCCCTCTCGCAGTGCATCGCGTGGTAGCGCGGCGGCGACGGCATCACCCGGATCGCGGGGCGTATAAAGGACGCGCTGCGGCAGCATCCGGCGCGCGTCGTCGACGGTGCCCTCGAACCGCCGCTTCCCGCCAGCGATGATCGCCAACCGGTCGCAGATCCGCTCGGCGTGCGCCATAATGTGGGTCGAGAACAATATCGTCGCACCTCGATCGCGCTCGGCGATGATCAGCGCCTCAAGCTTTTCCTGATTGACCGGGTCAAGCCCCGAAAACGGTTCATCGAGCACGAGCAACTCAGGCCGATGAACCACCGATCCCAGCAGCTGGACGAGTTGCGCCATCCCCTTGCTCAACTTCCTGATCTTCTCGTCGACGGCGTACCCGAGGCCGACCGATTCCATCATTTCTGCCGCGCGGATCCGCCCTGTTTTGCGATCGAGGCCGCGCAATGCTCCCAGAAAGGCGATTGCATCGCGCGCCTTCATCGCAGGATAAAGGCCGCGCTCCTCCGGGAGGTATCCGATCGAATCGCTTACCTCGCGCGGGTTGGCGTGGCCGAGCACCGATCGCTCGCCGCCATCGGGCTCGATGATCCCGAGCAACATCCGCAAGGTCGTCGTCTTGCCCGCGCCGTTGGGGCCGAGCACCCCATAGATCGTGCCGGTCGGCACCGCGAGGTCGACGCCATCGACAACGCGCCGCCCGCCAAATTTCTTGATCAACCTGCTGGCGGTAACGGCAAACTCGCTGGACAACCTGACCCCCGTTCGCCCCGTGCTGGTCGAAGGGCATGTGCGCAATCGGACTTCGACAGGCTCAAGCCCCGACGGGCGGAGTGTGCTGCCTGTCGTGGCTGTGGTAGCGGGGCGGAGTGCGCGAAGACAAGCTCGAACACCGGATCAAGGCGATGGCCGCCGACTTGGGCTTTGCGGCGTGCGGCATCGCGCGCGCCGGCGCCGCGCCGCGCACGACCGAACGCCTTCGCCAATGGCTGGCGGAGGGGATGCACGGCGATATGATCTGGATGGAGGCCCGCGCACACCAGCGCGAGACGCCGCGAGCGCTCTGGACCGAGGTCACGAGCGTCATCGCACTCGGGATGAGCTATGCCCCCGCGACCGACCCGCTAGCCCTAGCCGACATGGGCGACATCGGGCGCATCTCGGTCTATGCTCAGGGCGGCGACTATCACGACAGTGTCAAACGCCAGTTGAAGGCGCTGGGGCGTTGGCTGGCGCGTGAGGCGGACTGCGACCTCAAGGTGTTCGTCGACACCGCCCCCGTGATGGAAAAGCCACTCGCCGAGGCAGCCGGGTTGGGCTGGCAGGGCAAGCACACCAACCTCGTCAGTCGTACCGAGGGCAGTTGGCTGTTCCTGGGTGCAATCTACACGACGCTCGATCTGGTGCCCGATACGCCCGGACGGGACAGGTGCGGCTCGTGCGACGCCTGCCAGCGCGCCTGCCCGACCGACGCCTTCCCGGCACCGTACCGGTTGGATGCGCGTCGCTGCATCTCATATCTGACGATCGAGCACGCTGGAGCGATCCCAGAGGAGTTCCGCGAGGCGATTGGCAACCGCATCTATGGTTGCGACGACTGCCTCGCAGTCTGCCCGTGGAACAAGTTCGCCGAAGCGGCGAGCGCCAACATCGCCTTCGCTGCTCGCGCCGAGCTCGCAGCGCCGGCGCTCGCCGACTTGCTGGCGCTCGATGACGCGGGATTTCGCCAGGTCTTCGCAGGGTCCCCCATCAAAAGGATCGGTCGCGACCGCATGATCAGAAATGCCGCGATCGCCGCGGGCAATAGCGGGGATCGCGCGATGATCCCCGCGCTGGGTCGATTGGCGGACGACCCTTCGGACGTCGTGCGCGACGCAGCGGCCTGGGCGCGTGCGCGGCTCGATAGCAAAGCCGACGACGCGTAACTGTTACCCGCGATCGCCAATCTCGAGGTGATCGCCAGCGGCGAATTACGCCCGCTTCTGCGCCCAATATTCGTCGCGCAATAGTCGCTTGTAGAGTTTACCGGTCTCGGTCCGCGGCAGTTCATCGCGAAAGTCGATCCGGCGGGGAGCCTTCACATGGCTGAGGTTTGCGCGTGCGAAGGCGTGGAGTTCAGCGGCGAGCGCCGTGCGGTCGGCATTCGGATCGGCGGGCTGGATCACTGCGACGACTTCCTCACCCATCTCCTCGTGCGGCGCGCCGATCACCGCGACGTCGGCGACCTTGGGGTGGGTGACGAGCAAACTCTCGATCTCGGCGGGGTAGATATTGACGCCGCCCGAAATGATCATGAAGCTCTTGCGGTCGGTGAGGTAGACATAGCCGTCCTCGTCGATCCAGCCGACATCGCCCAGCGTGGTCCAGCCTTGCGGATGCGTCGCCTCGGCGGTCTTGGCGGGGTCGTTGTGGTATTCGAATTCGGTGCCACCCGCGAAGAAGATCGTCCCCTCCGTGCGCGCGGGCAGTTCGGTGCCGTCCTCGTCGCAGATCTTGGTGATCGAGGTGAGGTTGCGGCCCACCGAGCCGCGATGCGTTAGCCATTCGGTGCTCGAGATCGCGCAGAAGCCGTTGCCTTCGGTCCCGGCATAATATTCGTGGACGATCGGCCCCCACCAATCGATCATCGCCTGTTTGGTCGGGATCGGACAGGGGGCGGCGGCATGCCACGTCGCCCGCAGGCTCGCCATGTCGTAGCGCGCGCGCACCGCGTCAGGCAGCTTGAGCATCCGGATGAAATGCGTTGGCACGAACTGCGCATGGGTGACGTGATAGCGTTCGATGTCGGCAAGCGCCTGTTCGGCGTCGAACCGTTCCATCACCACGACCGTCCCGCCCAATTGCTGCACCGCCATCGACCAGCGCAGCGGCGCGGCGTGATAGAGCGGCGCGGGGCTGAGATAGATCATGTCGGGGGTGAAGCCGTAGAGCGCCTGGCCGAGCATCACGAGCGCGGAGACGTTGGTCCCGAACGGTTCCTCGCTCAGCGCGTGGCGAACGCCCTTGGGCTGGCCGGTGGTCCCCGACGAATAGAGCATGATGCCACCGCTGACCGGATCGTCGATCGGCGCGGATGACTGCGCATCGCGCGCGGCTTCGTACGCTTCGTAGCCGTCGATCGCGCCGTCGACCATGTAGCAGGTGACGTCGGGAAGCGACGACACCAGTCGGTCGGCGACCGCGCCGATCCCCTTGCTTGCGATCAGCACGCGGCAGTTGCCGTCGCGGATGATGTAGGCGGCCTCTGCGACGGTCAGCTTCGAGGACAGGCAGGTGCAATACACCCCGATCCGTTCGGCGGCCCACATCACCTCCAGATAGCGCGGCGAATTGTCCATCATCACCGCGACGCCATCGCCCTTGCCGAGCCCGAGCGAGCGGAGCAGCCGCGCGCCCTGGTTCGCGCGCGCGTCGAGTTCGGCATAGCTCACGCTCTCCCCGGTCGCGGCCATGATGTAGGCGGGCCGGTCGGGGGTGTCATTCGCGTGGTGGACGGGGTGAAGCATCGTGTCCGCCGCCTCAGACGCGTTCGATGATGATCGCGGGCGCCATCCCGCCCGCCGCGCACATCGTCACGAGGCCGTAGCGCCCGCCGGTCCGTTCGAGTTCGTCGAGGATCGTGCCGATCAGGATCGATCCGGTCGCGCCGATCGGATGGCCCAGCGCGATCGACCCGCCGTTGACGTTGACCTTCTCGCGATCGAGGTCGAGGTCGCGGATGAACTTCTCCGCGACCACCGCGAACGCCTCGTTGATTTCCCACAGGTCGATGTCCTCGACGCTCAGCCCTGCCTTCTTGAGCACCTTCCGGGCGGCGGGGACGGGGGCGTTGAGCATCAGCGTGGGGTCGTCGCCGATGTTCGCGGTCGCGACGATCCGCGCGCGGGGTTTCAGGCCGTGCGCGTCGGCATAGGCCTTCGACGCGAGCAGCACCGCGGCGGCACCGTCGACGACGCCCGATGAGTTGCCGGCGTGGTGGAAATGCTTGATCTCGAGGTCAGGATATTTCTGGTTGATCAGCGACTTGAAGGTCGTGCCGTCCTGGTCGAGCGGCATGTCTCCCATCGCCTCGAAACTGGGCTTGAGCGCGGCGAGACCCTCTGCGGTGGTCTGCGGCCGCGGGAATTCCTCTTGGTCGAGCACGACGTTGCCCTCGTCGTCGGTGACGGGAACGAGACTTTTGTCGAACCGCCCCTCGGCGATCGCGCGCGCCGCGCGTTGCTGGCTGACGAGGCCGAGCGCATCGAGTGCCTCGCGGTCGATCCCCTCCATGCTCGCGATCGCATCGCCGCAGATGCCCTGGTGCGATTGCGGATGCGTTTCCTGGAGCCGTGCGTTGCCCGATCCCATGCCGAGCGGGCGTTTGCCCTCGGCCATCTCCTCCTGCATCATCGACGACGTCAGCGACATCATCTCGGTGCCGCCCGCGATGACGAGGTCTTCCATCCCGCTCATGATCTGCGCCGCGGCCAGGCTGACGCTGGTGATGCCGCCGCCGCAGAAGCGATCGAGCGTCGTGCCGCTCGCCTTCTGGTCATAGCCCGCGTCGAGCGCCGCCATCCGGCCAAGATCGCCGCCTTGTTTGCCGCGCTGGGTCGAGGTCGACCAGATGATGTCGTCGACATCGGCGGTGTCGAGCTTGTTGCGGTCCTTGATGGCCTTCAACACCGTCGCCGCGAGATGCTGCGGATGCATGTGCGCCAGCGCGCCCTTACCGGTCTTGCCGATCCCGCGCGGGGTGCGAACGGCATCGATGATATAGGCGTCGGGCATGGGCGTGGCTCTCCTGAATTCGGGTGGAGGCCCGCGCTTGCCGAGCGGTGTCTCCTACCGACCATAACATTCGTTATGGAACCCGGCTGTGTCAAGCCGCCGCGGCGCGCGGGCCGATCGAGCCTTAGCCTAGCGGTCGTACGCCTTGGGCAGCGCGCCCTCGGACGGCGTCATATAACGATCGCGCAGCTTCGTCTGACGTGACTGCATCGGTTGGGCGCGGCCATCGATATAGATCGCGACCGGAGCCGACGACAGTTCGAGCGGATCGCCGTCCCAGATCACGACGTCGGCGCGCCGTCCAGCGCGCAGCGACCCGATTTCGCCATCCATACCGATCGCGCGGGCTGGCCCAGAGGTGATCGTCGCCAGCGCCTGTCCCCAGTCGAGGCCGTTCGATCCCGGCACTTTGCCGATCGCAACCAGATTTCCTGCATATTGCGTGACGACGTGCTCCCCCGGCGCGGTGTTCGCGCCGATCGTCGACAGCGCGGTCTCGACGCCCGCCGCCGCCATCCGCCCGACGTTCGATTCGGTCGCGGCGAGCGATTCGAACTTTGCGGGCAGATCGGCAAGCGCGCCCGCGATCACCGGCACCTTCGCCGCGGCGATGTCGCGCGCGACCATCCACCCCTCTGCGGCGCCGACCAGCACCAGGTCGAGACGGGGATAGTCCTTCTTGAGCGCCAGCACCGAGCGTATGTCGCTCGCGCGTTCGACATGGACCAGCAATTTGGTCTTGCCGTCGAGCACATCGAGCAGCGCGATCGCATCGCCGCGCTTGAGCAACGAATCCTTTTCTCGCCCGCCGAACGCGCCGGGATTGCGGCGAAAATCCTGCGCCTGCGCGAACGCATCACGCAGCAGCGCATAGGCGGCGGGCCGGCTGCCACCTGCATGCTGCGCGCCATCCTCGCCCAACTCGACGAACTGGAACGCGCGCGCGCGCGTGATCGGATCGGCGTCGACCCCCAGATCGATCACCGCGCCCTGGCCCGCGAAGATCGACCCCGCGGTCGACGGCGTCACGATCGCACGCGTCACCCCGCCAAGCCGTTCGTTGCCGATCATCACTGCATCGGGGTTGATCGCGGGCGCGATGTCGATCGCGGCGGCGAAGGGTGACGTACGCGCCGAACTATCGTTGCTTTCCTCGACGCCGTTGACGTCGAGCAGCCCCAGATCGCTGAACCCGGCGACGATACCGGGGGAAATCCATTTCCCCACGGCATCGATGACGGTCGCCCCTCCAGGTACCGCAACGCCCTGGCCCGCCGCGACGATCCGCCCGTCACGGAAAACGACCGTCCCATTCTGGATAGGTGCCGAACCATCGCCGATCGCGACCGTCCCGCCGGTGATCGCGATGGTCTGAGCCGCAGCGGGGGCCGCGACCAGCGCCGCGAAACCGAGGAGTAGCGCCTTCACTTCACGTCTCCCGCACCCGGCAGTCCCAGTTCGAAATCGGAGACCGGGCGCAATTTGGGGTTGTTCGCATCATAGAGCAGCGCGCCATCGACCCACACCTTCTCTGGCCGGGTGTAGACACTGAACGGATAGCCGTTCCACAGCACGACGTCCGCCATCTTGCCGGGCTTCAGGCTGCCGGTCCGGTCGGCGATGCCGAGCGCCTTGGCAGGGTTGTAGCTCAGCCATTCCCACGCGACCGCGTCCGAAATCGGAATGCCCGCGTGCTTCGCCGACGAGAGTACCTTGGCAACTTCCTGGTTCAGCCGCTGGATGCCGTTCTCGTCGTCCGAGTGGATCATCGCGCAGGTTCCGGCCTTTTGCAGCAGCGCCAGGTTCGCGCCGATCCCATCGAAGCTCTCCATCTTAAACCCGTACCAGTCCGCCCAGACCGCGGCGCACACGCCGTTTTCCTTCAGCAGATCGGCGATCTTGTACGCCTCGACCGCGTGGTGGAACGCGGTAACATGGTAGCCGAACTCCTTGGCCATATCGATGACGTTGGCCATCTCGTCGGCACGGTAGCAATGGTTGTGGACCAGGATTTCGCCGTCGAGCACGCCGCGCAGCGTATCCATCCCGATATCGCGATCGGGCGGATCGCCACCCTCTTTTTCATACTTGGTCCATTTGCGATCATAGGCGCGGGCCTTCGCCCAGGTTTGACGGTCGACCGCAATATTGCCCATCCGGGTCGACGGCTCGCGACCCTTCGCGCCATAGACGCGTTTGGGGTTCTCGCCGCACGCCATCTTCAGGCCATAGGGCGCACCGGGGAATTTCATGCCCTGCGTCGTGCGCGCGTAAACGTTCTTGAGAACCACCGAGCGCCCGCCGAACAGATTGGCGGAGCCGGGCAGGATCTGCAGCGTCGTGACCCCGCCGTTCGCCAGCGCACGCCCGAAGCCTGGGTCTTGCGGCCAGACGCTGTGTTCGGCCCAGACATCGGCGGTGACGGGGCTGGTCGCCTCGTTACCATCTGACAATGCACGGACCCCGGGAGACGGGTAATCGCCCAAATGACTGTGGACGTCGATGATTCCGGGGGTCAGGTATTTGCCGGTGCCGTCGATGATCGTGGCTCCTGTCGGCGCTTCGACGCTTTGTCCGACCGCGACGATCTTGCCGTCGGCGAACAGCACCTGGCCGTTGTCGATCCGCGCGCCCTCGCCGTCGAAAATCGTGACGTTGCGCACCACCGTCGGCACGCCGGGATAGGCGTGATACGTCGACGGGTACGGATCGCGCGCATAGCGCCGTGCCGAGACCGCGGCAGCGCTCGTGTCCTTGCCGCTCGCGGTTTGGGGTCGATCGTTCGCCCCTGCGCAAGCCGCCAGCGCCAACGCCACGCCGAGCCCCCCAGTCAGACTGCCCTTCGGCCCCAAGCTCGGCCGATGCCAGCTCTTCCAGCTCTTCATTCTGTCGCCGCTCCCTTGCATTGTGTGCATGCCTCGTCTGCAAATCCGCTCAACGAGATCGGTGACCAGAATGTCGCACCCGTTGCGGCATTCCTCCACCTTGTCGCCGCTCAGCGATGCATCGCTGTCGACAATTGTCGCTTTGGTCGAGATACTGCATCCCGCTGCGGCTACTCCTCGGTCTTCCCCCAGCTTCAACCCGCGCCGGTATGGGCCGCCAGCGCCGCGAGCAGCAGCAGCGCCACGATGTTGGTGATCTTGATCATCGGGTTCACCGCGGGGCCTGCCGTGTCCTTATATGGATCGCCTACCGTGTCGCCCGTCACCGCGGCCTTGTGCGCCTCCGACCCCTTGCCGCCGTAATTGCCGTCCTCGATATATTTCTTGGCGTTGTCCCACGCGCCGCCGCCGCTCGTCATCGAGATCGCGACGAACAGACCCGAGACGATCACCCCGAGCAGCAACGCGCCGAGACACGCGAAGGCGCTCGCCTGATCCGAGACGCTGAGAATCACGAAATACACCACGATCGGGGTCAGCACCGGGAGCAGGCTGGGCACGATCATTTCCTTGATCGCGGCCTTGGTAACAAGGTCGACGGTGCGCGCATAGTTGGGGCGTACCGTCCCCTCCATGATCCCGGGATTGTCGCGGAATTGAGCGCGGACGTCCTCGACCACCGCACCCGCGGCGCGGCCCACTGCGGTCATGCCGAATGCGCCGAAGCTGAAGGGCAGCAGCGCACCGAGCAGCAGGCCGACGATGACATAGGGGTTGGAGAGGCTGAAGTTCACCGTGACATCGGGAAAGTAGATCCCGAGATCGGTGGTGTATGCGCCGAACAACACGAGGGCAGCGAGCGCGGCGGACCCGATCGCATAGCCCTTGGTCACCGCCTTGGTGGTGTTGCCGACCGCATCCAGTGCGTCGGTGCGCTGGCGGACGTCGTCGGGCAGGCCCGCCATCTCGGCGATGCCGCCCGCGTTGTCGGTGACCGGACCGTAGGCGTCCAGGGCGACGACCATGCCGGCGAGCGCGAGCATGCTGGTGGCGCCGAACGCGATGCCGATGATCCCGGCCAGCTGGTAGGTCGCGATCACCGCGATCGAGATGACGATGGTGGGAAGCGCGGGGCTTTCGAGGCTGATCGCGAGGCCCTGGATGACGTTGGTGCCGTGGCCGGTGACGCTGGCCTTGGCGATCGATTTGACCGGGCGATAGTTGGTGCCGGTGTAGTACTCGGTGATCCACACCAGCGCGCCGGTGAGCGCGAGCCCGATCATCATGCACCAGAAGAGACCCATGCCGGTGAAGGTCAGCGCGGTGCTGCCTGCGACTGCCGCGGGGGAAAGCCCGTCACCCAGGTTGCCGAGTGCCGCCGATCCGCCGAGCGCTGCGTTCATGTCGCCGACGACATAGTGGGTCGCGAAATAGATTGCGGGGATCGAGAGAACGACGGTCGTCCAGAACCCCTTATAGAGCGCGCCCATGATCGTGCCGCCACCCAGGCGGACCATATAGGTGCCGATGATCGAGGTGACGATGCACACCCCGCCGACGAGCAGCGGCAGCGACATCAGCGCGAACAGCGCGTCGGCGTTGGGGAGCAGGAGCGCCATCGACGCCATCGTGACGCCGATCGTGACGACATAGGTTTCGAACAGGTCGGCGGCCATACCCGCGCAATCGCCGACGTTGTCGCCGACGTTGTCCGCGATCGTGGCGGGGTTGCGGGGGTCGTCCTCGGGGATCCCTGCCTCGACCTTGCCGACCAGATCGGCACCGACATCGGCGGCCTTGGTGAAGATCCCGCCGCCGAGGCGCGCGAAGATCGAGATGAGCGATGCGCCGAACGCCAAGGCAACGAGCGTATCGACGATCACGCGGCGATCAGCGCCCACCGCGAGGTCGTAGTGACCGAAGGTGATGAGCCCCCAGAAGGTAACGGTGATCGCGAGGAGGCCGAGGCCCGCGACGAGCATACCCGTCACCGCGCCCGAACGGAACGCCATGGTGAGTCCGCCCTGGAGCGAGGTGCGCGCGGCTTCCGCGGTGCGGACGTTGGCCTTGACCGAAACGTTCATGCCGATGAATCCGGTGACCCCCGACAGGATCGCGCCGACCGCGAATGCACCGGCCGAAATCGGTCCGAGAAACACGGCCACCAGGATCGCAACGACGACGCCGACGATCGCAATGGTGCGGTACTGGCGACCAAGATAGGCCTTGGCGCCCTCCGCGATCGCGGCGGCGATGTCCTGCATGCGCTCGTTGCCGGGCGATGCGCGCAGCACCTGCTGACTCGTGACGAAGCCGTAGATCACGGCAATGAGGCCGCAGATCATGGCGATGTAGACCGTGGTCATGAACATCCTTCCCCTTGTGCATCGAGGCCGCCGGGTTGCCCGGTCGGCGTCTCAGTTAGCGAGGGTATAGAGGGCGAACCCCGGCTGGCAAGCGCGACTTAGGAGGCAACGGCCCCATGGTCGAAGCCAAGTCGCGCGGGCAGGGGGATCGGCGCGCCGTTGTCGGTCAGCGTCAGCCCTGACCCCGCGCTGAACCTTCCGATCAAGGTCGCAACGCTCGGCGGCACGAACGTGGGGGGGCCCGCGAAGAGCAGTTCGTAATCGTCGCCCGCGGTCGCCGCCGCCATCCGGTCTCCCGACCAGGCAAGATAGTCGGATGACAGCGGCACAAGGGCGAGGTCGATGGTCACGGCCAATCCGCTTGCCGCAGCCATTCGCTGGGCATCGATCAGCAGGCCATCGGACACGTCCATCATCGCATGCGCGATCCGCGCGATCCGCTTGCCCTCGGCAAGCCGCGGAGTCGGCCGTCGATAGCGCGCGAGCAACGCGGCGGGTCCGTCGGTCCCCTGTGCGATCGCGAGCCCCGCGCCAGCGTCGCCGATCGTGCCCGTGATCCACAGCTGGTCGCCCGCCAGCGCCCCCGACCGCGGTGGTGCCGGGCTGAGCTCGCCGAACGCGGTGACCGTCAGGACCCGCGGTGCCCCCGCGGGCAGCGACACGGTATCACCACCGACCAGCGGGCAGTCGTGCGTGCGGAGGACGTCGCTCAGCCCTTCGAGGAACTCTCGATCCCACGCGGTGTCGGACAAGGGGTAATTAAGCAGCACCCCGATCGGCATGGATCCTTTGCCAGCGAGATCGGAGAGATTGGTCGCAACCAGTTTCCACGCTACATCGGCGGCGGGGTCGTGGCCGAGAAAATGCACCCCCTCGACCAGCGTGTCGGTGGTGACGACCATCCCCCCAAGCGTCGCCGTATCGTCGCCGAGCGCGCGCGCCGCGGAATGGAGCGGGAGATCGCGGAGCGCGGCGATAAACTCGGTTTCGGTCATCCGGTCCGTGTAGCCGGATCGGGGCGCGTGTGTCTGCTGTTGTGAACCGCGAACGGATAACCGGACGACCAAGCCAGCGGCTGGAAAATCGCGCCACAATCTCCATATCGATGACGGTAACCACTTGCAGGGATAAGAAAAAATGGCTGGCGGTTGGGCGCGGGATGGCGCGATTCAGGATCAGATCGACGATACGGTCACGGATGCGGTGTTGTTCGCGCGATCGCAGATGCCGACTGGCGACAGCGAGCCCTATTGCGCCACCTGCGGCGATGAGATCCCCGAGGCGCGCCGACGGGCATTGCCGGGGGTCCGCACCTGCGTGACTTGCCAGGCGCAACGCGACAGCGGCCTGAAGGCGGTGGGGTTCAACCGACGCGGCAGCAAGGATAGCCAGCTGCGTTAATTCGCCGCCATGATGCTCGCGCCGTTCCCCGACTCAGCTGACCGCGATGTCAATGAGATTGCCAATCGCCAGCGCTTGGCGGGAAGTCGCGGTCATTCATCGAATCCGACGAACACCGCTGCCTCGGCGACGGTCTTGCGCTCTGAGACGACCGCGTTGGCGGGGAAGCTCTCGTCGGGCCAGCCGAGCGCGATGCTCTTCATGATGACCTGATCGTCCGCGATCCCCGCATGTTCGCGCACGACCGGCGACTGCATGATCCCCTGGCTGTTGATCACGGTCCCCAGCCCGCGCGACCACGCAGCGGTGACCAGCGCGGTCGCCACTGCACCGCAGTCGAACGGGGTGTCGTCGCTGCCGTCCAGCACACGATCATAGGTGACGATGACGCACACCGGGGCGTCGAACTGGCGGAACCCGCGCAGCACCCAGTCCTGGCGCTGGTCCTTGTCGTCGCGCGCAATTCCCATCGCGGCGAACAGCTGCTTGGCGACCCCGATCTGGCGATCGCGATGATGCCCGGCAAACGCCTGGCCGGTGCGAAACTCGCGCGATTGCGGGACACCAGCGACCATCCGGTCCGTATTGCCCGCACGGATCCGGTCCAATGGTTCGCCGGTAACGACATAGAAATTCCACGGCTGGGTATTCATCGATGACGGCGCGCGCATCGCCAGCGCGATAATTTCTTCGATCAGCGCGCGGGGCACGGGGTCGGGCGTGTAGCCGCGGATGCTCCGTCGGCCGAGGACGACGTCGTCAAACTTCATGAGATATCCTTGTGCAGCGGTTCGGTTCGGTCGCTCAGTTCGCAGTGCCGAGCCAAGCGGCGCGGAAGGTCTGCTGGGCGGGCGTCAGGGGGGTGCCGAGCGTTTCGGAGCGGACGATCTCCATTGTAGGGTCGGCCAGCGGGGTCAGCATTGCGCTATGGTTGCCGGTGCGATTGCGATACGCGAGCGTCACGGGCGTGCCGACCCTCGCCGCCGCCAGCGCTGCGGCCCAGTCGTCGGGTGTCGCGAGCGGTTTACCGCCAAGGCTGACCACCATATCACCGCGGTCGACCCCGGCGCGGTAGAGCGGGGTTTCGGGCGCGGGGATTGCATCGAGCATCAGCGCGCCATCGACCGACTTGACGCGGGTCGCACCAAGCCATGCCCCCGCGGCATGGGCACGCCGCAGCGTCAATCCGGCGGGCGCGAGGAGTGGTGCGAAGTCGGGCAATGAACTGCTACGGACATTTGCCGCGAAAAAAGCACGCGCGAAAGCCGGGTTCTTGGTCAGTTCGGCGAGCCCCGCCTCCAGATCGTCGGGCGCATAGGGTTTGGCGGGGGCGTAATCGATCTGCTCGACGCCGTTGCGCGCCCACATGTGCCGCATGAAGGAATCGAGCGATAGCCCCGGATACCGCTCGCGCAGCGACAGATCGAGCGCCAGCGCGATCACCGCGCCATAAGGGTAATAGGACAGGAAGATCGTGCCGTTGACCGGATCGATCGACTGCGCGGCGTCGACGAACGGCGCGCGCAGACTCATCTCCTGCGGCGAGCCGTAGCGGCGCGCGGGCGAATTGACGACGCCGCTCAGCGTACCGCCGAGCCCCTTCAGATAATCGTCGAGTGACTTTTCGCCCGCGCGGTGGATCAGCAGCGGGCCGTAATATTGCGTGAACCCTTCGGCGAACCACAATGACGGCGTCGGATTGGCCCGTGTGAAGTCGAACGGTTCGAGCCCGCGCGGACGCAGCCGTTCGACGTTCCAGCCATGGACGAATTCGTGGCTCAGCGTGTCGATCTGCGCGAAATCGGCGTCCTTGAGCGACCGGGGCTGGCTGATCATCGTCGAATTGCGATGCTCCATCCCGTCGCCGCTAATCTGCGGCATGTAGTCCGCGATGAAGGTATAGGCCCCGAAATCATAGGCGGGCGGGCCATCGAACAGCGCGAAATGCTGTGCGATCACACGCTTCGCCTTGTCGGCAAAACGATCGACGTCGGCGGCGGTGTCCTGGCTGTGGACCGCGAGGCGGATCGTGTAGGTTCTTCCCTTCGCCACGAGCGGCCAGGTCCGGAGCTGGAACGCGGACAGTTCGGTCGGGCTGTCCATCAGATACTGGCGGTTGGGTGCCCAGAAGATTTCGGCGCTGCCCGCGCTGGGGGGCAACTGGGTTGCGATCTTCCAGGTTGGATCGAGCGGATGGAAGGTGACCCGGATCGCACGGTCGTCATAGCCGCGCGCCCACATCATCGTTGCGGGCATGTTGAGATGCGCGTGGGTCTGGTCGATCTGCGCGTAGGTGCCGTCGCCATGATCGCCATAGAGCGTATACGTCACCGTGACGGTGCCGCGATGCGCGGGGATCGTCCAGCTATAGGGATCGGTCCGCTGGATCGCGAGCGGCTTGCCAGCAGCATCGGTCGCAGCGACCGAATAAACGTTCTTGGCGAATTCGTGGAGCGCGTACCGGCCCGGCGATGAGCGCGCCATCCGAAATTCGACCGGTCCCGGCTTCAGGTCGCGATAGGTGACCGCAATCCGTGCTTCGTGATGCGCGGCGTTGGCGAAGCGGAGGTCGTAGCTGACGGTCGCGTCGGCCCCCGGATCGCGCGCCTGCGCGCTGGCGACGCCGGTTCCGACCAGCATGACCGCCATGCTTGCGATCAATCGATCAATCACACCAAATTCCCTGTGCAATACCGCGAGCAGATCGTGCGCATCGCGCGGAAAATGGAGCGGGTGAAGGGAATCGGACGTTATCGCAACTGGCTATCCGCCCGAGTGTGACAGTAGGGTTCCTTTGTTGGGGTGAGATATTACGCATTCGCAGCCACGGTGTTCACCCTAGAAAGCGTCCGCGAAGCCCAGAAGAGGACTCGAAGCGGGCACCCAAACAGTTGGCGTCCAAGCTCAAACTTTTCCGAGCAATCACCAAGAGCAACAATAACGACAACAGAATTCTAGGCAAGAAGGCCGTCGAAAACAGGCCTCGTGGAAAGCGTTGCCACACTAGCCAGGGATGATTTCGAGCGAGCCACGCGGGCGGTTCCCTGCCGTACTTGCGTCCATCCCTGAGCGGCGGCATACTGTGCATGCAGGTCACGTGGTTGGCGTTTCTGGCCGCTGGCTCTGCCATAATTCACATGCGCTCGACCCTGAGGGTCCGGTGGCAAGATGCAGTGCGCAGTCATGGACTGCGACGCTTGGTCGCAAGCCGGGAGATCCGGATTGCCCATCGCGGCTGCCCTGCTCCGGTTCGAGGCGACCATGTCCTTTCCCAATTCGATTGCGCTTCCGTGGCGCGCGTACGGTCATCAATGTCGTGGCTGAGGATCTCAGCCAAGCAGCTGCTTCGACAGATAACTCCTGGCTGGCTGATCTATTTCGGCGAGACGGTCCGCGCCTGTCTCGGCGACTACGCAAGCGTCTGCGCGACGCGGAAGCTGCGGCCGATCTTCTACAGGATGCCTTCGAGCGATTGGCATCGTTACGCGCACCCGACGCCTTGCGATCGCCCGACGCCTATCTCCAGCGCGTGCTCCGAAACCTCGAAATCGACGGCGCGCGGCGGGCGCGCTGTAGGCCGTCCGACTGCATCCCACTTCAAGAAGCTTTGCTGCCTCCCGTCGCACCAGCGCAGGAGCAGGCGATCGAGGCCCAAGACTTGATGCGGCTCTATTGCGAGGCGGTCTCCGCCCTCACGCCTCGAACGCGCGAGGTTTTCCTGCTGCACAGGGTTGATGAGCTGACCTATTCCGAGATCGGGCGACGACTTGGAATCAGCGTCGCTACTGTGGAATACCATATCTGCCGCGCGCTGGTTCACCTCGACAAGGC
>JALYTW010000037.1 GCA_030854075.1 Pseudomonadota bacterium
ACCGTCGCCGATGCCATCGCGAGCATCGCGTCGAGACTCTTCTTGGCGCGGAGCCGAAGCCCCTCCTCGATCTCGATCCGCGGCTCCAGATCGCGGAGCGCGACGTACAGTTTCTCCAGCGTATTGAGCGCCATATACGGGCAGATATTGCAGTTGCAGTTGCCGTCCGCCCCCGGCGCACCAATGAAATTCTTGCTGGGCAGCGCCTTTTCCATCTGGTGGATGATGTGCGGCTCGGTTGCGACGATCAGCGTATCGCCCGAAAAGTCCTTGGCATAGGCAAGAATGCCGCTCGTCGATCCGATATAGTCGGCATGATCGAGGATCACCGCGGGGCATTCTGGATGCGCCGCGACCGGGGCTCCGGGATGCTGCGCCTTGAGCTTGAGCAGTTCGGTTTCGCTGAACGCCTCGTGGACGATGCACACCCCCGGCCACAGCAGCATCTCGCGCCCGGTCTTGCGGACCAGATAGCCGCCAAGATTCTTGTCGGGGCCGAAGATGATCTTCTGCTCGGGCGGATATTGGCTCAGGATCTTTTCCGCCGACGAACTCGTGACGATCACGTCGCTGAGCGCCTTCACCTCGGTCGAGCAGTTGATGTAGGTCAGCGCGATGTGATCGGGATGCGCCTCGCGGAATGCCTTGAACTGATCGGGCGGGCAGCTGTCCTCGAGGCTGCACCCCGCGTCCATGTCGGGCAATACCACAATTTTCTCGGGGCTTAGGATTTTGGCGGTGTCGGCCATGAACCGCACGCCGCAGAACGCGATGACATCGGCACCGGTATCGGCGGCCTTGCGGCTGAGATCGAGGCTGTCACCGACGAAATCGGCCAGATCCTGAATCTCCGGCCTCTGATAGTAATGCGCCAAGATAACGGCGTTGCGCTCCGTGCGGAGTCGATCGATCTCCGCACGCAGGTCGAGCCCTGCCAGCGTTCCGCCGATACCGTTGCGCGCGTCCATTGGCTTGCTCCCGTTGCTGGGGGTCACATGGCCCCGCGACGGAATCCGATCAACCCACGAGGTAACGGGTGAGCGCGAGCATCGGTGGCGAAAACGCTAGCGGGCGCATCACCGCAACCGCCAGCGTGATCGCACCGAAGCCGATCAGATAGGCGGGATGAACCCTGCCGCGCGTCCTGAGGTCATAGATCGCCGCCGCTCCTATGAACGGCAGCAGCGCTGCCCAGATGCCCCACAACAGCCATGTTCCCATCAGCGGTAGCGGTAGCAGTCGCCCGATCCCGGGAGTCATCACCTGGATCGCACCGCACAGCATCAACCGGCGGTGCCAATCGGTGCGCCCGCGCAACCGCACCGCTGCCCACGTCAGCCCGGCAAAGACGATCACCGTCAGCCAGTCCATGACAAGGAACACATTGGTTTCGAAAAACGGCGGGATACGATGCTGGATTGCCGCGATGGTATTCACGCTGAGACCGACGAGCACCATCCATCCGACATACCCCGCCGCGATCCGCCCGAGCCGCTGGTGCCTTACGATGTCGCCGCGCCACGCGAGCCAGTTCTGGTTGAGGTATATCCCGAGCCAGCCCATGAAGGTCAGCCCATGAACATGCACCCACCATGGCGAGGCGAAGGTCGAACGATGCATCGCCAATTGCAGCGAAAATCCGCTGACCACGGTGGCGGCGATCGCAAGCGCCATGACGAAGAAGAACAGCCGCTCGCGGGCGAGCGGATTAAGGTGCGAATCGGCGATGGTGGCCATGAAAGCCCTCCCCGGATATTCGTTGCGTAGCCGTTATCACAATTATACGGCCCGCTCAATCGGGGGCCGCGTCAGCGTCGGTTGGCGAGCACCTGTTCCAGCGAACGGCTGGCATCCCAACGCTCCCCATCGCGCCGCGGGTCGTTCGCGAATCGCACCACCACCTTGGCGTTGAGCCCCGCCGCCGCGAGCGGACCGCGAAACAACGCAGCCAGCGATCGGCGCGCATTCGCTTCCGCCTGCGCGATCCGCTCGGGCTTGCGCGCTTCCGCCGCCGCGACCCGATCCGCGCGCGCGGATGCCTGGCGCTGGAGCGCGGTCATCGCGCCCCGCGTCACGAAGACGCCGGTCGTCTTGTCGAGATAGGTGCGCGCTTCGTCGATGTTGGCCGCGCCGACGCGGACCGCGGGGGCGTTGACGATCAGCGTCCGTGTCGCGGCATCCCAGTCGAAATCGCGCGCATCGAGCCCGGAGACATCAACGAAATATTCGACCGCGAACGGTGCCTTGATCACGCGGCTCGAGGTGAGCAGGCCCAGGCCGCGGGTGTCGCTCGCGGTGCTCTGGACGGTGCCCGATAGCGTGCTGACCTTGAGGTCGCTCGCCCCGGTTATCGTCGCCTCGACAACTTGCGCGACCGCAAGGCCGTCGTCTGCCTTGACGACATAGCGCTCGGTGTAAGTCCGATAACCGATCACCGCCGCGGTCACGACCAACACCGCAGCAAGCGCGCCGACGACGATCGCGATCAGCCGACGATTGTCCACACGCCCCCCAATCCTTCATCGGTCTCCGCCGAAGCGATGTCCCGCGCGCGCAGATCATGGAGATGCGCGAGCACCGATCGCTCCGCGGCCGGCACGAGCCGCGGGTCGAGCCCGACATACATCCGTTCCACCATCGCCGCGATGTCGCGCGGGCTTTCGCGGAGCAGCCGTACGATCTGCCCCTCGCGCTGCCTGCGATGACCGAGCAACCCGCGCACCAATCGCTGCGGGCGGTCGACCTGATCACCATGCCCCGGATAATAGACCCGATCGTCGCGCCCCATCAGCTTATCGAGGCTCGCGATATACGCCGCCATGTCACCGTCGGGAGGTGACACCACCGTGGTCGACCACCCCATCACATGGTCGCCCGAGAACAACGCTTTCGTCTCCGGCAGCGCAAACGCGAGATGGTTCGAGGTGTGTCCCGGGGTCGCGATTGCTTCGAGCGTCCAGCCGCCGCCGCTCACCGCGTCACCCTCGGCCAGCACGCGGTCGGGATGATAATCGGCGTCAAACGAGGCGTCGGCGCGCGGGCCGTCATCACTCAAGGAAAAGGCCGCCGCTCCAACGATCGGCGCGCCGGTCGCGAGGCTGAGCGGGCGCGCGCCGGGGCTGTGATCGCGATGATGATGGGTGATGACGATCGCGCTCACCGGGCGTCCCCCGATCGCGGCGAGCAACGCGCCGATGTGCGCCGGGTCGGCGGGGCCGGGATCGATCACCGCCACGTCGGTTGTTCCGACGATATGCGTCTGGGTGCCCGTGCCGGTGTAAGGCGAGGGGTTGGGCGCGAGCACCCTCGCCACGAGCGGCTCGAGCTGGATCGCTATGCCGGTCGGATGCTCAGCCATCGCGCGGAGATGGCCGCTCGCCGCGCGCGACGCAAGGGCGGCGGCGCGTCAGGGATCGACCCCGGCGCGCCGCCGGACCTCAGTCGCCCTAGTCCTTGCCCAACTCGGCGCGCATCTCGGCCACCGCCTGGTCGAGCCCGGCGAGTGCCTTCTTGCGCTGCGCCTCGGTCAAATTGCGGTCGGCGGTGATGCTCGCACGCGCGGTGTCGATGCTCGCCAGCGCGGTCTGCATCGCGTGCCGCTGGATGTCGGCGGCGTTGGCCTGCGTCCTCGCGGCATTGGCGGCTACGGCCTCGATGCGGTTGGTGCAGATCACCATGATCTTCTTCGTCCCCTTCTCGGCGTGGAGGACGAGGCGGCGCTCGTCGCCCACCGCGGAGTTGGGGCAGGTGCGTTCGCTGACCTCGAGCGCCTGCGCCAGCGCGCGGGCCACCATCGCATCGGCGTCGGCGTCACTCATCGCGGAATCGGCGCCGCGGTCACTTGGGGTGGTCGTCACCTTGCCATCGTTGTCGACGCGCCGGATGATAACGCGGTGGATCGGCTTGCCCGACGCCGCGTCGATGACGGGCGCAGCTGGGGCCGCGGGGACGAGCGG
>JALYTW010000045.1 GCA_030854075.1 Pseudomonadota bacterium
ATTCAATCGCAGCCGGCCGACGGTGCCATCGGTCTGGGTCAGAACCTCGCTCATTGCCGGATCAGGTCGCGTCCGACGATCATCCGCATGACCTGGTTGGTCCCCTCCAGGATCGAATGCACCCGCAAGTCGCGCCAGAAGCGTTCGATCGGGTAATCCTGCAGATAGCCGTATCCGCCATGCAGTTGCAGCGCGCGGTCGACGACGCTTGATCCGGTGTCGGTCGCGAGCCGTTTCGCCATCGCCGCGAACCGCGTCTTGTCGGGGGCGTTGGCGGTGACCTTCGCCGCGGCGATGTAGAGCAGCGCACGCGCCGCCTCCAATTCGGTCGCCATGTCGGCGAGCATGAACTGGGTGTTCTGGAACTCCGCGATCGCGGTCCCGAACTGCTTGCGGTCCTTGGTATAGCTGATCGCCTCGTCGAGGCACCGCTGCGCACCGCCGAGCGAGCACGCACCGATGTTGAGCCGCCCGCCGTCCAATCCCATCATCGCGATCCGGAACCCCTCGCCGAGCCCGCCGACGAGATTCTCGCCCGGCACGCGGACATTGTCGAACATCACCTGCCGGGTCGGCTGCGAATGCCAGCCCAATTTCTTTTCGTTCGCGCCGAAGCTGACGCCGGGCATGTCCTTTTCGATCACCAGGCAGGAAATGCCCTTCGGCCCGTCCTCCCCGGTGCGGACCATCGTGACATAGACCTCGTTCTCGCCAGCGCCGCTGATGAACTGCTTGGTGCCGGTCACGATCCAGTCGTCGCCGTCCTTGACCGCCTTGGTCTTGAGCGCGGCGGCGTCGGAGCCCGATCCGGGCTCCGTCAGGCAATAGCTCGCGATCCGGTCCATCGTGACGAGACTGGGGAGATATTTCTCCTTCACCGCCGCCGCCCCGAACCGGTCGATCATCCAGCTCGCCATGTTGTGGATGCTGATGAACGCGCTGGTCGAGGGACAGCCATAGGCCATCGCTTCCATGATCAGCGCCGCCTCGAGCCGCCCGAGGTTGATCCCCCCGCTGTCCTCGCTGACGTAGATCGACGCGAAGCCGAGTTCGGCCGCCTCCTTGATCACGGCGCGCGGGAAAATATGCTTTTCATCCCATTCGGCGGCGTTCGGCGTGATCCGATCGGCGGTGAAGCGCCGCGCCAGATCCTGGATCTCGCGCTGCTCGGCAGTGAGGGAAAACTGGTCGGTCATGGATTTCCGTTCAGGCGGGACATTTGGAGTAGGTCGAGGCGTCCGCGGGGTCGGTCTCCTCGCGGACCAGCGTCTTGCCCGCATCCTGGAGCGTCAGCGATGTCGCCTTCTTCCACGTCTGGCCTTCGCCGGTGTAATCCAGCGTTCCCGTCAACTTAGTCGGCGTGACCTGGTGCAGCGAGCCGATCGTCGCGCGCGATTCATAGAAGGTCAGGCGGTCGGCGGCGACCGTCATCAGACCCTTGTTGTCGGCACGCTTTGGATTGCAATCCTCGGGCACCATCCCCCATCGACCCTGGAACGCCGCGGGGATCGAGGAGATCGGCGAGGGCGAGGGCGTTGCGATCGGTACGACCTGTTCGCCCTTGTCCAGCTGTAGCGTGGCAGGGACTGCGGGCTGGGACATCGCACCAGTGCTCTCGGCGTCGCTGCTGTTGTTGCCCCCGGCGTCGTTCGACCCGCACGCCGAGAGCGCCAGCACCGCCATCGTCAGGATGATTCCCCGCATCGCGCTCACCCCATCGTCGGAATGACGAACGCGTTGGCGGCGTCGTCGACGCCCACGCTGCCGTCGGGCCAGCGCTGGGTGACGGTCTTGACCTTGGTCCAGAACTTCACCCCCTCCATGCCGTGCTGGTTGGTGTCGCCGAACGCGCTGCGCTTCCAGCCGCCGAAGGTGTGATAGGCAACCGGCACCGGAATCGGCACGTTGATGCCCACCATCCCGACATTGACCCGCGCAGCGAATTCGCGCGCGGCGTGGCCGTTGCGCGTGAAGATCGCGACGCCGTTGCCATATTGGTGGTCGCTCGGCAGCCGCACCGCTTCTTCGAAATCCTTAGCGCGGACGATCTGGAGGACGGGGCCGAAAATCTCTTCCTTGTACGCGCTCATCTCGGGGGTCACGTGATCGAACAGCGACGGCCCGATGAAGAACCCCTTCTCATGCCCCTGCAGCTCGAACCCGCGGCCATCGACGACGAGCTCCGCACCCTCGTCGACCCCGGTCTGGATCCACTTTTCGATCCGCTCGCGATGCTGCGCGCTGACGACCGGGCCATAATGCGCGTCATTGTCGGTCGACACGCCCACCCGCAACGCGTCGATCGCGGGGATCAGTTTTTCGCGGAGCGCGTCGGCGGTCTTGTCACCGACCGGCACGACGACGGGCAGCGCCATGCAGCGCTCACCCGCCGAGCCGAATGCCGCGCCTGAGAGGTCCGCGACGACCTGGTCGAGGTCGGCGTCGGGCATCACGATGCCGTGGTTCTTCGCACCGCCCATCGCCTGGACGCGCTTGCCGTTCTCGACCCCGCGTTTGTAGACGTAATGCGCGATGTCGGACGATCCGACGAAGCTGATCGCGGCAATCGCGGGATGATCGAGGATCGCATCGACCATCTCCTTGTCGCCCTGGACGCACTGCAGGATGCCCTCTGGCGCGCCCGCTTCGGTCATCAGTTCGGACAGACGGCGCGGCACCGACGGATCGCGTTCCGACGGCTTGAGAATGAACGCATTGCCGACCGCGATCGCGACCCCGAACATCCACATCGGGATCATCGCAGGGAAGTTGAACGGGGTGATCCCGGCGCCGATGCCGAGCGGCTGGCGCATCGAATAGACGTCGATTCCCGGCCCTGCGCCCTGCGAATATTCGCCCTTCAGCACGTGGGGGATGCCGCAGGCGAATTCGATCACGTCGAGCCCGCGCTGGACGTCGCCGCGGCTGTCGGCAAGCACCTTGCCGTGTTCGGATGACAGCATGTGCGCGAGTTCGTCGATGTTCGCTTCGACCAGTCGCTTGTATTCGAACATGACGCGCGAGCGGCGCTGCGGGTTGGTCGCGGCCCAGCCCGGCTGCGCCCGTTGTGCCGCCGCCACCGCCGCGTCGAGGTCTGCTCTAGTGCCGAGCGACACTTGCGCCTGAACTTCGCCGGTGTTGGGATTGAAAATGTCTGATTTCCGTCCGCCCCCCGCTCCACTTCCAGCGCCGCCCGAATAGCCCGCGATATGATGGTCGATGATGCGCATCACGCTCTCCTCCAGCGGGCCGGTGCCGACTCCGCGTTGTAATTTAATTACCCTGCCACATAGGGCGCGAGGTGTCAGCGGCCAAGCCGCCCGATCGGTATGCAGATCGGATGAGCACCGGGAAGGGTTCCGAACGCGACGTCGAATACGGGTTCGAGGACGGCGGGGGTCAGCACCTGGGCAGCGGCGCCGAACGCCGCGACGCGCCCCTCCTTCAATACCAGTACGTCATCGGCGACCCGCCCCGCCTGGACGATGTCGTGGAGCACGATCGCGACCCCGCTGCCCCCCGCCGCGACCGCGCGCAGCCGCGTCAGAATATCGATCTGGTGCGCGGGATCGAGACTGGCGAGCGGCTCGTCGGCGAGCAGCCAGCGCGGCTCGCCCGCCAGCACCCGCGCGAGCAGGACGCGGGCGCGCTCGCCCCCCGACAGCTCTGCGATCGGC
>JALYTW010000061.1 GCA_030854075.1 Pseudomonadota bacterium
CGCCCGATCAGTTATAGGCGCGCTCGCCGTGTTCGCCGAGGTCGAGACCTTCGCGCTCAACGTCTGGGCTGACCCGGAGGCCGGTAACCGCCTTGGCGACATAGATCGCGACGGTCGTACCGACCGCTGCCCAGACGATCGTCGCACCGACCGTCGCGAGCTGGACGACGAGTTGATTCCCCATGTCGAAGCCCGCCTGGCCCGGCCCGCCGAGCGATGGCGCATAGACGATGCCCGTCCCGATCGCGCCGATCATCCCGCCGATGCCATGGATGCCGAACGCGTCGAGTGCGTCGTCGTAGCCGAGCCGGGGCTTCAGGAACGATACCGCGTAATAGCAGACGACCGAAGCGATGGCGCCGAGGACGATCGCACCGAACGGCCCGGAATTGCCCGCCGCGGGGGTTACTGCGACCAGCCCCGCGACGATCCCCGAACAGAAGCCGAGCGCCGATCCCTTGTGGCCGTTGGCCCGCTCGATCACCATCCAGGCGAGGCCACCACTCGCGGCGGCAACGAAGGTATTGATCATCGCCAGCGCCGCCGACCCGTTCGCCTCGAGCGCGGATCCGGCGTTGAAGCCGAACCAGCCGACCCAGAGCAGCCCGGTGCCGATACCCGTCATCGTCAGCGAATGCGGCACGATGCGCTCGGTCGGATAACCGATCCGCTTGCCGAGGATCAGCGCCGCAACCAGCGCCGACACGCCCGCGTTGATATGCACCACGGTGCCCCCCGCGAAATCGAGCGCGCCCATCTTGAAGAACAGCCCGCCCGATGCCCACACCATATGCGCGACCGGAAAATAAACCAGCGTCAGCCAGATCGCGCCGAACACCATCACCGCGCTGAACTTCATCCGTTCGACGACCGACCCGAGCACGAGTGCGACGGTGATCGCGGCGAAGGACATCTGGAAACAGATGAAGACATATTCCGGGATCGCGACGCCCGCGGTGAAGGTGGCGGCGGTCGATTGCGAGGTAACGCCGCTCAGGAACGCCTTGCCGAAGCCGGAGATGACATCGCCGCCACGGTCGCCGAACACCATCGTGTACCCCCACATCACCCAGATCAGCATCGCGAGGCACGCGACCGCGCCGATCTGCGTCATCGTCGCCAGCATGTTCTTCGCGCGGGTGAGGCCGCCGTAGAACAGCGCGAGACCCGGCAGGATCATCATCAGAACGAGGACGGTGGAGGTCATCATCCACGCGGTGTCGCCCTTGTCGACGGTCGGCGGACTCGGCATGGCAGCGGGTGCCTGCAGCGCGGCGTCCTGCGCCCACGCGGGCAGCGCCAGGAACAAGGCGGCGCCGGCTCCGACGCCGATCGCAACTTTTCCCGCAGTCTTGCCTACGGTCGTGAGCGCATGCGTCATCGTCGTCCCCCTCGTGTCGTCGGTTGTGTCCACTGCGCTCACAGCGCGGTGTCGTCGGTGTCGCCGGTGCGGATCCGTACCGCCTGACCGACCTCGCGCACAAAGATCTTGCCATTGCCGATCGCGCTGGTGGTCGCCGAGGTTGGGATCGCGTCGACCACCCGGTCCGCGAGTGCGGTGGCGCACACCTCCTCGATCTCGATTTTGGGGACCAGGTTGGTGCTATATTCGGCCCCGCGATAGATTTCGGTCTGTCCCTGCTGGCGTCCGAAGCCCTTGACCTCGCTCACCGTCATGCCCGCGGCACCCAACGTGGTCAGCGCCTCCCTCACCTCGTCGAGCCTGAACGGTTTGATGATGGCGGTGACTCGTTTCATCTGTGCCCCCGGTTGGTCGTCATGCTGCATCGCAACACTCGTGCCAAGTACGCACCGGCGGAAAATCGACCCGGCCAATAATTTTCATCTGAAGTCGCGCGTATAAAGCGGGCAGTCGCGCTCTGTCGCCAAATGCATTAGGCAGCGTCAACGATGGCCTTTGCGGCGATCAAATCCTCCTCGTCGACCATCACCCGAACCGGGATCAGCAGGTAACTGCCATCGGCGATGCTCGTACCGCCATCGAAGACGACCGCAGGGATGCCTTCCGATTCGAGCCGTCCCGCGACGATGTTGGCAAGGTTGCGATCGAAGCGACCGACTTCCACCAAGCTCATGCGGGAAGGACGGTCTGCGGGCGAACCGTCAGCCCGTCGATACTCCGCGTCCGCGCGGCCATCTTGGTGAGATAGGCGTCAGGCTCCTGCTGCGCATGGTATTTGACCAGCGTCTGCCGCTCCTTCTCCAGCACCATCCGCGGCACCCCCCAGCCGCAACTCGTCTGCAAGCTGTCGACGTCGATGACGAAGATCTGCCGCGTCCCCGGGAGCAGCTCGAACCGCGCGGCAAGTTCCTCGAACCCCCGATCCTGCGGCAATACCGCGCGACCCTTGCCGTAAATACGCAGGACCAGCGCGGGATTGTCGAATGCGCAGAACATGATCGTGATCCGCCCGTCGGCGGTAAGATGCGCCTGCGTCTCGTTACCCGATCCGCCGAGATCGAGATACGCTACCGTCGCGTCATCGAGGATGCGAAAGCTGTCCATCCCCTTGGGGCTGCAATTGATCCGCGTGCCATCGGCGGCGGTCGCGACGAAAAACACCGGTTGTCGCGCGATGAAATCGCGGTGATCCTGGCTGACGTGGTCAAAGAACTCCACGGCGATGCTCCCGATTGCCGCCCATTTCCATGCGTATGATCTGCGCGCACGAAGCACGATCACGTCGCTTCCGGCAAGCGCAAATAGGTCAATCTCACCACGGACAGCGGCATCGTCACCGCTTCGCGACACGCGGGAGTCACTTTGTCGCGAGTTTGCGAGGCGGCCGTTCGCACAGCGTGGACGGAGATACGCGACGCGCAATGGGGTGAAAAGCATCGCGGGCTACTGGTCACCTTTCACTTCGGCGCGAAATCGCGCAATTCCGCGACCGTCTTCTCATCCATCCGCTTGATCAGCGCGACGACCAGATCGACCATGCCATCGAAATCGCCGCGATCGATCACCCCGTTATGCGCATGCGTATAACGCGCCGGCACGACGAGGTTCACCGTCGGAACGCCCCCGGCGGTCGCCTGGATCGCGGCGCTGTCGTCGCCATAGCCCTGGACGAGGTCGCGCTGGAGCGGGATCCCCGCCGCCCGCGCCGTATCGGCGACCAACGCCACCATCTTGCGATTGGGGATTGCGCTCGAATCATACAGGAAGATGCCCGGCCCGCCGCCGAGCACCGCCTGCGTCTCCTCGGGATTGCGCCCCGGGCTGTCCCCGGTGATCCCGCCCTCGATCGCGATCCCGATATCAGGCTTGATCAGGTCCGCGGCGGTCCGCGCACCGCGCAGGCCCACCTCCTCCTGCACCGTCGCCGCGACGTAGAGCTGGTTGGGGTGGCCGCTCGCCTTGAGCCGCCGCAGCGCCTCGATCACCACCGCGACGCCGACCCGGTCGTCCCACGCCTTGCCCAGATAGCGTCCGTTGGCGAGTGCCGCGAACGGCGCGTCGGGCACCACCGGATCGCCCGCCCCGATCCCGAGCGCCGCGACCTCGGCGGCAGTCTTCGCGCCGACGTCGAGATACAGCGAATCACGCGGGAACACGCGGGTCCGCTCCTCGGCGGGAACGACGTGGATGTCGCGGATGCCGGTCACTGCGCGCACCGGGCCTTTCGACCCGATGATGATCCAGCGCTGGTCGGGCAGCGCCTGGTCGAGCCAGCCGCCGAGCATCTGCATCGACAGGAACCCGGCTCCCGTCACGCGCCGCACCACCCCGCCAAGCTCGTCCATATGCGCATCGAGCATGATCTTCGGCCCCGCCGACCCCTGTTTGGCGATCACCGATCCCAAGCCGTCATAGGTCACGCTGTCGGCGAGCGGCTTCACCTCGCGCACGACGATCCGGCGGACATCCTCCTCGAACCCGGGCGGCCCCGGCGCATCGGCGAGTTCGGCGAGCAACCGTTCGGTCCGGTCGCCGGTGTTTTGCGCCACGGCGGGCGACGCGAGGGTAAGAGCGATCAGCCCGATAAATATGGGTTTGAGCATACGGTCAGCGTCGCAGGCCGGGCGGGATCGGGCAAGCCCCTTACCCAAACGTCACCCCGGACTCGTTCCGGGGTCCATCGAGCGGCTTGGCGTAAGCTAGCGGCAGGAACGCGGCGCCCGCGGCATCATGGACCCCGGACCAAATCCGGGGTGACGGGTGGTGCGAGGAATTACGCCGCGGTCCCGCCCACGGTCAGCCCTTCGACCAGCAGCGTCGGCTGCCCGACCCCGGCGGGCACCGACTGCCCGCCCTTGCCGCAGACTCCAATGCCCTCGTCGAGCGCGAAGTCGTTGCCGACGCCGGTCACCTTGGTCAGCACGGTCGGCCCGTCGCCGATCAGCGTCGCGCCCTTGATCGGCGCGCCGATCCGGCCGTTCTCGACCAGATACGCCTCGGTGCAGCTGAATACGAACTTGCCCGACACGATGTCGACCTGCCCGCCACCGAAGCTCTTGGCGAAAATCCCGCGCTTCACCCGGCTCAGCAATTCGGCGGGATCGTCGCGCCCTGCCTTCATGAAAGTGTTGGTCATCCGCGGCATCGGCGCGTGCGCAAAGCTTTCGCGGCGACCATTGCCGGTCGGCTCGACCCCCATCAGCCGCGCGTTCAGCCGATCCTGCATATAGCCCTTCAGGAAGCCGTCCTCGATCAGGATCGTCTCGCGCGTCGGGGTGCCCTCGTCGTCGATCGACAGCGATCCGCGCCGGTCGGGCAGCGAGCCATCATCGACGATCGTGATCCCGCGCGCCGCGACCTGTTCGCCGATCCGCCCCGAGAACGCCGACGTGCCCTTGCGGTTGAAGTCGCCCTCGAGCCCATGACCGATCGCCTCGTGGAGCACGATCCCCGGCCACCCCGGCCCGAGCAGCACCGTCATCTCGCCCGCGGGTGCGGCGACCGATTCGAGGTTTACCAGCGCCTGCGCCAGCGCCTCGTCGATCGCGCGGTTCCACGTCGCGGGCTCGAACAGCGAATCGTACAGATACCGCCCGCCGATCCCGAACGTGCCGGTTTCGCGTCGGCCATTCTGCTCGACCACGATCTGGACGTTGAGGCGCACCAGCGGCCGCACGTCGGTCGCGACGAAACCATCGGCGCGGACGATCTCGACCACGGCCCACGTGCCGCTCAATCCCACCGACACCTGCGCCACCCGCGGATCGCGCGCGCGCGCCGCGGCGTCGATCGTCTGGCACAGGTTCACCTTGTCCGCGAACGGCACCAGGTCGAGCGGATCGGCATCGGTATACAGGTGGCGATTGGTCCCCTGCGGCGGCGGTGCCTTCGCGGCGGTGCCCGGCTCAATCAGCGCCATCGTCTCACCCGCGCGCTTGATCGCGGCCTCGGACAGCTCGTTGGCGTGCGCGAACGCGGTCATCTCGCCCGATACCGCGCGCAAGCCGAACCCGGCGGTGGTGTCGTAACTCGCGGTCTTCAGCCGCCCGTCGTCGAACCCGAACGCCTCCGACTTCTTGTATTGCAGATAGAGTTCGCCGTCATCGGCCTTGCCGAGCGCCGCAGCGGTCAGCGCCTGCGCGGCGTCGGGCGACAGCGTGTCGCGATACAGGAACGAGCGGGGGTCTGAAGCTATCGTCATCCCCCGGATATAGAGTGCCTACCGCCCCGCGCCATCCCCGTGATCGGGCAGCAGCGACTGATCCGCCCCGTCCGCCGCGCCGCCGACCAGGATGAACCGCCGGTCGCAATAGCCGCAATCGACATAGCCGCTCTCGTCGATCTCGAGATACACCCGCGGATGCCCCAGCGCCGCGCCGCCGGGAATATCGGTAGCGCCATCGCACGCGACACGGCGGTGGGAGACGCGGACGGTTTCGGGTGGCGGTACCATGAGCGCGCGATAGCAAGGTGGCATGCGCCAAACAATCCTCCCCGCCACGGGGAGGGAGACCATGCGCAGCATGGTGGAGGGGTGCGCCGCAAACGGGGCGCGGGCAGAGAACCCCCTCCCCACGCCGCTTCGCGTCGCGGCCCCCCTCCCCGCATGCGGGGAGGATTGAAGCGACACACGCTCGGGCCTATCCCCCGCCCGATGACCACCGAAGCCGCCATCTCGATCCAGGCCCTCTCCAAAACCTACGCCGGCGGCAAGCGCGCGCTCGACGAGGTAACGTTCGACGTCCCCCGCGGCCAGATCTTCGGCCTCCTCGGTCCCAATGGCGCGGGCAAGTCGACGCTGATCAACATCCTGGCGGGGCTCGTCAACAAGACCGGCGGCACCGCGTCGATCTGGGGCTTCGACATCGGCGAGCATCCGCGCAACGCGAAGGCGTCGATCGGCATCGTCAACCAGGAAATCCTGTTCGATCCTTTCTTCACGCCGTTCGAGACGCTCGAAATCCAGGCCGGGCTCTACGGCGTCGCCAAGCCGCAGCGGCGGACGATGGAGCTGCTCCGCGCGGTCCATCTGGAGGACAAGGCCAACGCCTACGCCCGCACGCTGTCGGGGGGGATGAAGCGCCGCCTGATGGTCGCCAAGGCGATGGTCCACGCGCCCCCCGTCCTCGTTCTCGACGAACCGACCGCCGGCGTCGACATCGAATTGCGCCAGCAGCTCTGGACCTATGTCCGCAGCCTCCATGCCGCGGGCGTCACCGTCGTGCTGACGACGCATTATCTCGAGGAGGCGGAGGAACTCTGCGATCGGATCGCGATCATCAACCACGGCAAGCTGATCGCCAACGAACCGACCCGCGACCTCGTCGGCATGGCGCAGGAAAAGATCGTCGCGGTCACGGTCGACCGCGACCTGACCGCTGCCCCAGAGGCCGCATGCTTCGAAAAAATCGTCTTGAAGGGCGACCGCGTCCTCGAAATCACCTACCACAAAGGCCGCGTCAACGCCGGCCAAGTCCTCGCCGCGGTGCAGGCCGACGGACTCGGCATCGTCGACGTGACCACCAAGGAAGCCGATCTGGAAGACGTGTTCCTCAACCTGACGCGCGCGGCGAACGCGGGCTAGTACCTTGGGGCGATAGTCGCCGCCGTTCAGATACGACCGTTCGCTACAAGGTCACCGAGCAAGGCATTCACGCG
>JALYTW010000063.1 GCA_030854075.1 Pseudomonadota bacterium
CCGGAGGCGACGCGCAACTGCCATTCGACGAGATCCTGCCCGGTGATCTCTTCGGTGACGGGATGTTCGACCTGAAGCCGGGTGTTCATCTCCATGAACCAGATCCGGTCGGCGCGCAGGCCCTCACTGGCGTCGGCGATGAACTCGATCGTGCCAGCGCCGACATAGTCGACCGCCTTGGCCGCCTTGACCGCGGCGTCACAGATCGCCCCGCGCGTCGCGTCGTCCATGCCCGGCGCGGGGGCCTCCTCGATCACCTTCTGGTGGCGGCGCTGTAAGGAACAATCGCGCTCGAACAGGTGGACGACGTTGCCGTGGGTGTCGCCGAACACCTGGACTTCGATGTGGCGGGGCGAAAGGATGTATTTCTCGATCAGCACCTGGGTGTTGCCGAACGACGAGGCTGCCTCACGCTGGCACGAGACGAGCGCGTCGGCAAAGTCGGTGGGGTCGTCGACGCGGCGCATCCCCTTGCCGCCGCCGCCAGCAACCGCCTTGATGAGGACGGGATAGCCGATCGCGTCGGCTTCGCGCTGGAGGCGACCGGGGTCCTGATCCGCGCCGAGATAGCCCGGGGTGACGGGCACACCCGCGGCGATCATCCGCTCCTTGGCCGCATCCTTCAGCCCCATCGCGCGGATGCTGTCGGGGTTGGGGCCGACCCAGACGATCCCCGCGTCGATCACGCTTTGCGCAAAATCCGCATTCTCGCTGAGGAAGCCATAGCCAGGATGGATCGCCTCCGCCCCGCTGTCGCGCGCCGCCGCGATGATCCGATCCCCCACCAGATAGCTCTCGCGCGCCGGGGAGGCGCCGATATGCACCGCCTCGTCCGCCTCGCGCACATGCAGCGCGCGCGCGTCGGCGTCCGAATAGACCGCGATCGTGCGCATATTCATCGCGCGCGCGGTGCGGATGATCCGACACGCGATCTCGCCACGATTGGCGATGAGGAGGGAGGTGATCATGGGGCTTCTTCTCAGTTCCTCCCCGAGCTTGTCTCGGGGAGGGGGGATCGTGCGCAGGCCGCTTCGACAATGTGGACGATAACGCCGCCAAGATTGGTCTGAACGTCCGCCGCGGTGATGCGCAGCGTGTCGATGCCATGCAGCCGCAGCCACGCATCGCGTTCCACATCGAAGGCTGGTTGGTCGCCACGGTCATGCACCTCGCCATCGACCTCGATGCAAAGCTTCGCCTCGGCGCAGAAAAAGTCTAGGACCAGTTCACCTGCGGGATGTTGCTTGCGGAATCTATGACCGCCCGGACGCTGGCGGAGTGCTTGCCGTAAAAGAATTTCGGGTAACGTCATGACACGCCGGAGCGCGCGCGCGCTGCTTGGCTGCCCCTCGGTCACGCCTTCGGCGCGCCACCTCCCCGTCCCGGGGAGGAGTGCTGGTTCATTGCTCGACATCACATCCGGAACACCCCGAACGATTGCCGCTCGGGGATCGGCGCGTTGAGGCACGTCTCAAGCGCAAGCCCGAGCACGTCGCGGGTCTGCGCGGGGTCGATGATGCCGTCGTCCCAGAGCCGTGCGGTGGCGTGCCACGGGTTGCCCTGCGCCTCGTAATCGTCGCGGATCGGCTGCTTGAACGCCTCGGTCTGTTTGGGCGTCCAGCCATCGGCGTCGCGGTGGACGGTGGCGAGCACGCTCGCGGCCTGCTCGCCCCCCATCACGCTGATCCGACTGTTGGGCCAGGTGAACAGAAAGCGCGGGCCATAAGCGCGCCCGCACATCCCGTAATTGCCGGCGCCGAAACTGCCGCCGATCAGGATCGTGAGCTTGGGCACGGTGGCGGTGGCGACCGCGGTGACGAGCTTCGCGCCGTGTTTGGCGATCCCCTCCGCCTCGTATTTGCCGCCGACCATGAAGCCGCTGATGTTCTGTAGGAACAGCAACGGCACCCGCCGTTGTTGCGCCAGCTCGATGAAATGCGCGCCCTTCTGCGCGCTTTCGCTGAACAGTACGCCGTTGTTGGCGAGGATCGCGACCGGCATCCCATGAATATGCGCGAAGCCGCAGACGAGGCTGCCGCCGTAAAGCGATTTGAATTCGTGGAACTCGCTGGCGTCGACCAGGCGCGCGATGACCTCGTGGACGTCGTAGGGCGCGCGGACATCCTGCGGCACGATGCCGTACAGGTCGTCGGCGGGGAACGCGGGCGGTCGCGGTTCGGCAAAATTGACATCGGCGGGCCGCTGGATCGGCAGCGTCGCGACGATATCGCGCACGATCGTCAGCGCGTGGTCGTCATTCTCCGCGACATGATCGACGACCCCCGATTTGCGCCCGTGGGTGTCGGCGCCGCCAAGCTCCTCCGCGCTAATGACCTCGCCAGTCGCGGCCTTCACCAGCGGCGGCCCGGCGAGGAAGATCGTGCCCTGGCCGCGGACAATGATCGTCTCGTCGCTCATCGCGGGAACATACGCGCCGCCCGCGGTGCAACTGCCCATGACGCACGCGATCTGCGGGATACCGAGCGCGGACATGTTCGCCTGGTTGAAGAAGATGCGCCCAAAATGGTCGCGATCGGGGAACACCTCGGCCTGGTGTGGCAGGTTGGCCCCGCCGCTGTCGACCAGGTAGATACAGGGGAGCCGGTTTTCTTGCGCGATCTCCTGCGCGCGGAGGTGCTTCTTGACGGTGAGCGGATAATAGGTCCCGCCCTTCACCGTCGCATCGTTGCAGACGATCATCACCTGCCGCCCCGATACGCGCCCGATGCCGCAGATCAGCCCGGCGCCCGCAATGTCGTCGTCATACACCTCGTGCGCGGCGAGCTGGCCGATTTCGAGGAACGGCGCGCCAGGGTCGAGCAAGCGTTCGACGCGATCCCGGGGCAGGAGCTTGCCGCGGCTGGTGTGACGATCGCGGCTTTTCGTGCTGCCGCCGCGTGCGGTGCGCGCCACGTCGGTGCGCAGGCGGTCGGCGAGGGCAGCATTGTGTGCGACATTGGCGCGGAAATCCTCGCCCTCGCGCGCGAGGTTGGTGTCGAGGATGGGTGCGCTCACTGCGCCACCTTCTGGCCCGCGCCGATCAGTTCGCGGCCGATCAGCATCCGGCGGATCTCGTTGGTGCCCGCGCCGATATCGAGCAGCTTGGCATCGCGTGCATAGCGTTCGACCGGCCAGTCCTTGGTATAGCCCGCGCCGCCCAAGGCCTGGATCGCCTCGTTGGCGACGCGCACCGCGCTTTCGCTCGCGAGCAGGATCGCGCCCGCCGCGTCGAACCGCGTCGTCTTGCCCGCATCGCAGCTCTTGGCGACCGCATAGACATAGGCGCGCGCCGAATTCAGCGCGACGTACATATCCGCGATCTTGGCCTGCATCAGCTGGAAATGCCCGATCGGCTGGCCGAATTGTTGGCGCTCGCGGACGTACGGCACAACGACGTCGAGGCACGCCTTCATGATGCCGAGCTGGATCCCCGCGAGCACTGCGCGCTCGTAATCGAGGCCGCTCATCAGCACCCCCACGCCGCCGTTGAGCGGTCCCATGACCTGAGTGTCGGCGACGAAGCAGTCGTCGAATACGAGCTCGGCGGTGGGGCTGCCGCGCATCCCCATCTTGTCGATCTTTTGCCCGATGCTGAAGCCCGCGAAGTCCTTCTCGATCAGAAACGCGGTGATGCCCCGCGACCCGTCACCGGTCTTGGCATAGACGACCAGCGTATCGGCATAGGCGGCGTTGGTGATCCAGAATTTGGTGCCGTTGAGGATATAGCCGCCGTCGGTCGCCTCGGCCCTGAGCTTCATCGAGACGACGTCGGACCCTGCCGACGCTTCCGACATCGCGAGGCTGCCGACATGCTCGCCCGAAATCAGCTTGGGGAGATAGGTCGCCTTTTGCTCGGGCGAGGCCCAGCGGCTGATCTGGTTGATGCACAGGTTGGAATGCGCGCCGTAGCTCAAACCGATCGACGCGGAGGCGCGGCTGACCTCTTCGACCGCGACGACATGTTCGAGATAACCGAGGCCGAGGCCGCCATCGGCTTCGCTGACGGTGATGCCGTGGAGGCCAAGTTCACCCATCGCGGGCCACAGCTCGCGCGGGAACCAATCGTCGGCGTCGATCCTGGCGGCGAGCGGCGCGATCTTGTCGGCAGCGAAGCGCTGCGTCGTGTCGCGGATCATGTCCGCGGTCTCGCCGAGCGCGAAATCGAAATCGGGGGTCACGGGAGCCTCTCCGGTCAGTCTGTTTCATCGCCGCCTAGCATGTCGGGCGATCATGTCGAACCCTCACGCCAGCGATTTGAGCGGGGTGGCGGTGTCGGCGAGTAGCGTGCGATCGGGCGCGGCGCGACCGATGACCAGCGCGCGCCCCTGAACGTAATCACGCGTGGCGTTGACGCAATCGAGCGCGATCACGCGGCCTTGCTTGAGATAGACGACCGAGAAGCTCCGCGTCGCCGGATCGCCGCGCAATACGGTTTCGTCATGCCCGATCGACAGGCCGACGGTCTGGAGCTTGAGATCATATTGGAGCGACCAGAACCAGGGAACCGCGTGATAAGGCTCGGGGGTGCCGGTGATCGCGGTTGCGACAGCCGTGGCCATGTCGGTGGCGTTCTGGACCGATTCGATGCGGATCATCGCGCGGTCGGCAAAGAGGCTGGCGTGGAGTGCACAATCGCCAACCGCGTAGATATCGGGGAGCGAGGTGAGGCCGTGGTCATCGACCGCGACGCCATTGCCGCCGTCCGCGCCGGCTGCGATCAGCGGCGCGACGGCGGGAACGATGCCGATGCCGACGATCACCATCTGTGCGGGCACGACTTCGCCGGTCGAGAGGCGGACGCCGGTGGCGCGGGTGTCGCCCTCGATCCGGTCGACGGTGGCGGACAGGCGGACGTCAACACCGTGCGCACGATGCTCCGCCGCGAAGAAGCGCGACAGGTCTTCGCCCGCGACCCGCGCCAGAACGCGGTCCTGCGCCTCGAGCAGGGTGACGCGCTTGCCGAGCTTGGTCAGCACCGCAGCGGCTTCGAGCCCGATATAACCGCCGCCGATCACCGCGACCTGGGTGGCGTCGGGAAGCTCGGCGATCATCCGGTCGACATCGCCGCGATTGCGGACCGAATGGACGCCGATCAGGTCATGGCCGCCGCAACTGATCTGGCGCGCATGGCCGCCCGCCGCCCAGATCAGCGTGCCGTAACCGATTGTCGCGCCATCGTCGGTCGTGACAAGATGTCCTTCGGCATCGACCGCTGCCACACGCCGCCCCGTAATCATCGCCACGTCGCGCTCCGCCCAGAAGGCGGCGGGACGGATCAGCATGCGCTCGAACGGCTTGTCGCCGCTGAGATAATCCTTGCTGAGCGGGGGGCGTTCGTAGGGGAGCTCGGGCTCCTCGCCGACGATCGCGATCGTGCCCGTGAATTTGCGCTGACGCAGCGCGATCGCGGCCTGCGCGCCACCATGACCGGCACCGACGATCAAGACGTCGTAGGCGTCAGCCATCGCGCTTGACGGCGAAGGGACCGAACGCCTGCTGGACCGGCATCAACTCGATCGTGTTGACGTTGACGTGGCGCGGCTGTTGCAGAATCCAAGTGACCGTATTGGCGATGTCGTCGGCCGACAGCGGGGTCATATTGGCATAGACCTTGTTCGCGGCGCCTTGGTCGCCGTCGAAGCGGACCACCGAGAATTCGGTGTCGCACATGCCGGGTTCGACCGAGGTGACGCGGACCCCGGTGCCGACGACATCGGCGCGCAGGTTGAGCGAGAACTGGCGGACGAATGCCTTGGTCGCGCCATAGATGTTGCCGCCGGGATAGGGGTAGCTCGCCGCGACCGACGACATGTTGACGATGTCGCCGCGGCCACGTGCGACCATGCCGGGAAGCACCGCGTGGACGAGTTCGGTCACCGCGGTGACGTTGGTCGCGATCATCTCGCGCCATTGGTCGATCTTGGCCTCCTGTGCCGAGGCCAGACCGAGCGCGAGGCCGGCATTGTTGAACAGGATGTCGATCTTGGTGAACGCGTCCGGCAACCCCGCCACCGCCGCGGCGATCGCGTCGCGGTCGGTGAGGTCGAGCCGGAGCGGGTGGAGACGATCACCGAGCTCGTCGCGCAACGCGGCCAATCGCTCCTCGCGTCGCCCGACCGCGATCACGCGGCCTCCGGCGGCGACAACCTGGCGCGTCACCGCATCGCCGAAGCCCGAGGTCGCGCCCGTCACCAGCGCCACGCGTCCGTCTGCCCAGTTACTCATTTCGTTGTTCCAGTTCTCATCGGCCCAGTTCTCATCGGCCGAGTAGATTTCGTGCCACCACCCAGTTGTGAACCTCCGTGGGGCCGTCATAGATCCGCATCGTGCGAAGTTTGGCCGCCATCAGGTGGAGCGGTAATTCGCGGGTCATCCCCATCGCGCCGAACGCCTGCATCGTGCGATCGACGACCTCCCACGCCATTTCGGTGGCATAGGCCTTGATCATCGAAATCTCGCTGCGGACATCGCGCCCCTGGTCGATCTTCCACGCGCAATCATAGGTCATCAGCCGCGCGGCGTGGATGCGGGTCGCAGCGTCGGCGACCCAGTTCTGGATCGTCTGCCGTTCGGACAGTCGTGCGCCGAAGGTGGTGCGCTGGGGAGCGTAATCGATCAGCATGTCGAGCGCACGGGTTGCCATGCCGATCGACCAACTCGCCATTTCGATCCGGCGGGTGCCGAGCCGCAGCTGCATCGGCGCGAAGCCCGCGCCCTCTTCGCCGAGCAACTTCCAGCCTTCGACCCGGCAATCCTCAAGCGCGAGCTCATAGGTTGCTTGGCCACCGATCATCGGGATGCGGCGCAGGACGTTGAACCCCGGCGCGTCGCGATCGAC
>JALYTW010000068.1 GCA_030854075.1 Pseudomonadota bacterium
CCTCGCATTCTGCGAGGAGCGGCGATAGCGGGCGCGTAGACCTGGGTGACGGTGACGGCCACTCATTCATCTAGTCTGATACGCGCCGTGTCCACCGAAGACTTTGAGCTATCATCGCACACACGGCAGGCTACCCAGCGCTAGAATTTCACTTCGGCGCCAGCGTAGAAGAAGCGCCCAGTGGGGTTGAACGGATTGCCCGCTTCCGTTCCAAGCAAATCATAAGGTGGGAGCCGATCAAACACGTTATCAACGCCCATATAGAACTTGAATTGCCTGTTTGCGGTCAAGTCTAGGCGCACGTCGGAGTAAGTGATTTGCGGATAGTACACGAATGGCAGTGCATCAGGGTTCAATGCAGGACGCCCTTGAAAAGCGTTCTGCGTCTCGTACGCCCCGGATACCACCTGCTTGCCGAAATACCGGAACCGGTAGCCGACGTTGACCACACTTGTCTCGAGATTGACCGAGGCCTGCCCCTGCCATGCCGGGTCACCCAACACATAAAGTTGCTTCTGCGCGAAGTCGGGGTCGGTGACATCGGTGTAGTTCCGCTTGTCGAACGTGTGCGTCATGATGCCGCGCAGCGTCAATTTTAGGTCATTCGCCACATCATGACGATACCCCAGATCGACGTCGATACCGCTAGTGGTCTGCTTGGCGAAATTGAACGGACCGGAGATGAACGACGCGCCCGTCGGCGCGAGTGACACCGTTGTGCCCGCGTGGCTGACATCGGATTGGCCTTTGAACGTGCCGTTAGGGTTACGGAAGACCGCAGCGCAGAATGGATTGTTGATCCCGGTCGTGCTGTCGTAGCACTGGTTGATGATCGTCTGAGCCGCCAGCGAAAAGATAACATTCTTGATGCGGATACGGTAATAATCGACGGACAGCGATAAGCCAGGAATGAACCGCGGCTGCAAGACGCCGCCAATCGTCAGGCTGTTGCTGCGCTCTGCATCCAGATTGGGGTTAGAGCCGTTAAAGCCTGAAATACCTGAGGCCGGACGATTTGAAAACGGCTCTGTTGTGCCGTTGAATGTCTGGGTCGTCGGCACCCCGGCGGCCGAACAGTTCTTGGCGCGATTGGGATTGTTGTTGATGTTTTGCTGGCCGCACGGATCGACCAGGCCATTGAGGAAAGTCTGCGATTGCGGGGCATAAAGATCGCTCTGGGTGGGTGCGCGAATGGCGCGCGCGAACCCAGCCCTCAGACGCAAGTCGGAAAAGGGAGAATAGACGCCGCTTACGTTGTAGGCGAACACGGTTCCGGTCCGACCAAGATTGTAACGCGAGTAGCGCCCCGCCGCGTCGATCGACAGTTCCTTGAAGAACGGCAGATCCTTGAGAAGTGGAATGCTTATCTCGGCAAATACTTCCTTGGTAACTTGTGCGGGAGGCCGAAAATCGGGGATAATGTTGAGGAACGTACAACCCACGCTACCGCACGCCGTGCTGGAAGTGAATGAATCGTAAGCCGCATAGGCAGTTTCGCGGCGAATTTCGGCTCCCAAGGCAAACGCGATAGGTCCACCCGGAAGCGAGAAGAGCTGTGACAGATCGCCCGACACATACGCCGATCCGTCGTACAGGTTTGCCTTCTGCACTCGCGACGAAGTGTAGCCGAAATAGCCCAGCGCGGCCTTGGAAACCTGGCCGTCGCCGAAGAGGTTGACGGGAACGCAGCTGGCATCGTCGTTCGTCGTAATCGCGTCGGCGTTGATCGAGCAAACGATCTGCCCCGCGCCGTTGCGGACAGCGTTGATGGAATTGGCGTACTTCGATCTCACGAGATTACCGGCCGTTTGGTAATAGGTATACAGATGACCGTAGTTAAAATTGACGTCGTATTTCCAGTCGGTGTTGAACGTCCCACGTACCCCTACCACCGCTGAGTAGTTGTCGCGGCGATGCTGCTCGCCCCGTCCTCCGAAATCGATATCAAACCTTTGCGCTGTAAAGGTGGTTGCACCAGGTGCTAGCGCAGCGACGAGCGTGGAGCGGGCTTGCGGCGTAAGGAACGGATTGTTGATGCTGAAGCTGTTGTTGAAGAAAGTCGGCTGACCTTCCTGGTTCGAATTGGTGCGGACCACCTGTGCCCGGAAATACGGGACAAGCGCATCGCTGATGTCGTAATGACCGATGACGTTGAACGATTTGCGTTCGAGACCAGGGGACAGCATTCCGGTCAATCGAAGCGTCGAGCCCAGTCCGCCCACGCAATTGGCTGAGCCGAAAGGACGAAGGTCGGTCGTGCACGGGTTGGCCACCAGACTGCCGTCCGGCAGGAACACATACGTTGTGCCAAACTGCGCGAGGGCGTTGCTACTGCCGAAGTTGGGTAAGCCCGAGCAAGCCGCCGCGCGGCGCGCGGCGAAGGCTCCGGCGCTTTCTCCGGTCGCGGCTACCGTGGGGCACGCAGCAGTGAACAGGCCGCCTTCCGAAATACTATTATTGCGGATGCCGGTGAGGAATGCCGTATCCGGGATGCCATCGCCGAGCGACGATTCTGCCGGATGCAGAGGGCCCGCGCTTGGATTCAAATTGGCTCCGACATTCTGAACGGCGTTGAACTGGCTGCGCCCGCCGAACGCGCCAGTCTGACGGTCCCGATCCGTGTTGAAGACCGTATTCTGATGCGCGAATTCGACCGAGGCTGCGATGTTGCCTCGCCCCCCGCCGAAATTCTTGCCCGCGGTCAGGCTGGCGAAGTACGAGCCGCGATCGCCGCGCGATGACACCCCACCCTGGACCTTGCCGCGGATCCCGTCATAATTATTCTTGAGAACGAAGTTAACCACGCCCGACACGGCGTCCGATCCGTAAATGGCCGAGTTACCGCCGGTCACGATATCGACCCGCTCGAGCAGGTCATTCGGGATATCGTTAACATCCGGGCGGTTAATCCCGGGGGTCGCCGTGATGATACGCCGGCCGTCGACCAGCACCAGGGTCCGAGCGGAGCCCAGGCCGCGAAGATCAAGTGCGTTGATGCCAGCAGTACCGATGAATCGCGTCGAGTTTGACTGACTGAAGGTTGCGCGTAGCTGCGGAAGTTGGTTCAGCGTGTCGCCAACCGCAAGGTTGCCCGTGCTGAGCAACTCGTCTGCCGTCACAGTGGTGATCGGCACCGGCGAATCGATGTTGGGCCGGTTTGCGATTCGAGAGCCGGTGACGACGATGGTGTTATCGACGTCGGTTTGATTGTCGGCCGGTGTCTGATCGACGCCATCGGTCGGCTCGGTTTGGCTACTGGGCGCGGTTTGCGCCGCCGCCACTGGTGCCAGAAACAAGCAGCCAACCAGCGCTGTCGCGCCCAACAAGCGGTAAATAGTCATCGATGCATCACCCCCGAGTCGGACCTAATTCCAACTTTGGTGACAGGGATATATTTTTTGCGGTTACGCAACCGGGTTGTTGCACAGCCGTGACGAAAGCGAAGCTACGTTGCAAAAATGTAACAACAGCCCAACCTGCGGACAGGTCGGAACGTCAGCTAAGTTTCCCTTATTAGCGTGATTGCCGACATTGAGATGTTGAACTGAATGAACAAACACCGTCGCTCCGAGCAATGGAGCTTACAGGCTACACGATCACTCCATCGTCACCGTGATTGTGCCCGCCCGCGTGCAGAGCCTCGAGCACATCGTCGGTTCGCGCGGGGTCGCCGATCGCCAGGACATGCCCTGCGCTGGTGCTGGTCAGCGGATCGCCGTTCCAGTCGCACATCCGCCCGCCCGCGCCCTCGACGACCGGCACCAGCGCCGCGAAATCATAGAGCTGGAGCCCACTTTCGCAGACGATGTCGAGGTGGCCTGAGGCAACCAGCCCGTAGTTGTAGCAATCGCCGCCATAGACCGGCCCCTGCCTCGCATGCCCGCCCGAGACTGCCGCGACGAGACCGAGATAATGCGGCACGTCGCCGTCCGCGAACAGATGCGGGCTGGTCGTCGCCAGGATCGCGCCCTCAATCGCGGCGCAGGCGCGAGTCTGGACCGGGGCGCCGTTGAAGGTCGTGCCGCGCCCTGCGACCCCGACCCAGCGTTCGCGCTGAATCGGCTGGTCGATGATACCGAGCACCGGCCAACCATCCTCGACCAGCGCGATCAGCGTCCCGAAGATCGCGCGCCCGACGGTGAAGCTGCGCGTGCCATCGATCGGATCGAGGACCCATTGCCGATTGGTGACGCCGTCCTTGGTGCCATATTCCTCGCCGACGATGCCGTCGCCAGATCGCTCGGCGTCGAGCAGCTTGCGCATCGCCGCCTCCGCCTCGCGATCCGCCAGCGTGACGGGAGAATGATCGGCCTTGAGTTCCAGCCCATGCGCGTTGCGGAAATAGGGACGGATCGCGGCACCCGCGAGGTCGGCGAGGCGATGGGCGAGGTCGATGTCGGCTTGGGTGACGGGCATTCGCGCTGCCTATCGCGTGGGCGCGTTGTAGGCTAGGACGCGCGACGATACCTCCAGGAGATTGTCGATGCGCCTGATCCCCCCGTTTGCCGCGACCGCGTTGGCCGCCCTCGCGCTGGCCGCCGTCCCCGCGATCGCCGCGCTCGCGCCCGGCGCTAAGGCACCCGATTTCACGACGCGCGGCGCGATCGCGGGCAAGGTGTTCAAGATTCACCTCGCCGACCAGCTGAAGAAGGGCCCCGTCGTCCTCTATTTCTTCCCCGCTGCGTTCACCGGTGGTTGCAACGCCGAGGCGCACGCGTTTGCCGAGGCGATCGACCAGTTCAAGGCGGCAGGGGCGACCGTGATCGGCATGTCGGCGGACACGATCCCGACGCTCCAGCGGTTCAGCCAGGAAAAATGCGCGGGCAAATTCGCGGTGGCGAGCGCGGGGCCGAAGGTGGTCGCCGGATACGACGTCGACTTGCACCACGTCGTCAACGGCAACAATGCGACCCGCCGCACGAGCTACGTCATCGGCCAGGACGGCAGGATCGTGTTCGTCCATGACGACCTGAACGCCGATCACCATGTCGACCTGACGCTGGCCGCGGTACGCAAATTGCACGCCGGATGACCGTCAATGCGATGCTAACCATTCGGCTGTAAACCGCCCGAAGCAATTTCGGGGATTGGGCATGTTCGGGTCGGTTGCGACACGGCAAGATCGGGAAGACGGCGATCTCTACGCTCGGATCGGCGCGTTTCTCGCCGACCAGCGGCTCAGCCTTGATCCGGTCAACTACGCCTTCGCGCATCATGTCTTGTCCGATCCCACCAGCGACGTCGCGGCGGCGGTGGCGCGGCTGACCGATGGCGGCATTCGGCTCCAGAGCAAGGATATCGCCGAACTCGGCAGCACCGTAGTCGCCGG
>JALYTW010000074.1 GCA_030854075.1 Pseudomonadota bacterium
GGGTTGGCCCGCGGGGAAGAATCCACCTCAACCTCGGCGGGCGGTTCCACGCCAGGACGCGGCGGGGTCCGCCGCCGAATAGACTTGCGAGCTCTCTAAAAAAGATATAAATGTGATATCACTTTAGCGGAGGGCATCATGGTGCAAATAGTTGGTGGGGTCGGGAGCGGGCTCACCCATTCGGTGGAGCGGCGCGCGGCGACATTCAGTGGATATCCGCCGCTGATCGGAATTGCAGTCTTGATCGGTCTCACAATCTGGTCGGTGATTGCACTCGCGAACGATGTCGTGCCGAAGTTCATGATGGTCGTACCGGTCGCGTGCGTGGCGGGTGCAGCGTTCCTCGCGATCGGCTTCTACATGCTCCAGCCCAATCAGGCCGCCGCGATTACGCTCTTCGGCAGCTATAAGGGCAGCGACCGCGCCTCTGGCCTGCGCTGGGTCATTCCCTGGATGATCCGCCGGAAAATCTCGGTGCGCGCGAACAACATCATCTCCGACCGGATCAAGGTGAACGATCTGCGCGGCAATCCGATCGAGATGGCGGCGCAGGTCGTCTGGCGCGTGACCGACACCGCGCAGGCGCTGTTCGATGTCGACGATTACAAGGCGTTCGTGAACGTCCAGATCGAGGCTGCAGTGCGCACCATCGGCGCGCGCTACCCGTATGACGATTTCACGCATGAGGAGATGACGCTGCGCGGCAACCACGATCAGGTCGGTACCGAGTTGCGCGCCGAGTTGATGGCGCGGCTCGACGTCGCGGGGATCAGCGTCGACGAATGCGGCTTCACGCATCTGGCCTATGCGCAAGAGATTGCGGGTGCGATGCTGCGGCGGCAACAGGCCGAGGCGGTGGTCGCGGCGCGGCTGACGCTGGTAGAGGGCGCGGTCGGCATGGTCGAACTGGCGCTGGCGCAACTCAGCGAGAAGAACGTCGTCGAACTCGACGACGAACGCCGCGCGGCGATGGTATCGAATTTGATGGTGGTGCTGTGCAGCGAGCGCGACACCCAGCCGATCGTCAACGCCGGTTCGCTGTACCAGTGAGCGGATGGTGGCAACGGCCCGCCCCCCTGCCACGCGGAAGGCGTTTCCGCTCCGGCTGGATCCCGCACTCTATGCGGCGATCGAGCGAGCGGCGGCGGGCGATTTGAGGAGTGTCAACGCCGAGGTCGAATGCCTGTTGCGCGAAGCGTTGGCGCGGCGCGGAGTGAAGCTGGACCCACCCGAACGCGTCAAGCGGGGGCGCCCGCCCGCCGATCCGCCCGCCGATCCGCCCGCCAACTCGCTCGCGATGGAGAATGACGATAGCTGATGGTGACCCCTGGTTTCGGCGTAAGCGGTTCGGGCTCGGTTTCACGCCCGTCGCGTGGCCGGGGTGGCTGTTGACGATCGGGTTCGGCGCGGTCGCCATCACGCTCGATGCCGCGCTGCGCGAGCGGCATCGCGCGACCGAGATCGCGATGATCGCGATCCTTAGCGCGGGTCTATGGCTGGTGGCGCGGCAACACAGCGCGGATCGATAACGGCGTTGACTATGATATGATTTGCGATCGTCAGCGTCAGTGCGGCAAACGTGGGGGCAGCAGCGATTTATCGATCCGTGCTGCCACGCCGACACTGCGCCCCGCCAGGTTCGGGATCGAATACCGGATTCCGGTGCCGATAACCTGTGCCGTTTCGGTGAGCGTCAATCCATAGTCCTGCCGGAGCCACTGGATGAGGCCCGTGGTCGCGGCCTTCAATGCTTCGTCGAGCGATCCCGCTTGACCAAGCGCCATGAGCTCAGTCGGGGATTCGACGCGCGGCGTCGAGACGACCTGGCGCTTGATCAGTTCAATTTTGAATTCCACATCCATCGACGTTTCCAGCGCATATTGGCTCGTTTCTCCGTCACCCTGCCGCGCATGGGCATCGCCGAGATAGAGCAGCGCGCCAGGCTGTTGAACGGGAAGATAGACAATATTGCCCGCGACGACCTCCGGGAAATCCATGTTGCCACCAGCGCGACCGGTGTCGCCGGTCGACATCGGCGGCATCCCGGATCCATTCGCCAGCGCCAGCCCGCCGAGCATTGGGCGCAACGGCACCCGATAGTCCTTGAGAAGTCCCGTGGCGTCAGCGGGACTTGCGGTGCCCGCCTTGCGGTCGAGGGTCCAGCGGACGGGCTTGCCCAGATCCGCCGCCGCGGTTGCGAGCCCGCTGCCCAGTGCGCGTCCGACGATCGTGTCGAGACTATCCGCCCAGTCGCGGTTCGGGGTCAGCTTGACAATGTGAACCGCAACCGTGTCGCCCTGCGCCGCGCCCGCGATAAAGAACGGTCCAGTCTGAGGATTGCCGAACAACGCGCGGGTGACTCCTTGCGCGTCCATCCCACCTGAATCGACCGTCGTGGTCCTGACGGTGTCTCCTGGCCATATGGTGAGCAACGGTGTTCGATCAGCCGAAAAGCTGTTGGCATAGTCGGTAGGGACGAAATTATACGACTGCGGCGCGGGCGTCGGCCGATCTGGAACCCGACGCGCCACGAAGCCATAGGCCAGCGAGCTTCTGGGGTCATTGTGGTCGGGGAAAATTGCGGTTCCCGACAACGAGCCGCGATCCAGCCTGCCGTTAAACGCGTAAGTCCGGTGCTGTGAATCGGTAACGGTAAACGTTACACGGCGGATACTTGCCGATCCCTTCAACGCATCGCCGTCCCAATCGCCGGATATCACGGTGCCGTCGACGAGCAGATTCAGCGTCGAATATTCCGGATTGCCGAAGCGATCGATAGTGACGACCCATTGTCCATCCGCCCGATGCGCCGCAGCTGCGGCTGCGATGCCAAGCAGGCCCAACCCGATCACCAGACGAACGATCATTCTCGAAACCACGTCCGCACCCCGCTGACTACAAGTGTGGTCATTAGTGCAGAGGATCTGTTCAGTCTAGGTTGGCGAGAAGCCGATCGCGACATATCGCTCCGGGCCCCCGCCGTCTCAGCCCAGCGCCCGGTCGAGCAGTTTGGCGAGGCGCAAGCCGCCACGCTCGATCTCAAGCCGGGCGACGGGAACCAGGCGTTCGATCGTGGCTTCGCTGAGCGTCACCTTGGCGGGGGAGGGCGCGCAAGGATCGCCGCCGAGCGCGCTGGTATAAACCGAATCGCGCGCGACCTGCCACGATTCGCGGCTCCAGTCGGTGACGTCACCTGCCGCGATGCGCGCGCGCACCGCCGTCGGGAAACGCCGCACCAGACTGGGCCCGGTGGTGATCGCGCGCTCGGCAAGCGTGCCGTCCCAGATCGAATGCAGATTGAAGCGCTTGGGGCTGTAAATGCCGTAGGCGGCTGCGACGTCGTTACCGCCCTTGTCGTTCTTCTCGCCCGCGTGGAGCGGCTGGTGCAGATCGCCGACGAAGTGGATCAGGAAGACGAGTGCCTGGACGCGCTCCTTTTCGGGGGTGCGCCCCGCCTTGAGCAGCGCCACATCGCGCGTGATCTGTGCCGAGACGCAATTGCCGTCCTTGCAGGCCTCCTCGAGCGTAAAGGGCTGGCAGATGTTCACGTCCTGGAAGTGCCAGTTATAGGCGTAACCGAAGCGCGATTTGCCGTCCGCATTCTTCAGCGACTTGACGCAATCCGCCCAGATGCTTGCGCCCTCGATCGTGGTCGCGGGGCATTCGGGGGTCGCGAGTTCGGGCGTTTTGGCGAGCAAGCGCCGGACCGCGGCGCGGGTTTTCGGCGTGACGTTCGCCATCGCGATCTGCGCGATCGTCTCGTGGCCATATTCCCAATAGGCCTGGGCTGGCGCGGCGACGAACAGGCTGGCGGCGACCGCCGCGATGGGGAGCAGTTTCATGGCTCGCGCTCTACGCCTGATGGGCGCCAAATCAATGACGTGTCGGGCTTTATTCATCGCCGTAGATCGCGATCGCGCGCGTGCCGTCGGACGACAGCGACCCGCGGTTCATGCCCGGCGTCGTGAAGCGCCACACCGCCTCGCCGCGAGGCCCCGTCGCGATCACGCCGCCGGTGCCGCCGAGCGCGGTGACGTCGGCGATCGCCGCATCGACGGCGTCTTGCAACGGTTCGCCCAGCAGTCGGACGCGAGCGGAAATCTCAGCCGCGACGCCGGCGCGCAGGAAAAATTCACCCGCGCCGGTCGCCGATACCGCGGCACCGCGATCGTCGGCATAGGTGCCCGCGCCGATCACCGGCGAATCGCCGACCCGGCCCCAGCGCTTGCCGGTGACGCCCCCGGTCGAGGTCGCGGCGGCGACATGGCCGTGCATGTCGCACGCGACCGCGCCGACGGTGCCGTATTTCATGTCGACGTCGAACGCGTCGTCGCCTGCGGCTTTCAGCTCGGCGAGGTGCGCGCGGCGTTCGTCGGTCGCGAACCAATCGGGGCCGGCCTGTTCGACCCCCTGATCGATCGAGAAGGCGTCGGCCCCCTTGCCGGTCATAAAGACGTGCGGGCTGCGGTCCATCACCGCACGCGCCAGGCTGACCGGGTTGCGGGTCGCATGGACCGCCGCGACCGCGCCGGCTTCTCGCGTCCGCCCGGCCATGATCGCGGCGTCGAGTTCATTGGTGCCATCGAACGTCAGCACCGCGCCGCGTCCCGCGTTGAAATGCGGATCATCCTCGAGCACGCGGACCGCAGCTTCGACCGCGTCGACCGCGGCACCGCCCGCGGCGAGGATAGCACCGCCAGCGTCAAGCGCCGCGCCGAGGCCTGTGCGGGTTCCGGCATCGGCGCTGGCCGACACGGTCGTGCGGGTCATCTGCCCGGCGCCGCCATGAATGACGAGGGTCCAGCTTGGCATGGTCATGATGTCTTCCTTTAAATGATCGGCGCAGCGAGCGGGCGGAGGCGCCGCCTGAGGCCGATCAGCGGGCGGACCCAACCGATCAAGCGTCCGACGAGATAGAACGCCCAGCATCCCGCGATGGTGCTCGCCAGCAGAATCGCGAAATCAGCCCAGCCGGGGAGGCCTGCGGGGAGCAGCCAGTACATCACGACGACGATGATGGTCTGGTGCGCGATGTAGAACGGGAAGACCGCCTCGGTCAGCAGCGGGCGGATCGCGCGGTCGCGGTTGAACCAGCGCTCGGCGGCACCGATCAACGCGACAATCCCGCCCCATTGTTCAAACGCATGCGCGCTGCCGTAGAGGCGGACATAGGTGCGCGGGGTCATGGCCCCACCGCGCCACCAGCCGAGCTCTGCGGCCATGATGAAGAGATAGCCGAGGACGGCGAGCCCGAGTGCGAGCAGCCACCAGCGCGCGATCGCCGCCATCGCCCGCTCCGATCCCGCGAGCGCGAAGCCGAACAGGAACGCGGGGAGGTAGGAAAGGTGCGCGATCCAGTCGCCGACGACGAGGTGCGTTTCGCCCACCATCGGCAGCCACCAAGCGTGGACAAGGACGAGATAGACCAGCGGCACGACGACGACCCCGATCCCGCCGAACGCCAGGTCGAACGCGCTCTGCAAGCGCGGCAGTCTGACCGCCCAGATCGCCGCGGCGAGGATCGCGGTGTAAATGTAGAGATAGCCGACGAACCACAGATGGTTCCAATTGGGCACCGGCAGCCCCGCGATGCGCCGAAAGCCGAAATAATCGTGGAGCCAGAAATACGGATAGCTCGCTGCGTAACCCGACTTGGTGACCAGCTCGACCCATAATTGCGGCGGCACCACGACCGCGATGCCGAATGCCAGCGGCACGAGCAGCCGGAACGACCGGTTGCGCATGAACCCGCCGACCCCGCCCCCGCGCCGCAGCAGCGCGCGGCTGGCATAGCCCGATACGACGAACAGCAACGACAGCCGCCACGCGTTGACGACCAGCATCGGGAGCAGCGCCCAGCGGACGAGCGGGTCGGCCTTCACGTGGAAATTCCACGGCACGAACACCATCCCGATATGGTAGAGGATCAACAGCGCGAACGCGCCGATCCGCAACCAATCCATGCCGTAATGCCGCTTCATTGCCTGGGGACTAGGGGGTGCGCCATGCCGGGGCAAGGCGCGCGCGCTGACCGCGGCACGGCATCAGCGCTTCATCCGCGGCATACCCATAAAGTCGCGCTTGCCGAGCTTGACGCCCTTGGCCCGCAGGATCGCGTAGGCGGTCGCCGCATGGAAATAAAAATTGGGCTGCGCGAAGGAAAGGAGGAAGTCCGCGCCGGTGAAGGGCATCACGTTTTCGCCGAAGCGGAATTCGGTATCATTGTCGGCGAGCGTGTCGAACTCGGTGCGATCGATCGCTTCGAGCGTCGCAATCGCCTCGCGGATTTTGGCATGGAGCGTCGCGAAATCGTCAGGCCAGGGCTGGAGATCCGGGGAATAGCTGCCCGCGCGTACCCCTGCGATCGCGCCCACCGAATGTTCGGCGCAGGATTTCACCTGATAGCCGAAGGGGAGCATGTCGTCGGCGAGCTTGGCCCCGATGATGGTGGCGGGATCGTGATCGTGTTCGGTGCAGAACGCCTCCGCCTTATCGAGCAGCGCATCGACCGCGCGCAGGATCTGGAGATTGGAGGGGATGGTGGCGTCGTAGAGCGAAAGCGTCATCGGGGTGTCCTCTCGTGATAATGCGGGCTGTTATGCCCGAGACAAGTCGAGCGTGCCACCGGCGTTCCGTTCGTGCACGCGACACGCTATAGGGGATGGAGACCCCCGCGAGGAAACCCCATGTCCCTTCGTCCGTGGCGCGACATCGTGCGCCGCCAGAGCCGTCAGATCATGATCGGCAACGTCCCCGTCGGTGGCGATGCGCCGGTCACCGTCCAGACGATGACCAACACGCCGACCAGCGACGCCAAGGCAACGATCGACCAGATCCGCCGCTGCGAAGAGGCGGGGGTCGATATCATCCGCGTCAGTTGTCCCGATGTCGAAAGCACCGCCGCGCTGAAGCAGATCGTGCGCGCGAGCCGCGTGCCGATCGTTGCGGACATCCATTTCCATTACAAACGTGCGCTCGAAGCGGCGGATGCGGGCGCGGCGTGCCTACGGATCAATCCCGGCAACATCGGCTCCGAAGCGCGGGTGAAGGAAGTCATCGCCGCAGCCAAGGCCAATGGCTGCGCGATCCGAATCGGCGTCAACGGCGGCAGCCTCGAGAAGGACCTGCTCGAAAAATATGGCGAGCCATGTCCCGACGCGTTGGTCGAGAGCGCGCTCGACCACATCAAGATCCTGCAGGATCACGACTTTCACGAATACAAGGTCGCCGTGAAGGCGTCCGACCTGTTCCTCGCAGTGGCGGCGTATCAGCAACTTGCCGAGCAGGTCGATTGTCCGCTGCATCTCGGCATCACCGAGGCGGGCGGGTTCGTCGGCGGCACCGTGAAGTCGGCGATCGGGATCGGCAGCCTGCTCTGGTACGGCATCGGCGACACGATCCGCGTGTCGCTGTCGGCCGAACCCGAAGACGAGGTGCGCGTTGGGTTCGAGATTCTGAAGGCGCTCGGCATCCGCAACCGCGGTGTGCGCGTCGTGTCGTGCCCGAGTTGCGCACGCCAGGGCTTCGACGTGATCCGCACCGTGCAGGCGTTGGAGGAACGGCTCCAGCATATCCGCACGCCGATGAGCCTGTCGGTGCTCGGCTGCGTCGTGAACGGCCCCGGCGAGGCGCGCGAGACCGATATCGGCATCACCGGCGGCGGCGCGGGCAAACACATGGTGTATCTGTCGGGAGTCACCGACCACCATGTGCAGGACGCCGATATGATCGAGCATATCGTCAAACTGGTCGAGGCGAAAGCCGCCGAGATCGAGGCGAATGCGCCGGAGGAGGTTCTGGCGGCGGCGTAGGTCTTGTGGTATTCGACAGGTCCTGGAGAAGTAGCCATGACCTATCACGCCAAGGTGATCGCAGGCGGTAAGATCGTCATACCGGCAGACTTGCGCCGGGAACTCGGCATCAAGGACGGCGATTCGGTCGTCATCGAGGGTGGAGCGAATGGCATCACTCTACGACGCGAGGATCCCGACGCGGATTTGCAGCGGATACGCGACGCATTTGACGGATACAGCGTCGATCAGTTCTTGCGTGAACGCCGATCGGACTGGGGAGAATGAAGCAGATCGTCGATGCGTCGGTGATCCTAGCTTATCTCCTCGACGAGCCGGGCGGGGACGTGATGACAACGACGGATGGACCGTTCTGCTTGTCGAGCGTCAACCTCTCAGAAGTCCTGACCAAGGCAATCGACAAAGGTTTGGAGACCCGCAGCGTCATGCGGGTATTGACGCGTTTGTCGGTCGAACTTGCAGAATATTCGCGCGATGACGCGGAACTGACAGCGGCGTTGCGCCCTGCGACCATCCATCTGGGCCTCTCGCTCGGTGATAGGGCCTGTCTCGCTCTAGCAAAACGGCTGGCGTTGCCGGTGCTCACCGCAGAACGGTCCTGGGCAAGGCTCGACATCGGCCTCGATATCCATCTCATCCGGTGACCATATTGCGCGCTGCGTCGCCTGCGCTCGCGTTCACCGTGGCGGCGGTGGGGATCGCGCTGTTCTCGATGATGGACGCGGTGATGAAGTCGCTGGTGCTGGGCATCGGGGTCTACAATGCGTTGCTGTGGCGAACGGCGGTCAGCGTCGGGCTGGGCGCGATCGCGTGGCGCGCGGGCAAGAGCGGGCGGCCGAGCGCGCGCGCGCTGCGGCTCCATGTCGCGCGCGGCGCGGTGACCACGGTGATGGCGTTGCTCTTCTTCTGGGGGCTGGCGCGGGTGCCGATGGCGCAGGCGATTACGCTCACCTACATCGCGCCGATCCTGGCGCTGCTGCTGGCGGCGGTAACGCTGGGCGAACGCGTGGGTCGGCGCGGCGTCGGCGCTTCGGTCGCGGCGCTTGGCGGCGTGCTGATCGTGATGGTTGGGCAGTCGCGCGGTGCGCTAGGCGCCGACGCGTTCGCAGGCGCAATCGCGATCCTCGGATCGGCGCTGCTATATTCGGTCAACCTCGTTCTCGCGCGGGTGCAGGCGCAGGCCGCGACGCCGGGCGAGATCGCGTTTTTCCAGTCCGCGATCGTCACGCTGCTGCTCGCACTCGCTGCGCCGTGGCTGGCGAGCGTGCCGGGTACGGATGAATGGCCCATGATCGTGATCGGCGCGATGCTGGGCACGACGTCGATTTGGCTGCTGGGCTGGGCCTATGCGCATGGCGAGACGGGGTATCTCGCCACGACCGAATATACCTCGTTCGTCTATGCCGCGATCCTGGGCTTCATGGTGTTCGGCGAGCGAGTATCGCCGTTTACGTTCGTGGGTGCCGGCGTGATCGTCGTGGCATGCCTGTATGCGGCGCGGCGTCGCGATATCGCGGGTGCTGCGGTACAGGCGGCGTCATGATTCGATTCGCCACCCCCGCCGACGTCCCCGTCATCCTGCGCTTCATCCGTGAACTCGCCGACTATGAGCGCGAGGTGGACAAGGTCGTTGCGACCGAGGCGTTGCTCCACGAGGCGCTATTTTCGACGCCGCCCACCTCGGGTGCCCAGCAAAGGAATAATTTGATGGGGCCCGCGGCCGAAGCACTAATCGCGGAACGCGATCGTGACGATGGGGTCGAGCCGATCGGCATGGCGCTGTTCTTCCACAATTTCTCGACATGGACCGGGTGGCGCGGGCTGTATCTGGAGGACCTGTATGTGACGCCCGAGGCGCGCGGCACGGGGGCGGGCACCGCGCTGCTTAAGCGGCTCGCGGCCATCGCCAAGGAGCGCGGCTGTTCGCGGTTCGAATGGTCGGTGCTGACCTGGAATACGCCCGCGATCGAATTCTACCGATCGCTCGGCGCGGTATCGATGGAGGATTGGCGGATCAACCGGGTCACTGGCGACGCGCTCGACCGGCTGGCTGAGGACGGCTGATGGCGGTCGACGAGGGGCTCGTCGCGTGGGTCGAGGAGGCGATGGTGCCGATCGGCGCGGTGACGCGGCGCGCGATGATGGGGGGCGCGACACTGTATTGCGACGGCACGATCTTCGCGATCATCGCCGACGGCCAAATGTGGTTCAAGGCGGACGCCGAGACCGATGCGATCTGGGACGCGACGGCGGCCGAGCGATTCACCTTCACGATGAGGGAGGGGCGGACCGGGTCGATGAATTATCGTCGCGCGCCCGACGAATGCTACGACGACCCGGGCACCATGCGCGAATGGGCCAGCCTCGCGCTCGCCGCGGGGGCGCGGGCACCGGTCAAACCGAAGCGCCCGCGCAAGAACTGATCAGTCGGCCTTCGCCTGCTTGGCGCGTTCGATCGCCTCGACCGTGACGCGGCGCGCCTCGGCGGCGTCGCCCCAGGTGCCGATCCGCACCCACTTGGTCTTTTCCAGATCCTTATAGTGGGTGAAGAAATGCTCGATCTGCTCGAACACGATCTCCGGCATGTCGCCACGCTCGTTGACGTTCGAATAATAGGGGAAGGTCGAATCGACTGGGACGCAGACCAGTTTCTCGTCGCCGCCCGCCTCGTCTTCGAGGTTGAGCACCGCGATCGGGCGCGCGCGCACGACGCAGCCCGGAATGAACGGTGAGCGCGCGATCACGAGCGCGTCGAGCGGATCGCCGTCGGGCGACAGCGTGTGCGGCACGAACCCGTAATTCGCCGGATAGCGCATCGGCGTGTGGAGGATGCGATCGACGAACAGCGCGCCGCTCGCCTTGTCGAATTCGTATTTCACCGGCTCCCCACCGGTGGGTACTTCGATGATGACGTTCAGGTCCTCGGGCGGGTTCTTGCCCGTGGGGATCAGGTCGATACGCATGATATTCCTTTGAACCGGGGTCGCGGCGCCGAGATGGGATCAGGGACGCGGGGTCAGCAGCTTGTCGAGCCCGGCGTCGCCGGTGCCCGTCTTTTGCAGCCGCGGATAGCGGGGGCCATCGTGATAGTCGATGGCGACATCGCGCACGCGCGCCCCGCTCTTGACCGTCAGCCGGATCGGATCTTTCGTCCCTTGCGCCGCCAGAATCGCGGTCTTGAGTACGTCGGGCGTGTAGAGATCGCTGTTCACCGCCACGATCTGATCGCCGACGGTCAGCCCGGTCTTGAACGCGGGCGAATCCCAGATGACGCTGGAAAGGTTGCCCTCCTTGTTGACCAGCATGCCGACCGACGAGGTGACGTCGGTGCCGCGGGTCTTCTCGACCTGTTTGAAATAGGCGGTGGGCTCGGAGGTGTAGACCAGCTTGTACCCGTTCATCGCGAAGCCATCGATCGGCGCGGGCTGGCCAGTTTCGGTCAGCCGCTTGGTCAGGAAACCCGCCCAGTCGTAGGGCATGATCTTGTTCAGCGTCGCTGCGACATCGTCGAAATTATAGGTCAGCTCGCCCCAGTCGCCATCGCGTACCCCGAAGAACGCCTTGGCAAAATCGTCGATCGATTTGGTCCCGCCCGATTTCTGGCGAAGCATCGCGTCGACCTCCATCCAGACCATCAGCCCTTCGTTGTAATAATCCTCGCTGCGCTGCCAGCTCGTCCAGCCCTTGGGGCGACGCTGACTGATGATCGGATCGTTGGTGGTGTCGATCAGCGGACGCCACTGACGCCCGACGGTGTTGACGTAGTTGGCCAGGATGTACGCGTAACCGTCGAGCGTGTCCTGCTTGCTGACCAGCCCCGAGCGCGCCTGGAGCACATAGCCCCAAAATTGCGTCTGCCCTTCATACACCCACAACAGCGAATCGCGCATCGGCGTGCGATAATCGGGGGTCCACAGATCCGCGCCCCGGCGGAACTTGCCGTCCCAGCTGTGCGTGAATTCGTGCGGCAGCAGGTTGCGCGCGGCGGCGCCTGTGTCCCATTCGGTGAAATAGCCGGGCTTCACGCCGTCTTCGGAACTGCGGTGATGCTCAAGGCCGATGCCGCCGAGCTGGTCGCTGATCGACACCAGGAAGTCGTAGTGATCGTAATGCTGTGCGCCGAACGTCTTCACCGCCTGATCGACGAGGCGTTTATGCGCGTCGATTTGCACCGGAGTCGCGGCGAGCTGGTCGGGCGTATCCGCGAATACGTCGAGGCTCACCTTCGGGCTCAGCGCCCAGACCTTGCCGTAGCGCCCCGCGAGCACGGGTGAATCGACCAGAACCTCGTAGTTGGTGGTGTCGTAGGTGTAGGTCGATCCCGCGCTGGTCGATGACGCCTTGGCGCGTACCGCACCCGCCGCGGTGAAGCCGGTCGGGAAGGTCACCGTCATCTGGATCGGAATCTGGCGGGTGAAATACCCCGCCGGATACAGGCTGACCGTGTTGGGCTGAAGGCTGACGAGGTTGGGGGTCATCATGATCCGCCCCTGGTTGGTCGCGGTGCCTGAGATGAACTGGAACTCGACATCGAGTCGCTTGGCGTCTGCGGGCACGTCGATGTGGAACGCGTAGACGTCGACCGTGTCGCGCACCCAGGGCAGGACCTTGCCGTTGGCGCGGATCACCAGCCCTGCGACCTTGTCGAGCTGTCCGCTCGCCGAATGGTTACCCGGCAGCCATTTGGGGAACAGCAGCACCATCGGCCCGGCCTTGGCGACCGGGATCTTTTCCTTGACGCGAAAGATGCCGCGGGTCGTGTCGGTCGCATCGACGTCGAGCTGGATCGTGCCGGGATAGGCAATGTCCTGCGCCACCGGGATCGTGTCGGTGAACGGTACCGGCTGCGGCGCCGAATTGCCCTGCGGCACTTGCGCGAATGCGGGTGCTGCGGAGGCGAGCAGGGTGGCCCAAAGCGACGAGACGACGAGCGTGCGGATCATGCAAAACCTTCCATGGGGAGCGACGACGTGCGCGACATAAGCGGCGGGAAGGTCAGCCGTCCAGTCCCTTGCCAGCGACGCTCCACCCGGCGGACCGAGGCTTTTGGGTCGATCAGCCCCCACCCAGGATGTTGATGGTGAATCCCAACACGCCGAGGTTGAATACGAACGCCGCAAGACAATGGCCGGTGACCACCTTGCGAATGTGGCGCGATGTGATCTCGACGTCGCTGGTCTGGAACGTCATCCCCAGCGTGTAGCTGAAATAGAGAAAGTCCCAATAATCGGGCTCGGCGCAGTCGGGGAAATCGATCCCGCCTACATCTCCATCGTCGTCCGACATATAATAAAGATGCGCGTAATGTAGCGTGTAGATAGTGTTGCCGAACAGCCAGGCGAGGACGATCGTCGTCAGCGCCAATCCGATGCCGATCGGATCGTGCTTGCCCTGTAATTCCATGGCGACCGCGACCAGGATGACGAGTAGCACCACGAACGAAAAGCCGAGCAATACGGCGCGATTGGCATCGTTGGCCTTGGCGGCGTGGCGCATCTGCGCCGCCTCGCTACGCTTGAACAACGTACTGACCGCGAGGAGGAAGATCAGCGCCCCCCCATCAAACGCCGCCATCGTGCCCCGGCTCAGCCCCAGCAGCGGGATCCCGACGGCGAGTCCAACCGCGAACACCGCGACGAACAGGATAAAGCGCGGCGGCGCGACCGTGTGGCCCAGGTTCTTGATCATGGCGCGTGTCCCTTTGCGCGAGGTGCTAGCGCTTGGCGCGCGCCTCGCCTAGATACGCCGCGCATATGGCCCGTATCGAGACCCCGCGGCGCGTGCGCGGCACCCAGGATATCTTCGGCGACGATCAGCGCCGTCACGCGCATGTGCTCGACACGTTCGAGCGGGTGCGGCGGCTATATTGTTTCCAGCGGGTCGACGTTCCGGTGTTCGAAGCCACGGAAGTGTTCGCGCGGAGTATCGGCGAGACGACTGATGTCGTGTCGAAGGAGATGTACACCTTCCCCGATCGTGGTGGCGACAGCCTGACGCTGCGCCCCGAATTCACCGCGGGGATAGCGCGCGCGTATCTGACCGAGGGCTGGCAGCAATATGCGCCGCTGAAGCTGACGACGAGCGGCCCGGTGTTCCGTTACGAACGCCCGCAGAAGGGGCGGTTCCGCCAGTTCCACCAGATCGACGCCGAGGTGATCGGCGCGCCCGAACCTGCCGCCGATGTCGAGCTGCTGGTAATGGCCGACCAACTGTTGCGCGAACTCAAGATCGAGGGCGTGACGCTCCAGCTCAACACGCTCGGCGACGCCGAGACGCGCGAGGCCTGGCGTGCGGCGCTGGTCGCGCATTTCGAGGCGCATCGCGGGGAGTTGTCGGAGGACAGCCTGACGCGGCTCGAGAAGAACCCGATGCGCATTCTCGATTCGAAAGATCCGAAGGATCGCCCCGCGGCGGACAGCGCGCCGGATATCGAGGCGTATCTGACCGACGAAGCACGCGCGTTCTTCGAGGCGGTGAAGGCGGGGCTCGATGCGGCGGGGGTCACGTATGAGATCAACGCGCGATTGGTGCGCGGGCTCGATTACTATCGCCACACCGCGTTTGAATTCGTCACCGACCGGCTCGGCGCGCAGGGGACTGTGCTGGCTGGGGGGCGGTATGATGGGTTGATCGAGAGCCTTGGCGGGCCTGCGACCGCTGGGGTCGGCTGGGCGGCCGGGGTCGAGCGGTTGGCGATGTTGGTGGCGGAAGTCCTATCGGACGGGCCTGTAATGATCGTTGCCGAAGAAGCTGGTACCGAGCAGGCCGCTTACTCAATGGTCACCCTGCTGCGACGTGCAAACGTTGCGGCGGACGTTGTCGTCGAGGGCAGCCCGAAAAAGCGGTTCGACAAGGCCCTCAAGCGCACGCCATCTCAAATCCTTTTGTTGCGCAAGGGTGGGTACACTCAGCGCGGATACGGCGCGGACATTAATGCAATGCGTCGGGTCGTTGAACTCGCGGGCCATGCAATGCCGGAAAGCGAATGACCGACATCTACTTCGACTGTGCAACGTCGTTCCTCCCCGGCACGGGGAGGTGGCAGCGCGCAGCGCTGACGGAGGGGGGGCTCCTCGTCGGGCGGCGCTTGCGGCTCGCCCCCTCCACCACGCCGCTGTGCGTCGC
>JALYTW010000086.1 GCA_030854075.1 Pseudomonadota bacterium
CCACCGCGCTGAGCGCGGCGCGGCGCGGCGCGGCGGTGCGGCTCGATGCGGCGGTCGCGGGTGAACTCGCACCGCTGAAGCTCGATACCGCACGGTTCCGCACCAGCGTCGCGCCGATCGACCCGGCGGGGTGGAACGCCAGCGGTCAGGACCGCGTCGAATTCGAGATCGCGACCAACCCCGGCGCGCCGTTCGCGCCGCTCACCAAGATTGCGAGCGGCGGCGAATTGTCGCGCTTCATCCTGGCGCTCAAGGTCGCGCTGGCCGAAGAGGGCGGCGCGGCGACGATGATCTTCGACGAGATCGACCGCGGGGTCGGCGGCGCGGTCGCGAGCGCGATCGGCGAGCGGCTGGCGCGGCTGGCGGAGGCGACCCAATTGCTCGTCGTCACCCATTCGCCCCAGGTCGCGGCGCGCGCCGCGCAGCATCTGCTGATCGCCAAGCGCCACGACGGCACCGTGACCCGGACGGGGGTGCGCCGCCTCGACGAACAGGAGCGCCGCGAGGAGATCGCGCGGATGCTGTCGGGCGCGATCGTCACCGACGAAGCACGCGCGCAGGCGGGACGTTTGCTCGAAACCGCCTGAACCCCGCGGTCGTTGATGCCGCGAACCACCAGGAGACGATGTAATGCGAAACCGGCTGACGATCGCGGCGTGCGGCCTGCTCGCGGCCTGCGGCAGCGACCCCGCGGCGAGCGGTAACCAGAGCGTGATCAACGCCACCGTCCCCGACGCGCCGCCCGCCCCCGCCGCGATGCAATCGGTCGAGCCCCCGACTCCCACGCCAAGCGCCACGCCGACATCGACCACGGTGTCGACGACGCCCGCGCCCCAGGGCAAGGACGTCGCCGCCGCGGTCGCCACCATCGACGCCTATTATCGCGCGATCGACGCCCATGATTATCCGCGCGCCTATCGCTTGTGGCGCGGCAACGGCGACGCGAGCGGCCAGACCCTCGACCAGTTCGCGCACGGCTTCGCGCATACCCGCAGCACGATCGTCGCGACCGGCGATCCCGCACCCCCCGAAGGCGCGGCGGGATCGAGCTACGTCTCCGTGCCCGTCACCGTCTCCGCGATCGACGACACGGGCAAACAGCAGCGGTTCGCGGGACAATATGTGCTGCGCCGGATCAACGACGTCGCCGGATCGAGCGCGTCGGATCGCCGCTGGCACCTCGAATCGGCGTCGCTGAAGCGCACGCCGTAGCGCGCCGGGGCCGTGCCGCTGACAGCGGCGCAATTCATGGTATCATTTCGGTGCGGGGGCACTGCCCCGAGTCGCGTGTGCGCGTGCGTTGTCCTCAGGAACAGGAACGCTCCACTCATGAAAACATCGATCCTTTGCGTCGTCGCCAGCCTGGCGATCGCCGCGCCCGCGCTCGCCGCCGGCCCCTTCGACGGCACCTGGAAGGTGAATGTCGCCTCCGCCAAGCTGTCGACCAAGCCCGACGTCTGGGCAATCAAGGACGGCGTCTACACCTGCTCGACCTGTACCCCCGCGATCCGCGTCGCCGCCGACGGCAAGCCGCATGGCGTGCCGGGCCATGATTATTTCGACACCATGGCGGTGACGGTCGTCAACCCGACGACGGTTCATTACCTGTACGCGCGCAGCGGCAAGACCGTGAACGATTCGACCGACACGCTCGCCCCCGGCGGACAGAAGCTGATGGCGAGCTGGACCACGTCCGACAACGCCAAGGGCGAGACCGTGAAAGGCAAGGGCGTGATGGCGCGGGTATCCCCGGCACCCGCGGGTGCGCATGCGGCCTCGGGCGGGTGGCGCCGGACCAACGATGTCCAGCTGTCGGATCAGGTCCTCACCGTGAAACTCGCGATGGCGGGCAACGCGCTGACGATGACCCAACCGACCGGCGAGACCTATACTGCGACGGTCGGCGGCGCGATGGCACCGATCAAGGGCGATCCCGCGCACACGATGGTCAAGCTCACCAGGAGCGGCCCGCAGACGCTGGTCGAAACCGACTATCGCGGCGGCAAGCCGGTCAGCCGCTTCACGATGACCCCGATGCCCGGCGGCAAGACGATGAAGTTCGTCAGCACCGACCTGAAGGCCAACACCACCAGCGAGTTCGCCGGCATCCGCCAGTAAACCCGCATCCGTGGGGGCGGGGGGCCGCGGAATATATTGTGCCCGCGCGCGGCTTTCGACCTTGATCTGCGTTAAGCGTCGATGGTCACCCCTCCCCTCACCGCCGCCCGGCCCACCGACTGGAGTCGGGTCGAGGCGTGGGTCTCGCGCGCGATGCTGCCGATCGGGGCGGTGATGGCCTTCGTGGCGGTGATCGCGTTCATCACGATCGTGGTGTTCATGTTCGCGACGCTGGTCCAGCGCCCCGCCGCCGCGTCGCTGTTGCTGGTCTGGTGTGCCTGGGCGCTGATCGTCGCAGGCGCGAACCTGATGAAATCGATCGAGGGGATGAGCGCGCTCGACTGGCGCCCGATGATCCCGGTCGCGCTGCTCTCGGTCGCGATCGTCGTCGCCTATCCGGGGTGGTGGATGTAGGCTTGCGGAGCGCCGCCCCTCTCCCCTAGTCCGGCGCGATGCCTTCGCCCGATCAAACGCCGCTGCCCGATGACGAGGCTGCCGCCGCCGCGGAACTGGCGGCACTGGCGCGCACGATCGCGCATCACAACGCGCGCTATCACGGTGAGGATGCGCCCGAGATATCGGACGCCGATTACGACGCGCTGGTGCGCCGCAATGCGCGGATCGAGGCGGCGTTCCCCGCACTGATCCGTGCCGATTCGCCGAGCCGCCAGGTCGGATCCGCGCCCGCAGGCCACCTCGCCAAGATGGCGCACGCGCGCCCGATGATGAGCCTCGACAATGCCTTCGCCGACGACGAGGTCGAGGAATTCGTCGCGCGCGTCCGCCGGTTCCTGCGGCTCGCCGACGACGAGCCGGTCGCGCTGACCGCCGAACCCAAGATCGACGGACTGTCGTGTTCACTGCGATATGAACACGGCCTATTGGTCCAGGCGCTCACCCGCGGCGATGGCACGACGGGGGAGGATGTGACCGAGAACGTCCGCACCATCCACGATATTCCCGCGACGCTGGCGGGCAAGCCCCCCGCGGTCTTCGAGATTCGGGGCGAGGTGTACATGGCTAAAACCGATTTTGCCGCGCTCAACCACCGATTGCTCGCCGACGCAGACGATCCCGGCAAGGCACGTCAGTTTGCCAATCCGCGCAACGCGGCGGCGGGATCGCTTCGCCAGAAGGACGCCGGGGTCACCGCGACGCGCCCATTGGGTTTTCTGGCGCATGGCTGGGGCGAGGCCAGCGACGTTCCCGGCGAGACGCAAACCGCGGTGATCGACGCGATCCGCGCGTGGGGGCTGCCCGTCGCCGCGGGGTTTGCAACCGTCGACAACGTCGCGGGTGCGCTTGATGTCTACCGCAGCATCGAGGCGGCGCGCGCGGAGTTGCCGTTCGACATCGATGGCGTCGTCTACAAGGTCGACCGGCTCGACTGGCAGGCGCGGCTGGGGCAGGTCGCCAAGGCACCGCGCTGGGCGATCGCGCACAAATTCCCCGCCGAACGCGCGCAGACGACATTGAACGCGATCGACATCCAGGTCGGGCGCACCGGCGCGCTAACCCCGGTCGCGCGGCTCGAGCCGGTCACCGTCGGCGGGGTCGTCGTCACCAACGCGACGCTCCACAATGCCGACGAGATCGA
>JALYTW010000113.1 GCA_030854075.1 Pseudomonadota bacterium
CCCGGTGAGGCGCGCACCATCCGCATCGTCGCGCCGTTGGCGCGCGCTGCGATCCAGCCGATGCACGCGGGCGGCCGCGCGATCTTCGTTCCCATCGTCGGGATCGCGTGCCGTTTCGTCAGCGCCCGCGACGAGTTTCGCGCTGCCCGCGCCTTCACCGTAGGAGTCGAGCGCGTCGATTCGGCGAAACTCGCCCCGATCTGGCTGGATGCGCCGCCTCGCATGCACGACACCGTCGCGGCACGCCCTCACGCGGTGCCTGTCTGACCTCGTCTGCATTCGACACGCAGGAAAGCACCCTGGACATTATATACATGACAAAGCATGTAGTTCAGGATACACCCGGCCGCGACAGGCCGGCGTTTGAAATTACTGAGGAGATGATTTGCGCGGGCTTGAAAACCCTGTGGGAATCTGGGATTCTAGAAACGCAGCTGGATTCTGATAGGTTGGTAGTTGAAGATATGGTTCGAGATATTCTCGCGGTGTATCTTCGTGAAGATTTATGCCGAAAAGCCTAATAATTATGCTTAAATCTCTAGGCTTTCCGATAAATTCGTTAACGTCTTCGATTGATACCCGACTAGAATTGTCTCTGCACGGAAGGTTTCTAGGGTTGTATAGGTATTGTGGACGGTTTGGCTCAGAAACTGTCCCGTCATCCATCATTATCCAATGAGCTATGCTGTTTCTCATAGAGTCAATTGGGCCAAGCCACCTTTGAAGTTTATCCCATGTTTTTAGATAGTCTGACCATGGCGATATTTTCATCAAACTCGATATGATAGAGTAGCGTGACCGCGTGTTGACCACGCTGAAAGCGATTGTCCATGCTGCATCAAGTGATATGTCGAGTGTTGCCCGCAGCACCCCGGCGACGGAGCGCTCAAGATCTGAATAGGCGTCCATTGCGGACCCACGCGCGTTGTTAAATTCAATACGAGGATCGTTCATGGAGATTTCGCAACCCGAGGAAGACGACGTGCTCCGCAAAATGCTGAGTACCCCGCCAAAGCCGCACGATCCGCCGCAGGAGTCAACCGAGCCGCGGCGGCGGGGAAGGCCGATTGGGGGCGGAGCGCGCACTACGCTCCCCGCCCCGTTACGGTGAGTAGTTGTACGGGGCCGCGTAATGCGGCCCCGTGGTTACGCCGCAGCCTGTGCTGGGGTCACGTGTGCCGACAGCCATCCAGTTGCTGCGGACGGAATGCGGACGGTTGCCCAGTCCGTTCCCTTTTGCAGTTGGACGACAGCGACGGTGTCGTCATTGTCGAGTGTCGCACTGACAAAGTCGCGAATGACCGCTGCTGGACCAAGAAGATTCGCCATCCATAGCGACTCTGTGAGCCTTGTCGCTTTCCAGGTCGCCATCAGCTGATACAGCTTTTGGTAATTGCGAATTTTGTGCAAATCGTAGGTTATCAGATACTGTAACATTTTCTGGTGCTCTCAAAATGCACCGGAAACGCGTTGACATTTTCAGCAAAAAACTGCAGAAGAATCTCGCTAGCAAATCTCTACCGCGTTTCCAGCGCGGTTTTCACAATACGCAAACCCGAGGCGTTCGAGCGCCTCGGGTTTTGCTTTACCATCGATTCACCATCCGGTCGAGTCAGTCTGTTCACGGAACGTCCAAGCAACACATAAGGAAAACCTTATGTCTGCTTACGCTTATGCTTCCCGTAAAATCCGCCCCTGAACTTGCGCTTCCTGCCAAGCGGCGGATGCTTAGGCTGCGAGGCTAGCAGTCCGCCGATAGGTCAGGCGCTTACCACCAATGCCTTTCAAGGCGATGTCAGCGCGGGCATCATCGTTGATGCCAACCCCCGAGCGGAACGTGTAGCGGAAGTCGAATTCGCGCATGTAGCGCTGCAAATGCTGCGAGCCGCAATGCTGGTAAATGCCCTTCATCCCGCGCTTGAAGATACCGAAAAACCCCTCGATGGTGTTCGTGTGGATCGTGGCGTCGCCCTTGCGAACGTACTCGCCGCGGGCATGGTCGACGGTATCGTGACCAGCGTAGCGCGGCCCCAACGTCTTGTAGAAATGCGCGCCGTCCGTCATCAACTTGGCGTCGCGCGCCATATGCTGGTCAAGGATAGGGCCGATTGAGGCGTGCGAGAAATGGCCGGTGAAGACGACCGAGTTAGCGCGCCCCGTCGTGCGATCGACCAGCGAGACGACCTTATTCATATTGTGAATTGCCATGCGGCTATCGCCAGGAACGCGACCGATGAATGTCTCGTCGACCTCAACCGTGCCACCGCCCGATCCCATCGGGGGCTCGTTGCTCGCGGGGATCATGGCTTCGCGGATGCGATGCGCCATAAACCACGCCGTCTTGTAGGAGACGCCGAGGTTGCGGCTTAGCTGGTGCGAGCTGATGCCCTTCTTGCTCGACACGATCAGGTGATTGCAGAGCAGCCACTTATTGAGCGGCACCTTGGAGCGCTCGAACACCGTGCCGACCGTGACGCTGAACTGGTCGCGACAATCGTTGCACTGGACGACGCCAGCGCGAAGTGCGCCTTCCGGGTGTGCCTTCGTCGCCTTGCCACGCTGCGCGGGAAGGCGGGTCGCATTCAGTGATCCACAATGCGGGCAAACCGGGCCTTCCGGCCAGCGCAGGGCTTCAAGATGCTCGCGGGCTGCGTTTGCGTCGGTGAAGCGGGGGGCGGTGAGGTTCGTCATCCCCTCTTATGGGGCCGTCACCGCTGCTTTGTCAAGTATATAATGCCCAGCACCCTTGACAGACAAGTTAACTTTACAGTAAAGCGAGCTTGTCTAAGTCGAAAGGGAGCTATACGATGCAGAAGGGCGCCGCGATCCGTCGCTACAACCATTCCGTGCTCGGCCTCAGTGCGCTTTATGTCGGGGCGCTGGTCGGTGCCGAACTCGTGTTCGCGCACGGGCATCCGAGCGGGGTCGCGGCTTATGTCATTGCGATTTTGCCCGCCTTGCCGATCATCGGAATCTTTGCAGCGATCGGACGCTATCTGGTCGATGAGAGTGACGAATATCTTCGGATGCTCACGATTCGCCAGACCCTCATCGCGAGCGGCTTCGCGCTGAGTTGCGCGACGGTGTGGGGCTTCCTCGAAAGCTTCCGGCTCGCGCCGCATGTCGAAGCTTTCTACGTTGCGGTGCTCTGGTTCGGCGGGCTTGGCCTCGGCTCGTGCGTCAACCGGCTGACCTTGGGCCGCGCGGCATGAAAAACCGGCTGAAGATACTGCGCGCCGAGCGCGACTGGAGCCAGAGCGATCTCGCCGAGCGGCTCGGTGTCTCCCGGCAAAGTGTCAATGCGATCGAGACTGGGCGCTACGACCCTTCGCTCCCGCTCGCCTTCAGAATCGCCGAACTGTTCGCGCACCCGATCGAGGACATCTTCACCAGCCCGACCACAGGAGAATGACCATGACCAACATCCTAGCGATCCGCCTTGCCGCATCGATACTCACAGTCGCGACGCTCGCGCAGCCGCAAAGCGTAGCAGCCCAAGTCGCCCCGGGCACCACAATCGAGCGGCTCGATCATATTTCGATCGCGCGGATGGGGAAGGGCCCACCGGTCGTCTTCATCCCGGGTCTGTCGTCTCCCCGTGCGGTATGGGATGGGATCGTCCCGGCACTCGCGGCGACCTACAGCGTTTATCTTGTCCAGCTCAACGGCTTCGGCGGCGACGATCCGACCGGCAATCTGACTTCAGGCGTCATCGACGGCGTCGTTGCTGACATCGATAACTATGTCGCGGGACACAAGATTGGCTGCGTGGCGGTGATCGGTCATTCGCTGGGCGGATTGATCGGGCTCCGGCTAGCCCAGACGCACCCCGGCGATGTAAGTCGGCTGATGGTGGTTGATGCATTGCCTTATGTCGGCGACATCGTCCTGCCCGGCGCGACGGTCGCCCAAGTCGAACCGCAGGCGGCGCGGCTGCGCGATGCGATGATCGCGACTTACGGCAAACCCGCCGATCCGGCGGTCGCCACCGCAACCGCCGATGGCCTCGCATTGAAGACCGACAGCCGAGCCAAGGTCGCCGCGTGGGTAAGGGCCGCCGATCCCCGGGTCACCGGCCAGACACTATACGAGGACATGACCACCGATCTTCGCCCCGCGATGGCGTCGATCAAGACGCCGATTACCGTGGTCTATCCTTGGTCGGCTGCGATGCCGAAGGATAGGGCCGATGCCTTCTACCGCGGCGAGTATGCCACGGTCCTGCACGTCGCGTTCGTGCCCGTCGACGACAGCGCGCATTTCGTGATGCTCGATCAGCCCGCGGCGTTCGCGGCGGCGGTCACCGCGTTTCTGGCGCCCTGAGACACAAAAAGGGCGACCCCCGGGTGGGAGCCGCCCTTTTTTGGCTGGGCCGTCATGGGAATTAATCCCATGAAGTCGAAGCTCGGCTAAGCCGAGCCCGGCCGGCCTTGTGGGAGTGGGGG
>JALYTW010000143.1 GCA_030854075.1 Pseudomonadota bacterium
ACCCCCACCGGGTTCGAAAACGTCATGCTGTCGTCGACCGACCCGAACTTGAGCGCCAGCACGTCGAGTGCGTAATTCTGATTGAGACGCCACGGCTTCTTGGTGCCCTGCTTGGGCAATCGATCCGCCGCCCGCTGGATATAGCCCGACGAGAAATCGACGAACGGCTCGACCGCCATTGTTGGATCGTCGTTGTGCGGGGTCGCCTGCCGCATTCCGCGCTTCTTCATCGTGTTGAGCAGGCGGCAGACGTAGGTCGCGACCAGATCCGCCTTCAGTGTCCACGATGCGTTGGTATAGCCGAAGGTGTAGGTGAGGTTCGGCACGTCGGAGAACATCATCCCCTTATACTGGAGCGCCTGGCCCAGATCGATCTGGCGACCGTCGACCGTGAAGTCCACGCCGCTCATCAATTGCAGGTCGAGTCCGGTCGCGGTCACGACGATGTCGGCGGGCAGCGTCTCGCCCGATACCAGTCTGATGCCCTCAGCTACGAAGCGGTCGATGGTGTCGGTCACGACTGTCGCCTTGCCCGCATTGATCGCGCCGAACAGATCCGCGTCGGGAACGAGACAGAGGCGCTGGTCCCACGGGTTGTAGCGCGGGGTGAAGTGTGTCGCGATGTCGTAATCGGGGCCGAGATGCTCGCGGACCATCCCGAGCAGCCGCTCCTTGGTCCGCTCGGGTTTCCTGCGCGCCATGCGATAGAAGAACATGCCGAATAGCACATTCTTCCACCGGGTGATGCCATAGGCCAGCTTGTCGGGCAGCTTCGATCGCAGCCAGTTGGCAACCTTGTCCTCACCGGGCCGCGAGACAACGTAGGTCGGCGAGCGCTGGAGCATCGTCACCTGCGCTCCGCCCTTGGCCAGTTCCGGAACCAACGTCACCGCGGTCGCGCCGCTGCCAATCACGACGACCTGCTTGCCGTCGTAAGCAATATCCTCGGGCCAGAATTGCGGATGGACGACGCGCCCGGCGAAATCGACGATCCCCGCGAATTCGGGGGTGTAGCCCTTGGCGTAGTTATAATAGCCCGAACACATCGTCAGGAAATTGCAGGTGAAATCGACGCGTTCGCCGTTGGCGTCGGTGGCCTCCACCGTCCAGCGTGCCTCGTCGCTCGACCACGCGGCGCGCTTGACGTGATGTTGGTAGCGGATGTGATCGTCGATGCCGTATGCAGCAGCAGTCTCGTTGACATAGTCGCGGATCGAGGGGCCGTCAGCGATCGACTTCGCACGGGTCCAGGGATGAAACGAGAAGCCGAGCGTGTGCATGTCCGAATCGGATCGGATACCCGGATAGCGGAACAGGTCCCACGTCCCCCCCATCGCCTCGCGGCCTTCGAGGATGACGTAGTTACGCTCCGGGCATTTGTCCTGCAGATGATAGCCCGTGCCGATGCCCGATATCCCGGCCCCTACCACCACAACGTCGAAATGCTCGGCCACGTCGCTCTCCTTGTACAACCTGGTTAGATCGGTTGCTAAAAAGAACCTATCATAGCGAGAATCAATAGTCTTTCGAATAGCGCAGGCTTGCGCTCGACCCACCGAACGATCCGGTCGATGACAGCAGGCTGAGCGCTTTGGTCAGCGCGATCTCGATCTGCGTCGCGGTCATCCCCTTGGCGTCGGTGACGATCTCGACATAGATATTGTCAGTCAGATACTTCCCCGCCGCCAGGCTGGTGCCGCGCCCGGTCGCTTCGTCCGCGCCGAGAATACGCAGCCGATCGAACCCGGTCGCCGAACGCAGCTTGCCGAGCGGATTGAGCCCGCCCCCCGAGCCACGCAACGAGTTCAGCGCCGCGGCGAGTTGGATCGCCTCGGTCGCCGACAGGTTTGACGGATCGGTCCCGAACAGCAATCGGCTCAGCACCTCGTCCTGCGGCAGCGTCGGGGTCGAGGTGAATGCGATCTGTGGGCGTTGGCCGGTGCCGGTGATGACGATCAGCGCGGTGATGCCCCCGGTCGTCGTCGACGCCTGGATATTGATGTCGGGATCGGTCAGCGCGCCGCCACGGAAGCGGATCGTCCCGCGGTTGACGTCGAACCGCTTCCCCGCGAACGAATAAGTCCCTCGAACAAGATCAAGCCCTCCGGTGATCACCGGATTTATCGCGGTGCCTTTGATCCGAAGGTCCATCCCCCATTCGGATTCGAGCCCCATTCCCGATATGTAGAGCTGGTCCTGCGCACGGACTCGCAGGTCGAGCTTGATGGCACTGACGCGCGGCACAGTCGGTCGATCGGTGGGGCGCGGGGTTCGAATCTCGCTCTTGCGACGGACCCCGGTCAGCTCGGGCACCTCCGCCTGACCCTGACGAATGATCTCGTAGCGCGCGTTGGGGATGACGAGATCGCCCTGGATCAGCGTGCCGCCCTTGCCGTTGGTCAGATGGATCGTGCCGCTCGTCGTTGCCGACAACGCATCGCTCTTGGCGAGTTGCGCATTGTCGAGCTTGGCGGTGATATCGCCCGGGAATCCGCTGTCCGCTGCCAGCCCGATGCTACCCTGCGCCTGGACGCTGCCATCACCCGCGCGCGCGCTCAACGAGGTAAGCACCAGCCGGTCGTTGCTGAACCGCGCGGCGACCTTCATCTGGGTCAGCCGGGTGCCATAGGTCTCGTTGTCATAGGTTAGGTTGTCCGCGCGGATCAGCCCGGTGAGGCGCGGTGCCGAAACACGGCCTGAGAAGTCCACCGCAACCGCGATCGGGCCCGACAAATGCTGCCCCGGCAGCGCGGCCAGGCTGAACAGTGTCGCCGACGGCCCGTTGTAGCGGATGCCGCCCGACAGCGGCGCGTTCAGCAGCCGCGTCGTCCACGGTCCCGCGCCCGGCGGCAACGGCGTAAGGTTTGCGACCAGTCGCCCGACGGTGGTTGCGCCACGCTTCACCAGCGCGCGCACCTCGCCCCCGCTCGGGAGCAGCTTCCCGACGACCTGTACGTCGACCGCGTCGGACACCGCGGCAATCCCCGTCCGGCGGAAGTTCTTGATGATCAGGCGCGCTTCGGCGTCGGGGATCGACGCGCCCACCTGGCGATAATCCAGGCTGCCCGTGGTTTGCCCAGACAGGCCCAACCCCGGCGAAAACGCCGACAGGATCGATAGGTCGAGCTTGTCGAGCCGCACCTGTGCCGCAGTGACGCCGCCGCCATAGGTCCCCGCCACCCGCGCCGAACCCGCGGTCGGACCAGACCCGAAGTCGATCCTGGTCGGCAGCAGTTTGTACCCCGCGCCGCTCGCGGTGATCCGCGCCGCATTGGCGGTGCGGAAGTTGATGCCGTTGGCCTGTCCCTGCGCGGCGACCAGATAGTCGTTCGGCGACAGTTTCGCATTGATCGCGATCCGCAGCGGTACGCCCGACGATCCGGTCAGCACTGCCTGTGCAGTCCCGCGCCCGCCGACATAGTTCACCTTCACGCGCGCCGCCTGGATCACGAAACTGTTATAGCGGGTGTCGGCAAGCTGGATGTCGGCGATCACCTGCGGCGCGCTGGGCAGCATGACGACGCTGGCATCGATGATTGCGCGACCGATCGTGAAATCGGCATAGCCTGGAACGGTAGCGTTATAGGCCCGCGCCTTCACGTCGGCGCGCTGGTAGCCGCCTTGGTTGGCGAGCGCGACATTCCCGTTGATCCCGCGGCCGGTGATCGCGAGGGTGCCCGCGAACGGCCCCGCCGCGGTCTGAACGATGCGGCCGCTTGCCGAGATCCCCGCGATCAGCAGATTGCGGATGTCGACCGTCAACTGCCGCCCCGGGGTCACCAGCAAATCCGCGCTGAACGGGCCATAGTTGGTTCCCCCGGTCGCATTGATCGCGTAGGATCCGCTCCGCCCGACGATCCGCGCGTTGACATCCACCAGTCCGATCCCGACCCCGGGCCGTGACGCATGCAGCACCACGATGGGCGCTGTCGCAGTCCCGGTCACCCGTGCCGACACCGGGCCATATTGGGTTGAATAGGCATCGGCGTTGACCAGCACGCTGCCCGTCGCGGGGTCGAACCTCCCCTGGCCACGCGTGATCCGCAGCTGCGGCGCATCGAGCCGCAGATTGTTGAAGGTGACGATGCCCTGGGGGCTATAGCCGATGTCCGACCGGACGATCGCGTTGCCGCCCAGGAAATTGCGCACACCCGCATTGAAGAGCTGGGTCGTCTTCGCGACGACGCGACCGGTGATCCCGAACCCGCCATTCTTCCCCGCCACCAGCTTGGCGTCGGTCTGGAGGTTGACGATCCCGATGCTGTCGATGCGGTAGTTGTTGACCCGCCCCTTGAGCGCGCCGGTGTATCGCCCGGTCGCGGTGTTCGCGACGACGATCGCGGTCGCATCGATCTTGTCGGACCGGATGCGCAGATTGTCCGACAGGATATTCGGCATCGAGATCGCGACATCGCCCTGGATGCTGACATTTGTCGCCAGCCCCCCGACCGCGGCGTTGAGCCCGGTAATCCGCCGCGCGCGCGCATTAACGGGAATCAGGATGCGGTCCGCGTTCACCCGCGCCAGCCCCTCGGCATAGAGATCTGCGACCCCCATCGTCCCGAAGGCGAGCCGTACCGCGCGCACTTTGTAATCGACCGTCGGGGTCGCGAATGCGCCGTTCATGACGACCCGCGCCAGCACGTCGCGCCCGCTGAGGTTGGGGGCGATCGCGCCCGGCGTCAGCAGCTTGGCGTCGACCGCGAAATTGCCGAACCGATTGGTGGCGAGATCGATCAACCCACCCGCATCGACCATCAGCGCCGACGAGCGCAGCTTGATCCGCGTATCCGCCTTGCGCTCATTCAGCGTCGTGTCGATCGCGACCGCGAGCCGCGGCGAGGTCAGCCGCTCGACCGGTCCCGCTAAATACAGGCCGGGGCGGGTGTAGCCGCGGATTTCGATATGCCCGTCGCGGGCGGTGATGCCGAGATCGGCGAGCGATTGCCCGCCTAGCGTCGCCATCGCCTTGCCTGACCAGGATTTCCAGCTGCCCTGCCCGTCGATCCGCGCGGTCATCGGGGCTTTCAGCGATGCCATGGAGCCGAGCACGCCGCCAACTGGCGCAAACACGCGCGCCTTGATGTCGAGCTTGTTCTGGTCGGGCACCGCGTCAAGGGTCAGCTTCAGCGTATCGCCACCCGCAACCCCCGCACCGCGCAGCGCCTCGGCATCGGCAATGAGCTGCGCGCGACGGTCAGCAATGTGCACCGATCCGTCGATCCGAATGATGTGCTTCTGTCCCGTCACGGGTGCTGCGAGCACCAGCCGCCCGATATGCAGCTTGTCGACGTCGATATCGAGATTCGGCAGCAGCGACGCAGTGGGGTCGCTGGGTTGCGGAATCAACTGCGGTCGCCGCGCCAGCGTCACCAGATCGGTCGACAGCGATCGCACATCGACATGGTTGTTCGCGAACGCGAACGGCTTCCAGTCGACCGCCATCTTGGGGCTCGTCAGGAACACGCCCTTGGGATCCGCCACGCGCACGTCGCTAAGGACCATCGCGCCGTACAGCGACCCATCGATCCGCCCGACCGTGATGTTCAGGCCAGAGGCCGTTTTATAGCTGCCGATCTGATTCGCCACGAAACGCCGACCGGGGTCGGTGTTGATCCCCAACAACACAATCCCGATGAGGATCGCGAGCGCGACGAGCAGAATCGCGATCCACTTGGCGATGCGCTGCCACAGCGGCCGCTTCACGACGACGACCTCGTCGGTCGGTTCGGACCCGGCAGATTCAGACGGGGTGACGGGATCGGTCATCAGAATGCCTGGCCGATGCCGATGTAGAGCGCGACGCGGCTGTCGCCTGGGCGCTTGTTGAGCGGGGTCGCGATGTCGACCCGTAGCGGGCCGAAATTCGTATAGAAGCGCCCGCCGATTCCGGCACCGATTTTCAGGTCGCTGCCCTTGGGAAAGCTAGAGGCATAGCTGTTGCCCGCATCGACGAATGGCACGATGCCGAAATTCCCGAACCGGTAGCGCGCCTCGAGCGCGAATTCGTTGAGCGAGCGCCCGCCCACGGGATTGCCCTTGGGGTCGAACGGCCCGAGCCGCTGGTAGCCGTAACCGCGTACCGACCCGCCGCCGCCGCCGTAATAGCGTCGCGATGGTGCCAGATCGTCACGCGCGATGCCCTGGATCGATCCCGCCCGCGCGCGGCCCGCGATCACCAGGCTGGGCGATATTTTATAGTAATACGTGCCTTCGATCATCGTGCGCACATACGGCTGCACCCCGCCCGACACCGCAGTTTCCGGGCTGATGTCCAGCTTGAGGCGATATCCGGTGGAGGGGTTGAGCAGGCTGTCGGAGCGATCGAACAGCAACTGCGTCGGCAACGCGGCGATCCCGTAGTTTTTGCGCCGCCGTTCACCGCGCGCGAAGTCGTAGACGCTTTCGTTGGTGCCGACGATCTCGCCGCCATAATAATAGCTGAACTTCTTTTGCCAGATCGGGGTCGAACTATAGCTCCAGCGCGCCGACAGCGTTCCGGTGTTCGCGCTGAACGCATCGTAGCTCGACCGGTTGACCGCAGCGATCGCGGTAAAGGTCCGGTCGCGTCGACCCGCGTTGGACCGGCGGAAGGTGCCCGAAACGCCCTGTTGCTGGGTGCCCGCAATGATCGTCCCGATCAGCGCACCCTCGGGCCGAAACAGATTCCGGTGGGTCCATGATCCCTCGATCTTGATGCCTTCGCCGGTCGAGTAGCCCGCCTGCCCCGCCAGCGTCCGCGCAGGACCCTTGACCTGGCGGATCAGCAGGTCGACCTGCTCGGTGCCGTCGGGGCCGGGACGCCCGGTCTGCTGTGGTTCGACCGAAATGCTGGAAAACAGCCCCGTCGCGACCAGCGCTTCGCGCAGATCGTCGGTCAGTCGCGCGTCGTATAATTCGCCCTGGTCGAACCGCGGAAAAACGTTGAGATGCTCGACTCCGAAGACCGGGTCGCCGGTCGTCACCAGTTGCCCGAAGCTTGATCTGCGGCCGGCATCCACTGGCAGCGTATACGCCCCGGTCGCCTTTGCCGACACGTCGTCGAGCAGGATATCGCGATCCCCGACCTTGACGAAAGGATAGCCCCGCTGCGGCAGGACCAGCGCGACGTTCGCTTCCGCGCCCTCGATCCGCGCCGCCTCGATCGGATCGCCGACCCGGAGCGGCAGGTTGTGGGTGATGAGATCGGCGGGCACCACCGGGTCTGCCTTCACCGTGATCGACGACAGCGTATAGAGCGGCCCCGGCGTCGCGCTCACCGTCGCCTGGATCCGGCCGCCGTCCCCTGGCTCGGCGTCGATCGTTGAAACGGCGGTGCCATCATAATAGCCCAGGCTCTTCATCAAGCGGACCGCGAGCGCCTCGTCCTCCTTGGCCCGCGCCTCGACCTGGGTCGCGTTCGCGGCCTTTCCGCCGCCATCCTTCAACGCGGACAGCGAGTTAAACTCCGCTTCCAGCCCCACATCCCCGAGTCCGACCAGCTTGGTATCATAGCGGATCGCGGGCAGGTTCTTGTCGTTGACATCGGCGACGGTTTGGAGCGGCTGGGTATCGAAGTTCGCGATCGGGGTCAGCGGCGCAACGAGTTCCGGGGCTTGCGCCGCCACCGCCGGCAGCACGTCGCCGGTGATCGGCGCGATGCTGGTGGGCTGCTGTCCAATCGGCGTCGTAGACGTCGGCGTCGCGGCGGCTGCCGCCCCCTCGCTCGACAACGCCTCCAACGGTGCGTTGATATCATTGGACAGCGGAGGCAGCGCAGCGTCGAATTCGGCTTGGGAGACGATCGGCTTGGTGGCGTCGGCCTCCGTCTGCCCGCCATCGCTCGGGGTTGGTATCGGGGTGGGGGCAGGTTGCGGCGATTGTGGCCCTTGGGCGGGGGCAGTGCCTGGCTGGCCGATCTGCGCGGCGGCCGGCGAGGAAGCGACCAGCGCCATCGCAAGCCAGTATAAACGACCGGTCGAAACTATCACGCGAACGCTTGCCCCTATTCGGGGATGCCGCGTGCGACACCTCACCCTACCAATGCCTGGCCCGTCGCTTTAGCATGGGGGTATCGTTACTGCAGCCCAAAATATCGGGACCTACCGACTGATCCGGATCAAACGCTTCGGCGGGAACCACGGCTGATCGAAATTCGTATAAGCGCACATGCCAACTCCAACCTCCCCCCTGTTTCCCTGGCCGCATTGGGCTGAGCGTGATCACGAAGCGCTGTTGCACGCGCACGTTGCCGAGGCGGCGTTCCCCTGCGTCGGGGCCAAGGCGGCGCTCGCGCGTGGTACGCTCGACGTCATAGCCGCCGATAGAATCGACAGCGCCTGGGACGATCTGCGGATCCATGATTCACTGTTGACGTTTACCGCCGCCTATCGTGCCGAGCCCACGCTGTTTCGCAGCTTCGCGGTCGTATTCGGCGCCCCTGACGATCTCGATGAATCGGGGTTCGAGGCATGCCTGTGGCAGCGGATCCAGTCGCTGTCCGACAAGGACGTGTGGCGCGGCCAATCCTATGACGATCGGGTCAGCCATGATCCCGACAGCCCCCATTTCTCGCTGAGCTTCGGCGGCGAAGCATTTTTCGTCGTGGGGCTGCATCCCCACGCCAGTCGGCCCGCGCGTCGTTTTCTTAAGCCGACCTTGGTGTTCAATCTCCACGACCAGTTCGAACGGCTACGTGCCGATGGCCGCTATGAACCGATGCGCGAAAAGATCCTGGCACGCGACGCACGTTATGCGGGGTCGCTCAACCCGATGCTGGCGCGTCACGGCACCGTCAGCGAGGCACGGCAATATAGCGGTCGGGCGGTCGAATCGGGATGGCGCTGTCCGTTCGACTATGCTGGCGAGGGGGGATGAACGACGTCACCGTCATTCCGGAACGGAGTGGAACCGCGTTTCGCGTAGCCACAGGGCAGCGGTTAACGGTCATCGATCCGCGGGGCGAACAGGTGGCCGACCTCCTCGCATACGCTGCCGATGACGTGGGGGAAGTCATCTCATCAGGGCGCACGCTCGATTATGCCGAGACCATCCGACTGACGACCGGCCACATCCTCTATTCGAACCGATCGCGGCCGATGCTCGACATCGTCGAGGACAGCGTCGGGCGGCATGATTTCCTGCTGACCCCGTGCAGCTACGACACCTTCCATCATTTCTATCCGGATTTGCCGCCTCACCGGGGTTGTTTCGGCAATCTGGCGGCGGCGCTCGCGCCTTATGGCGTAAATCCCGACAACATCCCGGTGGCGTTCAACTGCTTCATGAACGTGCCGGTGGACGCGGAAACCGGCAAGCTCAGCGTTCTTCCGCCGATCAGCAAGGCGGGCGACCGGATCGTGTTTCGCGCCGCGATGGATCTGATCGTTGGTCTCACCGCCTGCTCCGCGCCTGCGTCGAATGGCGGCAGTTTCAAGCCGATCCATTACCGGATCGATTAGCAACTATAGTTTGAGCTGTCGTTGAATCGAGGATGCGGTGGCCTTGCCATATGGCGGCTTCAGCCCGGCGAGTTTGGCGACATCGAACTTTGCCTGCTGGTACACCGCCTTGGCATGGCTGAACGTCACGAACCCGTCGCGTCCGTGGTAGGAGCCCATCCCGGATGGGCCGATCCCGCCGAACGGTAAATCCTCCATCGACACGTGGAAAACGACATCGTCGAGCGTGACCCCGCCTGAAATCGTGCGGTCGAGGATCTTGCGCCGCTCGTCGCCATCGCTGCCGAAATAATACAGCCCGAGCGGGCGGTCGCGGCGGTTCACCTGCGCGATCGCGTCGTCGATACCGTCATATTTGACGATCGGCAGGATCGGCCCGAATATCTCCTCCTGCATCAGCGTCATGTCTTCAGTCACGTCGCGCACGATATGGAGCGGCATTTTGCGTGAATTCGACACCGCGAAATCCTCGTTGGCCGGATTGACCGTTTCGATCGTCGCGCCCTTGGCCCGCGCGTCCTCCAGCCAATCCTGCAGCCGTTGATAATGCCGGTCGTTGATGATCGCGGTGTAATCGGGGTTGGCGAGCAGCGTCGGATACATCGCGCTCGCGGCGGCCTTCAGCCCCTCGACGACGCGGGGTTCCTCCGCCGCCGGGGTCAGGACATAATCGGGGGCGAGGCAGATCTGCCCCGCATTGAGCATCTTGCCCAGCGCGACCCGCTCCGTCGTCCGCGTCAAGTCAGCGTTTTTACCGACAATGACCGGCGATTTCCCCCCGAGTTCGAGCGTCACGGGGGTTAAATTGTCAGCTGCCGCGTGGAGGATGTGCCGGCCGATCCCGGTTGCGCCGGTGAAAATCAGATGATCGAACGGCAGTTCAGCAAACGCCTTCCCGACGTCGGGTCCGCCCGACACGAACGCCAGTTCTTCAGGCGCGAAATAATCCCCGACGATCTCCTCGAACAGCGCCGCGGTCACGGGAGTGAATTCGCTGGTCTTCACCATCGCGCGATTGCCCGCGGCGAAGATACCCGCGAGCGGCGACATCACCAGATTCACCGGGAAATTCCATGGTGCGATCACGCCCACCACGCCCTTGGGCTGATATTCGACCCATGCCCGAGCACCGAGCACCCCCAGCGGGAATTGAACGCGTCGCTTGTCGCGCTTCGCCCACGCATCGACATGCTTCAGCGCGTGTGCGATCGGCGCGATCGATCCAGCGATGTCGGTCAACATGGTCTGGTCGGAGCTGCGATGCCCGAAATCTTCCGACAAGGCGTCGCAGAACCGTGATCCATGATCCTTGATCATCGCCGCGGCGCGCTTGAGACGGTCCTTGCGGACGTCGATCCCGACCGGCAATTCGGCCATGAACGCGGCGCGCTGTGCCGCCAGAATTGCATCCATCGTCATGCCGCGCACCCTATCAAGCCAGCGACCGGAACAATGAGGGTGTCGCGCCCGGCCCGGTCGAGCTGGAGCGACGCATTGGGCACCTGCGCGCCCGCGGACAGGTTCTCGCGCGATACGATCGTCATTTCGAGCCGTGCGGCGATGCCGTCGGCAGCGTAGCTGGTGGTCGCGCCAAACCCCAGCGCCTCCGCCCCCTGCTGCCCCGATCGCGCAAGATCGGTCGTCTTGCCGTCGATCGAGAGCCGCAGCGTCGCCGGATCGGCTACCGCCATCGCGACCAGCGCGCGGTCGGCCGTGCTCCAGAGAAACGCGGCGCACCCGGACGCTGGCAGCGATTGCCTGCCGATCGCGCCCAACGGCGGGGAGGCGAGTGACGATGATGGATTCGTAGCGGGCTGCGGCATCATCTGCGCGAGAGCGGCAGCAAGGAGGATGGCAATCATGGCGACAATCCTATCATGGCGAGCCACGCCGGGTAAGCCGCGATTGCGAGCAGCGCGCCGAGCGGCAGCGCGGTGTCGCGCGCGATCGGCTTGCCCCTGACCTGCGCGACGAGCACGAGCGCCAGCCCGACCAGGCTCGCGATCAGCAGCACCGCAGGCAGCGTCCGCCAGCCCAGCCACAGCCCGATCGCGCCGAACAGCTTGGGGTCACCGCCGCCCATGCCGTCGCGGCCTCGCAACCATCGATAGGCGAACGCGATCAGCCACAGCGATCCGAACCCCGCCGCGCCGCCGATCAGTCGATCGATCATCTCGGGACGGATACCGATCAATCCCGTCGTCACCCCCCCCAGCGCCAGCGGGATTGTCAGGCGATCAGGCAACCACAGCGCCTCGACATCGAGCGCGGCGAGAGCGAGCAACATCCAGCCGAAGCCCGCCCCCGCGATCGCGACCGGACCGACCGCCACGAGCCCCGCTGCCATGCCGATCCCCAGCGCGGCCAGCTCAATCTGCCAATGGCGCGGGTCGATTCGCGCGCCGCAGGTCCGGCAGCGCCCGCGCAGCACCGCGGCACTCAGCAACGGCACCAGGTCGCGAGGCTCCAGCGTGCAATCGCAAGCATCGCACCGGGATCGACCGCGCATGACCGATCGACCCTGCGGCCAGCGCACCACCAACGCCGCCAGGAAGCTACCGACGATCGCACCCAGCAGCGCCAGGCCGAGCGGCCACGCCAGCGCCTCACCCATCCTTTTTCTGGATCAAACAGCGATAGACGCCCAGGATGTTGATCGCGAACAGCACGATATTCTGCGTGCCCAACGCGGCGTCCTTCGACAAGAGCGCACCCGCCATCCACCCGACGAGGAGGCAACGAAAATGATGAACCCCATCTAGTCGTCGTGCGCGCGTAATCCGCCGCGACCATCAGCGCCGCGACGGTGCCATACGCGGCGGCAATCCGTCTGATCGCGGTGATGATGTGTTCTTTGACAACTGGCGTGACCGCACCGACGGGTTTTGTAATTGCGTTCGCTCAGCCCATATCGGAGTCACTCGCCCTCTGCCGGAGCCTTTTATTCATGACCACCGATCCGATCGTCATCCTGTCCTATGCGCGCACCCCGATCGGGTCGTTCCAGGGCAGCCTCGCCGGCGCGTCGGCCACCGAACTGGGAGCCGCAGCGGTAAAGGGCGCGGTCGATCGCGCGGGGGTGGCTGCCGCCGACATCGACCGCATCTACATGGGCTGCGTGCTGTCCGCAGGCCTCGGCCAGGCGCCCGCACGCCAGGCCGCGATCAAGGCTGGGCTGCCGACCTCGGTCGAGGCGACCACGGTCAACAAGATGTGTGGCAGCGGGATGCAGGCCGCGATCATGGGGGCAGAAGCGCTCGCCGCGGGCTCGGTCGACCTGCTCGTCGCTGGCGGGATGGAGAGCATGACCAATGCCCCCTATCTCCTCGCCAAGCATCGCGCGGGCGCGCGGATCGGGCATGACCGGATCATCGATTCGATGTTCCTCGACGGCCTTGAGGACGCCTATGAACCCGGCAAGGCGATGGGAGCGTTCGCCGAGGAGACTGCGCAGGATTATCAATTTACGCGCGGCGCGCAGGACGATTATGCGGTCGCATCGCTGACCCGCGCGCAACAGGCGCAGCGCTCAGGCGGGTTCGATCGCGAAATCGTCCCGGTCGAGATCAAGGATCGCAAGGGCGTCACGACCGTCGGCCAGGACGAACAACCGCTCAAAGGCGACATCGCCAAGATTCCAACGTTGAAGCCCGCGTTCGCCAAGGACGGCACGATCACCGCCGCCAACGCCTCGTCGATCTCCGACGGTGCCGCTGCGCTGGTGATGACGCGTGCGAGCGTTGCCGAGGCGAAGGGGCTGACCCCGGTGGCCCGGGTCGTCGCCTCGTCCGCGCACGCGCATGAGCCCGCGAAATTCACCACCGCGCCAGTCGCGGCGATCAACAAGGTGCTCGATCGCGCGGGCTGGACGGTGAGCGATGTCGATCTGTTCGAGGTCAACGAGGCGTTCGCGTGCGTGTCAATGATCGCGATGCGCGATCTCGGGATCGATCATGCCAAGATCAACGTCAACGGCGGCGCGACCGCGCTCGGCCATCCGATCGGGGCCTCGGGCGCGCGGATCATCGCGACGCTCATCGCCGCGCTGCAAAACCGCGGGCTGAAGAAGGGCGTCGCGAGCCTGTGCATCGGCGGCGGCGAAGCCACCGCGATGGCGATCGAACTGGTCGACTGACCGCGCGGGTCAGGGCAGGCTTTCGCCCGGATCGACCCCCCAGAGGCCTGCGGTCTCGACGAAACCCGCCTGCCCCTTCACGTCGAATCGGCACCAGCCTCGATCGCATTCGCCGATCCTCCCCACCACGCCGGGTGCGGCGCGCCACAACAGCCGCGCACCCGACTGGGGACGTTCGCGCAGATCGATCGGCTCCGACGCGGTTACGACCGCGGTACGGGCCTCGCTTAACAGATTGGCCTGCATCCACCCGACCGTGCCATCGGGATCCTCGAGCTTGCGCCATTCCTTGAACACCGCGACGATCCGGATCGGTAATCCGGCCCGTTGATAGAGCCAACTCGCCGGATAGGTCCGCGCCGGGCCGGTCCGCATGCGCGCGCGGCTGGCGTTGATCGAGGCGTAATAGGGTGGCTTCTTCTTCGGGTCGGCCGCGTTTGCCGACATGTCGACGACCAGCATCCCAACTAGCGCGGCGGTGATGGCGAAACAGCGCATGGGTTCCTTTCCCGAGATATGACGGTGCTGCGCGCCTGTGTAGCGGCGTCGCGCGATGCTTCAACCTCCCACGCGGCGTTGACGGGTCGGGATCGATCCCCCAAGTCGGGTGCCGATGCCGGATATGCGCGCCAGTTCCTCGATCCGCGTGGCGAACCCCATGGTCGCCGTCACGCGCGAACTTCCCGATGCGGTGATGGATCGGCTGGAGGCGCTGTTCGACGCCACCAACAATCGGAGCGATCGGGCGCTGACCCGCGACGACCTTGCCGCGGCGATGGCCGACTGCGACGTGCTGGTACCCACCGTCACCGACAGTATCGATGCAGATTTGATCGCAAACGCGGGCGAACGGCTGAAGCTGATCGCGAATTTCGGTGCGGGGGTGAACCATATCGACCTCCCGGCCGCCAGGCAGCGCGGGATTATTGTCACCAATACGCCGGGCGTCCTGACCGAAGATACCGCCGACATGACGATGGCGCTCATCCTGTCGGTGCCGCGCCGCCTTGCCGAGGGCGAGAAACTGGTCCGCTCTGGCGAATGGAAGGGTTGGAGCCCCGGGGGTATGCTCGGTCACCGGGTCGGCGGCAAAGCGCTGGGCATCGTCGGAATGGGGCGGATCGGGCAGGCCGTAGCATTACGCGCGCGCGCGTTCGGCTTGTCGATCCATTACCACAACCGCCAGCGCCTGCCCGCGGTGCTCGAAGCGCAGCTCGCGGCGACCTGGCATAACTCCCTCGATGATCTGCTCGCCACCGCCGACATCGTCACGATCCATACTCCGCTCAATGCCGACAGTCGCGATCTGATCGACGCCCGGCGGATCGCGCTGATGCGTCCCCATGTCTACCTCATCAACACCAGCCGCGGGGGCATCGTCGATGAAGATGCGCTGGTCGATGCGCTGGCAGCGGGCCGACTGGCCGGTGCCGGGCTCGACGTATGGGAACACGAACCCCGCATCGATCCGCGACTCCTCGCGCAGCACAACGTCGTGATGACCCCGCACATGGGCTCCGCGACGTACGAAGGCCGCATCGCAACCGGCGACAAGGTCATCCAAAACATCCGAATGTGGGCCGACGGGCACAGGCCACCCGATCAGGTGCTCGAGGGCTGGGCCTAGGAGATACCCCGCCGTGCTCGATCGTTTCTTTACCCGGATCGCCAGTGGCATCGCCGCATTTGCCGGACGGCCCGCCGCCTTCGTCACCGCGGTTGCGATAATCGTCCTGTGGGGTGCGACAGGGCCACTGTTCCACTATTCGGACACGTGGCAACTCGTCGTGAACACCGCGACGACGATCGTCACCTTCCTCATGGTATTCCTCATCCAGAACTCGACCAACCGCGACGCCGCTGCGATGCAGGCCAAGCTCGACGAGCTGATTCGCGCGCTCGAAGGCGCGCGCAACGGATTTATCGGAATCGAGCACATGACCGACAAAAAGCTGGAAGAACTGCGCGCCTCGTTGGAGGCCGAGACCGGTGCCGACGCCGCGAGCACGAAGCGCTCCGTCGACATCCTGGCCAACCGACTCTAGCGATCGGCCCCTATCCCGTGAACGCCTCGAGGCGCCTGACGCATCAGTCCCCCGTCAAAATTCGGTCGACGAGCTGTTTCACCGTCGGGACGAAGCCGTTCGAATAAAACGGGTCCTTCTTGAAATTGCTCGCGGAATGACCCGCAAACATCAGGTTTTGCTCGATATCGCCGCCATGCGCGATATCCTGCAGCGTCTTCTGGATGCAAAAGCTGCGCGGATCGGCCAGCCGCCCAGTCGAATTGGTATCAGTATCCGCCCAGCTCGAAAATGCGCATTGCGACAGGCAACCCATGCAATCCGCCTGGTCCTTGCGGATGACGCCCTTGTCGGCCGGGGTCACGAACACCAGCGTATTGTCGGGAGTTTTCAGCGCGTCGGTAAAGCCGTGCCCGAACCATTCGCGCGCGCGCAACAGGTCGTTGCGGGTTACCCAGAAATTCTTGCCCTTCACGCCCACATCTAGTTGGAAGACGTGGTCGCCTGCTTCCTGCGTCGAAAACGCGATCTGGCGCTCCGATCGCGCCTCCAAATGGCGGAGGAAGGGGTTTTTGACCGCGCTCGAATAGAAACCGGTCGGCGAGAAGCGATGAAGCAGGACTTCACCCTCATCGATATCGGTCAGCTTGTCCTTCCAACCCTCCGGGATCGGGCTTTCCCTAGTCAACAGCGGCCGGGTGCCATATTGGAACGCGATGCTGCCGAGTTCCGGATTGTCGATCCAGTTGTTCCAGTCCCGCAGATACCACACCCCGCCCGCCATCACGATCGGCACCTCGTCGGAAATGCCGCCTTCACGCATCATCTCGCGCAGTTCCTTAACGCGTGGATAGGGGTTCTGCGGCTTCAGCGGGTCTTCTGCGTTCGACAACCCATTATGCCCACCGGCGAGCCAGGGATCCTCGTACACCACCGCCGCGAGCCATTCCGATGCCTTGGAATAGGCGCGTTTCCACAACGCCCTGAACGCCCGCCCCGAGCTGATGATCGGCAGATAATGTACGTCGTACGACGCCGCGATTTCCGACAGCTTATACGGCATCCCCGCGCCACAGGTAACGCCGGCGACCAGGCCGCGGGTACGTTCGAGCACGCCATGGAGCACGCGCTGCGCGCCGCCCATTTCCCACAGCACGTTGATGTTGATCGCGCCCTTGCCGCCCGCGATGTCGTACGCGCGCTTGACCTGCTGGACCGCGCCCTCGATCGCGTATTCGACCAGCTCTTCATGCCGTTCGCGCCGGGTGAGCGCGTGATAGACCTGGGGAATGATCTTGCCGTCAGGATCATAGCTGTCGGCATTGACCGCCGACACCGTGCCGATGCCGCCCGCCGCCGCCCATGCGCCTGCGGAAGCATGGTTGGTCGCGGCGACGCCCTTGCCACCTTCCACCAGAGGCCAGACCTCGCGGCCGTTGTACAGGATCGGCTTCAGGCCTTTGAACACGGGAATGCGTACCTCACTCAGGGAAACCAACGAATTTGTATAGCGCTTGGATGCGCCCATGCGAGGAAAAACACCAATTCAACTCAAGCTGCCTGCCCGTCCCAGCACCGCTTCATAGAGCGCGCGATAGCGGACGATCATCTGCTTCGCGTCATAATCGCTGCGCGCCTTGGCCTGATTTGCCGCGCCCACGCGGCGGCGCAGATCGGCATCAATCAGCAGTGGCTGGAGCGCATCGCGCAGGCTGACCTCGCCGCCATGCTTAGCAATGAATGGCTGGTTCTCGACCGCCACCATCCGCGGGATGTCGCCCACCGGGGTCGACGCGATCGGCAACCCCGCCGCCATCGCCTCGATCACCGCGATCGGGAACTGCTCGCTGCGCGACGACATTGCGAGCAGGTCGAACAAGCCGACGAACCGATCGGGGCGATCGAGGAAACCGGGCATGACCAGCTTGTCGGCGATCCCCATCGCCGCAGCGGCCTGCACGATCCGATCGCGCTCCGGTCCCTCGCCGACGATCACCAGCCGAAACTGCCCCGCCAGCCCGCCCGCCGCACGGACCAGCGTCGTCAGGTCTTTCACCTCGCGCAACCCCGCCAGCGTTCCGATCACGACCTCCTTGCCGGTCTTGACGAAGCCGGGGATCGCCTTGGGATCGGGCTTCTTCGCATAGCGCGCGGTGTCGATGCCGTTGGCGATCCGGTGGACGCGGCCCGCGGGCTGCTTCCAGTGGCGGTGCGCAATGTCCTCCAGCACGTCGGACGGCACCACGAGAGCGTCGGCAGCGGCCAGCGCGATCCGGCGATAGAGGTTGCGCTGCGGCTTCAGCCCCCCCGCCTCGTCCGCATTGAAGCCGTCCTCGTGGTGGACCAGCGGCGGCGATCCCTTGGCGAACACCCGACGCGCCATCACTCCGTCGATCGCACCCCAATTATACGTCAGCACCAGATCGAACCGACGCATATACGCCGCGATCGCCTCGTAGCGCGCGACCGAGGGCCGCCCCGTCAGTGGCGGCGGGTTCTGCGCGATCTCATACTTGATTCCGGGCGCAATCGACTGCCGTGCCGACAGCGCGTCCGGCATGCTCGACACGATCGTGTGCCGCGCCCGGTCGCCGAACGCGTTCATCAATCGGACCGCGCGCGCTTCCTTGCCGCCGAGGTCGAATGTCGAATGGAGATGGAGGATGTTGACCGGGCGCATCATCTCAGGCCGCGGCGCATGCCAGCGCCTTCGTCAACCACCGATCGATCGGCGCGTGAAGTTCGTCCTCGGTCAGCATCGGGGTATGCCCGACCCCGTCGACCGTCACCAGTTCGACATCGTCGAGCGTGGCGGTCATCCGTTCGGCCACCGCCGCCGACAGCACGTCGGATCGCCCGCCGCGCACGATCAGCGTCGGCACGGCGCGGAGCGACGACAGCGCGCGCCACATGTCGGGGCCGGCCTCGTTGCCCGGCACACGGAACGGTTCGGCGATCTTCATGTCGTAATCGAGCACGATCCGCCCAGCACTGTTAAGGCGATACAGCCGCTTGGCCATCGCCAGCCAGTCCTCAATATCCCAGTCTGGGTAGACATCCGCATTGGCCTCCCCGACGCTGCGCGCGGCGTGCATCCAGGTTGGAAAATTGCCCCCTCGTCCGACGTAGCCGCGGATCCGGGCAAGCCCCGACGGATCGATCTCCGGTCCGACGTCGTTGAGCAGCGCCGCCACGATCCGCTCGCGGGCGGTCCCCGCGAGCAGCATCGTGACGATCCCGCCGAGCGACGTCCCGACCGCGACATAACGATCGATGCCGATGTCACCCAGCAGCGCCTCGATATCCTTGACATAGGTCAGCGGCGCATAGGACATTGGGTCCTTCGCGTAGCCACTCTCTCCGCGTCCGCGAAAATCGACCGCGATCACCCGCCACCGCCCCGCGAGCCGCGCCGCGAGCCCATCGAAATCGCGTGCGTTGCGGGTTAGACCGGGCAGGCAGAGGATCGGCGGGCGCGTCTCGTCCCCGGGATAGTCGCGACAATGCAGCCGAACCCCGTCGTTGGCAGACCAATAGCGGTTTTCATAAGCTGCCACGTGTTGCGTCCCCCGCTATTCGGCCTCCATATCGCGGGATGCCCATCGACCCGCAAGTCTATCGCCCCGAGAAGCCGCTCTTGACCCTCGGCGACGCCTTCTTCGATCCGGTCGCCGCAGCGAATTTCCCCGAGACGCGGCTGCGCTTCCGCAACGACCGCGCGGCTGCCGAAGTCGGACTCGACCCGCTGAACGACCCTGAATGGATCGCGCATTTCGGGCGATTCGCGCCGCTCCCCGGCACCCTCCCTCAGCCGCTCGCGCTGCGCTATCACGGCCATCAGTTCCGGGTGTACAATCCCGATATCGGCGACGGTCGGGGCTTCACCTTTGCGCAACTGCGCAACCGCGATGGTCGGCTGATGGACCTCGGCACCAAGGGATCGGGGCGGACGCCCCGGAGTCGCACCGGTGACGGTCGCCTGACGCTGAAGGGCGGGGTCCGCGAAATCCTCGCGACCGAGATGCTCGAGGCGTTGAACGTGCCGACCAGCCGGACTTTCTCGCTGATCGAAACCGGCGAACCGCTGGAGCGCGGCGACGAACCCTCGCCGACCCGCTCGGCGGTGCTGGTCCGGCTCAGCCACGGCCACATCCGGATCGGTACTTTCCAGCGGGTCGCCTACGAGCGCGACGAGACGGCGATGCGACACCTCGTGGGCTATACCCTGCGCCAGCTCTACGGCGAGGATTCCGAAGACCCGGTCCGCCTGCTCAATCTCGTCGTAACCCGCACTGCGGAGCTGGCCGCCAGCTATATGGCGGCGGGCTTCGTTCACGGCGTGCTCAACTCCGACAATATCAATGTGACCGGCGAAAGCTTCGATTACGGCCCGTGGCGGTTCGCATCCACCTGGGACCCCGCATTCACCGCCGCCTATTTCGATCATCAGGGGCTCTATGCCTTTGGCCGCCAGCCCGAGGCGATTCACTGGGACGGGATGCAACTCGCCGCTAGCCTGCGCCTGATCGCGGAGAGCCAACCTCTGATCGAGACGATTGAATCATTCGGCGCGCGCTACCAGCCCGCGGTGGCGGAGGCGATCCTCTGGCGGCTTGGCGTGATCCCACAGGACTCGACCAGCGACCGCGCGCTGGTCCAGGCAATCGAGCAGGCGCTCCGGTCCACCGCGACCCCGATCGACCGCTTCTTCTTCGACGCCTTTGCCCAGGAATTGCCTGCCCGTTATGGCACGCGTTGGGCGAACGTCCGCGCCGCGCTCACGAAATACGCCCCGCGCAAGGATCGCTCGCATCCCTATTGGCGAGGGGAACCCTGTTCGATGCTGATCGATGAGGTCGAGGCGCTCTGGTCCGCCATCGCCGATCATGACGACTGGTCACCGCTGGCAGCGAAGGTTTCAGATATTCGCGCGATGGGCGAAGCGCTCACTTAAATCCTCTCCGCGCAGAGGTAGTAAGAGGTTACTGCGCCCACCTTGCCGCCCTCGCGGCATTCGCCTACCTCCTCGCCATGGCGGACGAGCTCATTTCTTACGAACCTGCGACGGGTGCCGAACTGTGGCGTCGCGAAACCAGCGATGTCGATGCCGAGGTCGCCGCCGCGCGGGATGGCTGGGCGACCTGGGCCGCGCAGCCGCTCGCGGTCCGGGTCGAGACGATGCGCCGCTTCGCCAATACCGTGCGCCAGCGCGCCGATGCTTTCGCAGACCTGATCGCGCGTGAGACCGGCAAGCCGATGTGGGAGGCGCGGACCGAAGTCGACAGCGTCATCGCCAAGGTCGATATCTCGGTTACTGCTTATGCCGAACGCACCGCGCAGCGGCGGCTCGACGCGCCGATGAACACGCGGATGGCGCTGCGTCACAAGCCGCACGGCGTACTTGCGGTGCTCGGCCCGTATAATTTCCCCGCGCATCTGCCCAACGGCCACATCGTTCCGGCGCTGATCGCGGGCAATGCGGTCATTTTTAAACCATCGGAAAAGACCCCGGCGACCGGTGCGTTCCTGGTCGATTGCTACCGCGCCGCGGGCGTGCCCGACGCGTGCATTCGGCTGGTCGTCGGCGGCCCCGATCATGGCAAGGCGCTGGCGGGGCATCCCGATATCGACGGCTTGCTGTTCACCGGGTCGGCGCGGACCGGGATCACGCTCAATCGCCAGTTCGCGACCAAGCCCGAAAAAATCCTCGCGCTTGAAATGGGGGGCAACAACCCGATCATCGTCTGGGACACTCCCGATATCCACACCGCCGCGGTCCTCGTGGTCCAATCCGCTTTCACCACCGCGGGCCAGCGCTGCACCGCCGCGCGTCGCCTGATCGTCCAGGATTCGCTCTACGACCCGCTGATCGAGACGCTCAACACGCTGGTCGGCCGATTGATCGTCGGCGCGCCGCACGACGATCCGCAGCCGTTCATGGGCCCGGTGATCGATAACGAAACCGCGGACATGCTGACCGAAAGCTTCCTGACGCTGCTGATGAATGGCGGACGCCCGGTTCGCCATCTCGAACGGCTCGACGACAAACGCCCGTTCCTGGTCCCCGCGATCATCGATGTGACCGCAATGCCCGAACGCCCCGACGTCGAATTGTTCGGCCCCATTCTCCAAGTCATCCGCGCCGACGATTTCGATGGCGCGATCGCGGAGGCGAACAACACGCGTTACGGCCTGTCGGCCTCGCTGATCAGCCAGACGCCAAAACTCTACGACCGGTTCTGGTCGGGGATCCGCGCCGGAATCGTCAATTGGAACCGACCGACCAACGGCGCATCGTCATCGGCGCCGTTCGGCGGTATCGGCTGGTCGGGCAATCACCGCCCCAGCGCTTATTATGCCGCGGATTACTGCGCCTATCCCGTCGTCAGCAACGAAGCCGACAGCGCCCGCGCGACGCTCGGGATCGGGCTGCGCGACGCCTGAGGATCGAACAATCTGACCGGTGTCACGCAAAATTGCCGCCGATCGGATCGCCTTCCCGCTCGATATTCGTAGTCTCCTCATCATCGGCCACCACCGGTTTCGCGTCGGCATCGATGATCTCGACCTCATAATCCTCGTCGGTGAGGTCGGGGTCGAGCGTCGGGTCGGGGTTCATAACGTCTCTCCTCAGACGACCAACGCGCCAGCGGCCCGATCGCCCCGCCCGCTCGCAAGCGCGATAGCTTGCCTACCCCGCGTGCAAGCATCACTCGGTTGCCGCCGCCATCGTCGGGGACCATTTCACCGGCATGGCAAGCCCGATCGATCCCCCCGCGCTCCCTCGTGACCATCGCGGTCGCGTTATCCTCGTCGGCGCGGGTCCAGGCGACCCCGGCCTTCTCACCGTCCGTGCAGTAGCGGCGCTGAAGATCGCCGATGTCATCGTGCATGACGGGCTGATCGACCCTCGCGTCCTCGATCTCGCTCCCGCTATCGCCCGCCGTGTATCGGTCGCCAAGCAACGTGCTCGTCACACCCTGCCGCAGGAGGCGATCAACGCGCTCCTCGTCGCGGAGGCGGCACAGGGCAGTATAGTCGTTCGCGTCAAAGGCGGCGACCCCTTCGTCTTCGGACGCGGCGGCGAAGAGGTCGAGGCGGTTCGCGCCGCCGGCCTTCCGGTCGAGGTTATCCCGGGCGTTTCCGCCGCACTCGGTTGCGCCGCCGAGGCAATGCTCCCCCTCACCCATCGCGATTATTCGAGCGCGGTCAGCTTCGTTGCAGGCCAGTGCAAGGGGCTCGCCAACCAGAATTGGTCGGGGCTCGCCGGGCACGGCCGGACACTGGTGATCTACATGGGCGTCGCGACCGCGACCGATATCGCCGACAAGCTGATCGCCGACGGCGTCGCCCCAGACATGCCGGTCGCGGTACTCGAAAAGGGCACTTTGCCGGGGCATCGCGCGATGAAGACGCTGCTTGCCGATCTCGGTCCGATGGTGACGCGCGAGCGAGTCCAGAGCCCCGCGATCATCGTCGTCGGTCAAGTGGTCGAGCTGTCGGACGCCCCGGATAAACTGGCCCGCTGGGCGACGACCGCGGAGGCGATGGCATGAAGCTGTTGACCGGCAACGATCTCCCGACCGGCGACGTGACGTGGTGGAGCGGCTCGGGCTGGTCGCGGCATATCGAGGACGCGGTCGATATCGAGGGGCATGGCGAGGCGATCGCGCGCGCGGAAGAAGGCGCGCGCCGCGTCAACAACCCGTATGTCATCGACGCGACCGAATCCGCCGACGGTCCCCGCCCGGCGCACATCAAGGACCGCGTCCGCGCGCTCGGGCCGACGGTGCGCCCGGACCTGACGCTCAAGCCGACCGACCCAGCCGCTGGAAGCTGGGTGATATGACCACTTGGTGCGCAGCGGCGGAAATGAGGAAACGCGATGTATAAATACGACAAGTTCGACCAGTCGATCGTCGATTTCCGCGTCGACGAATTCCGCGACCAGGTTCGCCGCCGTCTCGCGGGGGAGATCACAGAGGATCAGTTCAAGCCGCTCCGTCTCAAGAACGGGCTGTACCTCCAGCTCCACGCCTACATGCTGCGCGTCGCGATCCCCTATGGCACGCTGAACAGTCGCCAGATGCGCAAGCTCGGCCACATCGCGCGCACCTACGATCGCGGGTACGGCCACTTCACCACGCGCCAGAACATCCAGTATAACTGGATCAAGCTGGAGGATGCGCCCGACATCCTTGCCGAATTGGCGACGGTGGAGATGCACGCGATCCAGACCAGCGGCGAAAGCATCCGCAACGTCTCGTCCGACCAATATGCGGGCGCCAGCGCTGACGAGATCGCCGATCCCCGCCCTTGGGCCGAACTGATCCGCCAGGCGACGACGCTCCATCCCGAATTCAGCTATCTGCCGCGCAAGTTCAAGATCGCGGTGATCGCGTCCGACGAGGATCGCGCCGCGATGCGGCTTCACGATATCGGACTGAAGCTCGTCGAGAACGGCTCCGGCGAGTTGGGCTTCGAGGTGTATGTCGGCGGCGGGATGGGTCGCACCCCCTTCGTCGCGCCGCTGATCCGCCCATTCCTGCCGGTCGATAACCTCTTTAGCTACTGTGAGGCAGTGCTGCGGGTCTGGAACCGCACTGCGCGGCGCGACAACATCCATAAGCAGCGCGTCAAAATCCTCGTCCACCAGATGGGTGCCGAAGATTTCGCGGCGGCGGTCGAAGCCGAATGGCAGGAAATCCTGCCCAACAAATCCGACGTCCCCCGCGCCGAATTCGACCGGATCGCCGCGTATTTCGTGCCCCCCGCCTTCGTCGCGGGCGATCCCGAACCCGACCGCTCCGACCCCGATTTCGCGGTCTGGCTCGACCAGAACGTCAAGCCGCACAAACAGCCCGGCTATGCGATCGTCAACATCAGCCTGAAGCCCGTGGGCGGGATCCCCGGCGATGCCTCAGCGGAGCAGATCGACCTGATGGCCGATCTCGCCGAACACTACAGTTTCGACGAGCTGCGCGTGACACACGCGCAGAACATCGTCCTGCCACACGCCCGCAAGGCCGATCTGTATACGGTATGGGAAGCGCTGGCTGCCGCGGGCCTGGCGGAGGCCAATCTCGACCTGATCAGCGATATCATCGCCTGTCCCGGCCTCGATTATTGCAGCCTCGCCAACGCGCGCTCGATTCCCGTCGCGCAAAAGATCGCGACGCGGTTCGCCGCCCGCCAGCGCGACTTGGGCGAACTGAAGCTCAAGATCAGCGGCTGCATCAACGCCTGCGGACATCATCACGCGGGTCACATCGGCATCCTCGGCGTCGACAAGAAAGGCACCGAGAATTACCAGCTGCTGCTCGGTGGCTCGGGCGCGGAAGATGCCAGCCTCGGGAAGATTACCGGCCCTGGCTTTTCGGAGGAGGGCATCGTCGATGCGGTCGAGCGCGTCACCGACAAATATGTCGCAATTCGGGAGGACGGCGAACGCTTCCTCGACACCTACCGCCGCGTCGGCATGGATGCATTCAAGGAAGCGATCTATGGATAACCTTAGCCGCCGCGGTGCGGTCATCCCTTGGTCGCTCGCAACGATCGAGGGTGGCCTATGACCCCGCTACGCTATCGCGACGACGCCGCGCACGAAGAGCCTGCGGTCACCCTCGAGGCGTTCCTCGACAATCAGACCAATGCCACCGCGGTTCGCCTCGAAGCGGGTGATGACGCCCGTTTGCTCCTGCCCGCGCTCGATCGGCTCGAACTGGTCGAGGTCGCCTTCCCCCGGTTCCGCGACGGTCGCGGTTATTCCGCGGCGCGCATCCTGCGCGAGGCGGGCTATACCGGCGAGCTCCGCGCGGCGGGCGACGTGCTCGTCGATCAGATGGATTTCATGCGCCGCTGCGGATTCGACGCCTTCGCCCCCGACGCGCCGATCGACGAGGCCGTGCTCGCGCGCAGCCTCGAACGCTATGATTACCATTACCAGCCCGCCGCCGACGCCGCTGTCCCGATCTGGAAGCTGCGGCATGGCTAAAGCGCTGCGCACGCTCGACACGATCGACCTCGGCCCCGCCTTCACGCAAGCCGATGCCGACGCGCTCACTGCGCGGTTTGAGGGCGTCGATACCCTAACGATGCTTCGGGCGCTGTTCGCAGAAGACCTGCTCGGCAAGACCGCGGTGGTATCATCGTTCGGGGCGGAGAGCGCGGTGCTGCTCCACTTGATCGCCGCCACCGATCCATCGATCCCGGTGATCTTCGTCGATACACTCAAGATGTTTCCCGCAACGCTTGCCTATCGCGACACGCTCGTCGCCGCCTTCGGCATCGAGCATAGCTGGACGGTAGAACCCGACATCACCGCGCTGTCCGCTCAGGACGAAAAAGGCCTGCGCTGGTCTTACGATCCCGACGGCTGCTGTGCGATCCGCAAGGTCGAACCGCTGGCGCGCGCCAAACATGGCCTCGACAGTTGGATTTCGGGACGCAAGGCGTTCCAGTCGTCGACCCGCCAGAATATCGCGCGGTTCGAGGTCGAGGACGGGCGGTTGAAGGTGAACCCGCTCGGCGATTGGGTGCGGGCCGATCTCGCCGCCTATTTCGATCGCTTCACGCTTCCCCGCCATCCGCTCGAGGCAGAGGGTTATCCCTCGATCGGGTGCCAACC
>JALYTW010000197.1 GCA_030854075.1 Pseudomonadota bacterium
ATGTTGGATTCGACGCGTTATTGGGGCTGATACCCATCGTTGGCGATGCCGCCGACTTCTTTTTCCGCTCGAATTCCCGCAATCTTAAGCGGATCAAACGCCACCTCGATCAGCACCATCCCGCGACCGTCACAATCGACGGCTAGCGCGCCCCGCGCCAGATCTTGAGCGCCGCGCGCGGCGACAATCCGCCCTGGTGTGCCGGGCAGCGCGTGTAGCCGAACCGCTTGTCGAGGCAGATCCACAGTTCGTCGAGCCAGCCCTGGCGCGTCGCGGTGATGCGCATCATGTCCGCGTCGAGCCCCGGATTGGCGCGCGCCATCGCCGCGGCAAACGCGCCCACCGTCAGCCGTCGCCGCGACAGCACGTCCATCTGCGGATACCGCACCTTCGCATAAAGCCCGCTCGATCGCGCGAAATAGGCCGCGGGGTCGCTCCCCGCGATGCAGGTGCCGTGCTTCGCCCATTCATGCTGCAGCAACTGCGCCGATGGCGTCGTGCATAGATGTCGCGCGATGACCGCTGGCGGGAGCAACGGCGTAGAGGTGCAATATTGCGGCCAGTCCTTCCCCACCCCGTCGGGCCACAGCCCGTGAAGCGTGAACCCGAAGCGGTTGCCGCCACCCTTGCCGTCGCCGCATTCGAACCGCGCCGATGGGTCGCGCCGATGGTCGCGGCAATATTGCGGCGCCCAGGTGATCGCGAGCGTATAGCCGCCGATCGGCAACCGCCGCTGCGGCTGGCTGGCGCTGGCGAGATCGGGGTGGATCGACGCACGGGTTGTCGGCACCGAACAGCGATACGCCTGCGCGCTAGCCACCGCGGGCGCGACCAGCAGCGCGACCGATACCGCGACCCGCCCGATCATGGCAGCGGCGCTTCGTCTCGCCCCTCGACACCTCCGCCGAGTTCCTCGCCAAGCCAGGCGCGCGAGTCCGGCTTGAACAGCATCCACGCCGCCGCGATGTAGAGCAGGTTGACGACGACCGTGATCATCACCGGCACCGGGTTCGGAACGCCATTCCGCGCCAGCGCGAAAAGCGAGAACAACAGGCCGATCGCGCCGAGAACGGCGAACACGACGATGACCCACTTCGCGACGACGCTGGGGCTGCGCACGATGAAATACCACAGCAGGATCGCGACGATCAGCCCGATCACCGCCATCACCGGCATGAGCCACGACATGGTGGCGAACATTGGATTGACCGCCATCACCGCCGCCCGATCGGACCAGGTCAGCACCGAATTGATCAGGCCAAGGATTACCGACCCCCAGTAATATTGTTCGAAACGTGCGATCGATGCCGGTTTGATCATGATGTTCCCCCTGTTGTCCGCCGATGCTACTCCTCGCGGGACGAATAGCGCAAGCATCCGCGCACGGGTCACACCAGCGCGAGGTCGAGCCCGATATCGGCGGCGGGCGCGGACTGCGTCAGCCGCCCGACCGAGACATAGGTCACCCCGGTCTCGGCAATGGCGCGAATCGTGTCGAGCCGCACGCCGCCCGAGGCCTCGGTCGGTATCCGCCCCGCGACCAGCGTCACCGCCTCGCGCAACATCGGGGGGGCCATGTTGTCGAGCAACAAGTGTGTCGCCCCCGCCGCCAGCGCGGGCTCGATCTGGTCGATGCGGTCGACCTCGACGATGATGCTCGCGATTCCCCCCGCCACTGCGCGGCGCACCGCCTCGCCGATGTCGCCCGCTACCGCGACATGGTTGTCCTTGATCATCGCCGCGTCCCACAGCCCCATCCGGTGGTTCTGCGCGCCGCCCATCCGGGTCGCGTATTTCTCGAGCGCGCGCAGCCCGGGGATCGTCTTGCGGGTATCGAGCAACGTCGCCCCCGTCCCCGCGATCGCATCGACATAGGCGCGCGTCATCGTGGCGATCCCCGACAGATGCTGGACGGTATTGAGTGCCGATCGCTCGGCGGTCAGCAACCCCCGCGCCAGCCCCTCGACGCGCATCAGGTCGGTCCCCGCGGGTAACTGCGCACCGTCATCGATCAACGTCTCGATCCGCGCCGCGGGATCGAGCGCGCGAAAGAACGCCACCGCGATCCCCAGCCCCGCGACCACGATTCCATCGCGCGTATCCATTACGCCTGCAAACCGCGCCTCGGCAGGGATGACGGCGGCAGACGTAATGTCGCCCCCCTCCCCCAAATCCTCCGCCAGCGTCGATGCGACGAAGGCATCCAAGTCGAATCGATCGAGGGAAAAGACAGCCGGGATCCGTTCGCGATGAGATTTATTCATCGCTGTGATCTTCTATATTGGTCGTGCCAATCTCTAAATCTAACAACCGCAGATGTTCTTATTTCTTCGAGCTCAGCGATTAACGCATCGATCTCCGAAGAAAGCTCACTGTCATTCTGTGCGTCTAACGTCAGGCACTTTTCATTGCCGCCCGGTTTGTCGGGAAACGTATGATAATTATCGATGGCGATATGACCACTTGGCCAGCCGCTGCCCATCATGACACGGACCAGTTTGAATCGTTTCATCAATCTCCAGTCACCCGCACCGGCCCCAGATCACCCATCCCCACCGTCGCCGATGCCATCGCGAGCATCGCGTCGAGACTCTTCTTGGCGCGGAGCCGAAGCCCCTCCTCGATCTCGATCCGCGGCTCCAGATCGCGGAGCGCGACGTACAGTTTCTCCAGCGTATTGA
>JALYTW010000171.1 GCA_030854075.1 Pseudomonadota bacterium
CCTCAACGCCGCCGCCGCGCTGGTCGTTGCAGGCACGCATGACGCGCTCGCGCCCGCTGCGACCACCGCCGCCGCCGCGCTCGACGACCGGCGCGCAGCCCGTCTGCTCGCCGCCTGGATCGCCTACTGATGAACATTCTGACCCGCATCATCCAGACCAAGCGCGCGGAGGTTGCCGCCCGAAAGGCGTCGACCAGCCTGTCCGATCTCGATCGCGCGATCGCCGCGCACACACCGCCCCGCGGGTTTCGCGCCGCGCTCGATACCCGACGGCGAAGCGGGTCAGGCCATGCGCTGATCGCGGAGATCAAGAAGGCAAGCCCCTCCAAGGGCGTGATCCGCGAGGATTTCGATCCCCCCGCCCACGCCCGCGCGTATCAAGCAGGTGGTGCTGCCTGTCTGTCGATCCTGACCGACGAGCAATGGTTTCAAGGGAGCGACGCCTGTCTCGAGGCGGCGCGCGCTGCGGTGTCGCTGCCGGTGATCCGCAAGGATTTCATGATCGATCCCTGGCAGATCCATGAATCGCGCAGCATCGGCGCCGACGCGGTTCTGCTCATCGTCGCCGCGCTGGGGGATGCGCGGATGGCGGAGATGGAGGCGGCCGCGATCGAGTGTGGGATGGACGTGCTGGTCGAGGTCCACGATGCGGGCGAGCTTGATCGCGCGCTTCGCCTGAAAACACGGCTGATCGGCGTCAACAACCGGGATCTGCGCGATTTTACGGTCGATTTCCAACGCACCTATGACCTCGTCGACAAGGCCCCCGCCGACTGCACCTTTGTCGCGGAGAGCGGACTTACGTCCCGCGCCGACCTCGACGCGATGGCCGAGCGCGGCATCCACTGCTTCCTGATCGGCGAGGCGTTGATGCGCCAGCGCGATATCGAAGCCGCGACCCGCGCGATGGTCGGATGACCGGGCTGACGCACCTCGATGCAGCCGGCGCGGCGCACATGATCGACGTCGGCGGCAAGCCGGTGACGACGCGCCAGGCGATCGCGAGCGGCTATATCGCAATGAGTCCCGCCGCGCTCGTCGCGATCCGCGACGGCACCGCCAAGAAGGGCGACGTGATTGCGGTCGCGCGGGTCGCGGGCATCATGGCGGCCAAGCGGACGAGCGACCTCATCCCGCTCTGCCACCCCCTCCCCCTGACCCGCGTCGCGCTCGACCTGACGCTCGGCGACGGCGGCATCACCGTCACCGCCACGACCGCGACCGATGCGAAGACCGGGGTCGAGATGGAGGCGCTGACCGCGGTCACGGTCGCGCTGCTGACGATCTACGACATGGCAAAAGCGATCGATAAACGGATGACGATCGGCGACATTCGGCTGATCGAGAAGAGCGGAGGAAAGTCAGACTTTCGCGCGGACGGCGATCGATGATCACACTTTACCTTGCGCTTGCGCGCCGACTGACGCGGATGACCGGCCCGCATCCCCGTACCTCGGCGTGTCTCAACCGGCGTCGCGGCCTTTCCGGCCTCGCCAAGGCGCTCGGTGAAAATCGCCGACGGGTAACATCATGACGTTGATCCCGATCGACGAAGCGCAGCGTCGCCTATTCGCACTCGCCGCACCCCTCGGCACCGAGACGGTCGCGATCACGGCTTCCGCCGGGCGTTACGTCGCCGAGCCGATCGTCGCACGCCGCACCCAACCCGCGGCGGATCTGTCTGCAATGGACGGCTACGCGATCCGCTACGATAACCTGCCCGGGCCATGGACGTTGATCGGCGAGAGCGCCGCCGGTCGCCCCTTCGCGGGCAGGCTCGGCGGGCACGAGACAGTCCGGATTTTCACTGGCGCCGCGATGCCTGCGGAAGCCGACACGGTGATGATCCAGGAGGAGGTCAACGCCGACGGCAAGAGGATCGCACTGGTCGGCCAAGGCCCCACCAGCCGCGGCCGCAACACCCGCCGCAAGGGTCTCGATTTCACGACCGGGGCCGTGCTGGTTGAGCCAGGGCAGCGGATCACCCCCGCGCGCCTGGCGGTGGCGATTACCGGCGGTGCGATAGAGGCGGTCGTTCGCCGCAAGGTTCGTATTGCGATCGCGTCAACTGGAGACGAACTCGTTCCCGCCGGATCGCCGATGGATGGCTTTGCGCTCCCCGAATCGAACACGCCGATGCTGGCCGCGATGCTGGCCGATCTGCCCGTCGAGATCGTCTCGCTCGGCATCATCCCCGATAATCTCGCCATGCTGACCGCCGCATTCCGCGAGGTCGACGCCGATCTGGTCGTCACCACCGGGGGGGCTTCGGTCGGCGACCACGATCTCGTCCGGCCCGCGCTGGAGGCGGCGGGCGGCACCATCGATTTCTGGCGGATCGCGCTGCGCCCGGGCAAACCGATGATGGCGGGACGGATCGGCGGCGCGATGATGCTCGGGCTACCCGGCAATCCCGTGTCCGCCTTCGTCACCGCGCTGCTGTTTGCCCGCCCGCTCGTCGCGCATCTTGGTGGCGCGCGCGACCCGTTATCGACGACGACTCATGCCATTCTCGGCGAAGACCTGCCCGCCAACAACGCGCGCACCGACTACCTCCGCGCCGAACTGCGCGACGGACATGTCTTTGCTTCGACCATCCAGGATAGCTCGATGCTGCGGACCCTCGCGCGATCGAACTGCCTCGTGATCCGCCCCGCCAACGCCCCTCCGGCCGAGATCGGCGACATCGTGGAAATCCTCGTCATCGCTTGACGACACGCAAGCCGTTCCCTAGAAGTTCCGCGTCTGTTCTGGACGGAGGAACGCCATGCTCACCCGCAAGCAGCACGAACTCGTGTGCTTCATCAACGATCGGCTCGAAGAGACTGGCATCTCGCCGTCGTTCGAGGAGATGAAGGACGCGCTCGATCTGAAATCGAAATCGGGCGTCCATCGCCTGATCTCGGCGCTCGAGGAACGAAATTTCATCCGCCGCCTCCCCAACCGTGCTCGCGCGCTCGAAGTGGTCCGGATGCCCGAACGGCCAGACAAAAAGGGTATCGCCAAACCCAGCGCGCCTGCCAATGTTCGGTCGATGCCGCGGCCCGCCAATGACGTTGTCGAAATCCCGCTGCACGGCCGGATCGCGGCGGGCGTGCCGATCGAAGCGTTCGAGGGGAACAGCATGCTCGCGGTTCCAGCTGCGCTGCTCGGCTCGGGCGACCATTATGCGCTTGAAGTGTCGGGCGACTCGATGGTCGAGGCCGGCATCCTCGACGGCGACTATGCGCTGATCCGCCGCACCGATGTTGCGCGTGACGGGGAGATCGTGGTGGCGCTGATCGACGAAAGCGAGGCAACGCTCAAATATTTCCGTCGCGAGGGCGCGATGATCCGGCTCGATCCCGCCAACCGCGCCTACGACCCGCAGCGCTATCCCCCCGACCATGTTCGCGTTCAGGGTAAGCTTTCGGGTATCCTGCGCCGCTATGATTGAACGGCGGTGCCACCGTTGCGGGGACGTGCCATGGATGTTCGTCGCCGGCGCGGCGCACGGTGGCAAGTCCGCCGGTGGAAAGCGTGACCGCGACGCCGCCGGTCTTTGCCAAGGCGCGCCGGTCGAGCTTTAGCCACCGCGGTCGGCAGCGACTGGGAAGGACGCGCTCGCTGATCACGATGTCCGCAGACGCGCAGGCCCCGATCAGGTCTTCATAAGGAATTTGATACAGACTTCGGGTCGCGAGAATGCGGATACGCCGACCCGCTCCAACCCAATCGGCGACGCATGCATCGCGGCTACAACGGCTCGCTGCGATGTCATCGAGAACGAGTGGCTCGCCGTCGAACCCCGCATTCTCGGCGAGCGTGCTGCGGGTGTACTCCCCCGCCCGGTCGCGCAGGAGCGCCAATCCCGCGGGCGTCCGGATCGCGGCATGGCGACCGTCCCCCGTCACGATCAGGTCGGGCGCCGGCGTCGTGATCGCCCAGATCGCGCCGATCGCGAGTGGTATCGAACCCAATCGCCGCCACCGCGTCCGCCACAGCGCGAACCACAGTCCACCCACGACCATCGAGGCAAATGCGCCCGACGGCATGGCCGGTAGCATCGCCGCCGATCCGGGCGTCGCCGAGACGACGTGGGCGAGCCACAACAAGGCTTGCAGCGCCAGTCCAGCCAGCCACCAGACTGGCGCGCCGACGCCTGCCAGATCACCGAGCAACGCCAGCGCCTCGAGCGGCATGATCACGAAGGTCGTCAAGGGGATAGCGATGATATTGACCAGCGCGCCGTAAATTCCTGCCTTGTGGAAATGATAGACCGCAATCGGCATCAGCGCCGCTTCGACGACCAGCCCCGTCAGCAGCAGCGACGCGCCCGCACGCAGCAATCGCCGCGGCCAGCCCTCCTCGCGCCGCTCGAACCAGCGCACGACGCGCGGATGTTCGTGGAGCGCGACGATTGACGTGATCGCAGCGAACGACAGCTGGAAACTCGGCCCCGCGATCGTCTCGGGCCATGACAGCAGCACGATCGTTGCGCCGGTCGCGACGAGTCGCAGCGTCATCGCCTCGCGTCCCATCGCGAGCGCGGCGAGTACCAACAGCGCCGCGACGCATGATCGGATCGTCGGCACCTGGCTGCCCGTCAGCAGCGTATAGCCTACCGCGGCGGCTGCTCCCGCAATCGCGGCGATCAGCGGCAGCCGCGTCCTGAGCGCCAGCCACGGGCTCAGCGCGAGCAGCCGAATGACGAGCAGCATCGTCGCGCCGACGACCGCGGTGATATGGAGCCCGCTCACCGACAGAAGATGCGCCAGCCCCGCGCGTCGCATCGCATTGGCGTCCGCTTCAGCGATCGCCTCCTCGTCCCCCGTCGCCAATGCCGCTGCGACCCCACCCGCGCTCCCTGGAAGCCGATCGGTGATATGCGCGGTGAGCGCCGATCGCAGGTCGGACCCGGCCCGCGCCGGCACCGTGACGGTGACTGGCGCGAGCCCGCGTCCGGTAGCGCCCAGTCCCGCGAACCATGCGACGCGTTCGAAATCATAGGCGCCGGGCACCGCGGGCGGCGGCGGCGGCATCAACCGTGCCTTGAGCGCGATCACCGCGCCGCGGCCGAGACCCGCGGGTACATCCTTCTCGGCCAGGTTGACCCGCACCCTGGGCGGGACGCCCGGCCCTTCAGTCGCCAGCGTCAGGCGCACCAATTGCCGCGCCGCGAGCGGCTCCGCGCGGATGACGGTTCCCTGCAGCATGACCACCGCCGGTCGTGCCAGCACGGGTGCCGCAACCCGCTCCGCCCGCCACCAGACGAGCCCTAGCCCCACCAGCACCAGCGCCGCGCCGATCCCAATCGCCCGAGCCGCGCGGCCGTGCCGACCGACAGCCAGCGCCGCCAATGCCACCGCCGCGAACGCAAGCGATGCTATCGCCCATTGTCGCGGACCGCGCAGGACAAGCCATGCCGCTACCCCTGCGCCGATCGAAACGGGGATCCAGAGCGGCAACTGGTCGCGTTCCGCCTCCAGCCATTGCTCGATCGCCGTGGCTAGGCTTCGGACGCGCGGCATTTGTCGCCGCAAAGGACGCATGCTAGGAGGCGCGGCGGCTGTACTGGCCATCGATCACAGAGCTTGGGAGCACCCGCGATTGGGCGCAACACCTGAAATGGTCGCGGATGACGAGTCCGCACCGATCTCCTCCGGCGACGCCCGCGTCGTCACCCGATTTGCCCCGTCGCCGACGGGCTACCTCCATCTGGGCGGCGCACGCACTGCGCTGTTCAACTGGCTGTTCGCGCGTCATCACGGCGGCACGTTCCTGCTTCGGATAGAAGACACCGACCGCGCGCGCTCGACCCAACCCGCGATCGACGCCATCCTCGACGGCATGCGCTGGCTCGGACTCGACTGGGACGGCGATACGATCTTTCAGTTCGCGCGCGCCGACCGTCATGCCGCGGTGGCGAACGCGATGATCGACACCGGCCACGCCTATCGCTGTTATATGACGCAGGAGGAGATCGCCGCTCAACGCGAAGCAGCGCAGGCGGGGAAGAAGCCGCTGCGTATCCGCAGCCCCTGGCGCGACGCCGACCTAGCCACCGCGCCAGTCGGCCAGAATTTCGTCGTCCGGCTGAAGGCCCCGCGCGACGGCGCGACGACGATCGCGGATTTGGTCCAGGGGAGCGTCACCGTCCAGAACGCCGAACTCGACGACATGGTCCTGCTCCGCTCCGACGGCACCCCGACCTATATGCTCGCGGTAGTGGTCGATGATCACGACATGGGCGTGACCCACGTCATCCGCGGCGACGACCATCTCAACAACGCCTTTCGCCAGCTCCCGATCTACCGTGCGAATGGCTGGCCCGAGCCGATTTATGCGCACATCCCGCTGATCCACGGCACCGACGGTGCCAAGCTGTCGAAGCGTCACGGCGCGGTGGGGGTGGAAGCTTATCGCGACGACCTCGGCATCTTGCCCGAGGCTTTCGGCAACTACCTCCTCCGCCTCGGCTGGGGACATGGCGACGACGAGATCATCAGCCGCGATCAGGCGACTGAATGGTTCGATCTGGCTGGAGTCGGCAAATCGCCGTCGCGATTCGATCTCAAAAAGCTCGAAAACCTCAACGGCCATTATATTCGCGATGCCGACGATCGGCGCCTCGCTTTGCTGGTCGCCAAGATCGGCGGATATGGTGATGGTGCGGTCGATTTGCTGCAGCGCGCCATGCCGTCGTTAAAGGCGCGTGCTGCCAATCTGAACGAACTCGCGCTCAACGCCGGCTTCCTGTTTGCGGCCCGCCCCCTTGGAATCGAGCCCGCTGCCGCCGATCTGTTGTCGGGTGACGCGCCCGCGATCCTGGCCCAGGTCCACACTGCGCTTGACGCAGTGCACCACTGGGATACGGAGGCGTTGGAAACTGCGGTACGGCAAGTGGCGGAGGACCGTGGCGTCAAGCTCGGTCAGGTCGCGCAGCCGCTCCGAGCTGCACTCACCGGGCGCAAGACGTCGCCTGGCATTTTCGATGTTCTCGTTGGCCTCGGCCGCGAGGAAAGCCTCGGTCGGATCCACGACCAGATGGCAGCCTGACAGGAAAGGACAGACATGACCGACTCAGCGAGCATCTCACTCCACGACAAGGATGGGAGCTATCCGGTCATGACGGGTTCGGTCGGCCCGGAGGTCGTCGACATTCGCAAGTTTTACGCGAACACCGGCGCGTTCACCTACGATCCCGGGTTCACCTCGACCGCAAGCTGTCAGTCTAAACTGACCTATATTGACGGCGACGAGGGCGTCTTGCTTCACCGCGGGTACGCGATCGGGGAGCTTGCCGAGCAATCGAGCTTCATGGAGGTCGCGCACCTGCTCTTGAACGGCGAACTGCCCACCAAGGACGAACTCGACGACTTCACCTGGACGATCACGCGCCACACGATGGTGCACGAACAGCTTGCGACTTTTTTCCGCGGGTTTCGCCGCGATGCGCACCCGATGGCGATCATGTGCGGGGTCGTCGGGGCACTCTCGGCCTTTTACCACGATTCAACCGACATCCACGATCCGCAGCAGCGCACGATCGCGTCGCATCGGCTGATTGCGAAGATGCCCACGCTCGCTGCGATGGCGTACAAGTATAGCGTGGGCCAACCGTTCCTTTATCCTGACAACTCACTATCCTACACCGGCAATTTCCTGCGGATGACCTTCGGCGTCCCGGCCGAGCCGTATGAGGTCGATCCGATCGTCGAGCAGGCGATGGACCGGATTTTCATCCTCCACGCCGATCACGAACAGAACGCCTCGACCTCGACCGTCCGGCTCGCGGGTTCGTCGGGCGCGAATCCGTTCGCGTGCATCGCGGCGGGGATCGCGTGTCTTTGGGGTCCTGCGCATGGCGGCGCTAACGAAGCTGCGCTCAACATGCTGCGTGAGATCGGCACGCCCGATCGCATCCCTGAATTCATCGCGCGCGCGAAGGACAAGAACGATCCGTTCCGCCTGATGGGCTTCGGCCATCGCGTCTATAAAAACTACGACCCGCGCGCGACCGTGATGCAGCAGACGGTGCGCGAGGTATTGAGCGCGCTCAACGTCAAGGACCCGGTGTTCGATGTTGCGCTCCAGCTCGAGGAAATGGCACTCAACGATCCGTATTTCGTCGAGAAGAAGCTGTTCCCCAACGTCGATTTCTATTCGGGCGTCATTCTGTCGGCGATCGGCTTCCCGACATCGATGTTCACCGTGCTCTTTGCGCTCGCGCGCACCGTCGGTTGGGTCGCGCAGTGGAACGAGATGATCACCGATCCCGACCAGAAGATCGGCCGGCCGCGGCAACTTTACGATGGCCCGACCCGGCGCCCTTACGTACCCGTCGGCGAGCGTTGATGCGTCGACCGATCCGGTCGATCCTGCTCGTCATTGGCGTCCTTGCGACGCTGATGGGGTTGCTCTGGATCGGCCAGGGGTTGGGTTATATCCACTGGCCCGCGTCGAGCTTCATGCTCGACCAGCGTCCCTGGGCCGATCGCGGCGCGGCGCTGGCGACGCTCGGCCTAGTGCTGATGCTGGTCGGGCGCAGACTGCGCCGGTAGCGTCAGCGTGAACCGCGCGCCGTCATCGGGTGCGCTTTCTACCGTCAGGCTGCCGCCCATCGCGCTCGCCAGCCGTCGCGCGATGTAGAGACCCAGGCCATTGCCGCCCGGCTCACTCGGATCGATTCGTTCGAATTTGTCGAAAATCCGTGCTTGATCGGCGACCGCGATGCCCTTGCCCTGATCGTCGATCATCGCGAACGCCTGACCATCCGCGACTCCGGTCGTGATCGTCACGACCGCGCCGACCGGCGAATAGCGGATTGCATTACCGATCAAATTGACCAGAATTTGAAGTACACGGCGAAAATCCCCCTTGGCGGGCACCCTCACCCCCACGAGTGGCTTCGCGATCGCCACCTCGGCGGCGCCGGCGCGGATTGCGAGCAGTCCGGCGGCACGCCGCGCGACATCGGCGAGATCGATCGGCTCGACGTCGAGCGTAAATCCTTCGCGCTCGATGCCCTGTAGATCAACCAGATCGTCGACCAGCCCGAGCAAGTGTCGTCCCGCGTTCGCGATATCGGCGGCATACCCCGTATAGCCGTCTCCGACGGGGCCATCAGGCGCGGCGTTGATCGTATCCGCGTTGGCGATGATCCGCGCGAGTGGCGCACGCAGCGCCTTGTCGAGCCCGTCCGTGAACGCCGCGGTCGGCGCGTCGTCCGACGCGTCCGCGGGTTGTTCGCGCCCGTCGACTTCCCGCGCCCCGCCGACCATACCTGCGAACGCCCCGCCCCCATCCCGTCGCACGATCCCATCGACGATGACGTGGCGGTTCGTGCCCCGAACGATCGCGCGTTGTTCGTCCAATGGACGGTACCGTGCGACCGCATCCAGGATCGGCATCATATTGTCGGCAAAGACGAACAGGGCGGTTAGTGGCTTGCCCAGCAGCGCAATCGCATCGATCCCCCAGCGCCGCGCCGCATCGATCGTCACGAAGGTAAACCGCAGGGAGCCGTCGATTTCCCAGCGCAGGTCGGAATCGATCGGCACGGTCGAGGTCGCCGCGGTCGTCGGCGTCGTGGGCCGAACCTCGCGCCAACCGCTGATTGCCAGCCGGGTTTCGTCGCCCTCGGGCTGCGCGCGGACCCACAGTTCGAGGTCCGATTCGCCATCCGCCACCCGCGCGCGCCGCGACACCAGGATACCGAGCCGTCGTGCAAGCCGCGCAATCGTCGCGAGCGACGCCACCGCCAACGGCGCGCCGATCATCCCACCCGCCGCAACGTTCAGTGCCGCGATCGCGGGATCGGCGGCGATCAACCGCCCGGTCGCGTCGATCCGTGCGTGAGAGACCGGGATTTCGGGCATTCCGTCGGGCTTCATCGCGTTGCCTGCCGCGCCAGCGCGTCGATCGCGAGCCGGAGATCATGGTGAAGCGTCAAGGGTGCAAGCGCCGAGCGCGCGACCTCGACCGGAATTGCAGCGATCTCGTCGATCTCGTCGGCAAAACGCTCGAGATCGCGGCCGGGATCGGCATCGGCGAGCGACAACCCGATCCGCGCAACCGTCGCACGATCAAGATCCAGCGCGCGCAACGCCAGCCACAGCCGGTCGCCTTCGGGCTCCAGCACGATCGCGCGCGCGCTTTCGTAGTCGAGATCGAGCGCGCGCGCCAAGCACGCGATGAACAACAGCAGCCGCCGATCGCGAAGCGCCTCGATCAATAGTGGGGCAAGCTCGCCGGGTCTCGCGTCGATCGCCGATGCCAGCCGCATCGCGATCGCCTCGGCTCGATCACCTTCGTCGTGCGCGCCCAGGCTCCGCTGTGCCGCGTCGACGATCGCGCGATCCGTCGATCCGTCCTCGCCGTTTTCGGCAACGCTGGCTTCTCGAATCGTCGCGGCGATCCACCAGATCAGGCGATGATGGAGTTCGGCAGGCAAATCACTCGGCAGTGTCGCCTCATCTAATGCAGCACGGCGCCGCGTCTCCGCGCTCAGCAGCGCACCGGCGGCCGCGGCCACGACACCATCGCCGCTGTCGGACAAGCGGACGAGCACGCTGGGAGCATCACGCTCCGCGATATCGATCGGCAGCGCGCCCGCGACGATCTCACCGCGCACCCGCGCGATCAGTTCATCCATTAGTTGGCGGTCGCGCAGCAGCCCCGCATTCGACAGCCGGTCCACGACATCGTCATGCCCGCGCAGCAGCGCCTCCGCGCGTTCGTCCGCACCCCGCCCCACCAGCACCCTTGCGGCGTGGCGGCGGATATCGGTCTCGATCCCGCGCACGATTCCGCCGAGCAGTCGTCCAACCAAGACACGAGTCCGATCGTCGAGCCGCGCGTGGTCGGCCAGAAAAAAATCGTCGATCGACCCCGTCAGACGCGAATCCGCTCGCGCAGACGCGCCTCGCGCGGCGGCTAGACGGGCATCGATCCCGTTGCCTGCAGGGTCTGGTTCGACCGACATCGCGCCTCCCTACCGTCAGCCTCGTTAAAACGGCGCTAAGCTTGCCGCCGCAGTAACTCGATTTCTCCCGTCAGCGTCGCAGCGGCGAACAGCGCCGCCAAGATCAACCCTGCTACGGGCGAGCCGACCAGGGCGCCGAGCGCAGCGACCGCGAGACAGGCCGACGGAGTCGCGCCCCACCACGGCCGCTCGATCGCGGTTGCTGCGCGCTCGGCCAGCGCGCTCGCCATTACCGCTGCCACCGCAATGATCTGGGGACCGCTATCGACCTCGACGAGCGTCATCGCACGTCCATCGATCAGGATTGCGAGCAGCGGGAGCGTCATCGCCGCCGCCTCGACGATTCGCTCGAATCCCGGCTCGTCGCGCAGCATGGCGAGTCGCGCCGCCAGCGCAAGGATGATCGCCCCGGCCAGCGCGCCGAGAGTACCGAGCGCGGGCTTGCCCATCCACAGTGTTGCAAGCCCGCCCAGCCCCAGCGCCGCGCCACCCAGCCCGATCGCGACAGCCGGAATCGCGCGCCGTACCGCCACGGGTACCAGCAGCCGCGCAAGCGGCGCGATCACCCCGCGGTCGAACCAGGTCGTGCCGATGGACAATGCCACGCTCACCACACTGCGCCCACGCGCCGCGATGATCTCGCCACCGTGATCGATCCCGTGTCCGCGAGCAAGCGCGCCGGCGGGCAACTCGACGTGGGTCGCCCGCGCCTGCGAGGCGAGCCGAACCAAGGTCGACTCCATATCGTAATCGCGCGGCAAGGCCGCGAGTTCGCCGATGCGCCTGGGGTCAAGCCGCGCGATGCCCGCCCACGCCATCCCGCCCCCGACGCGCTCGAACCCGCCATCGCGTTCGTCCTCGCCGACGACGAGCAGCGCGTCGCCTTCCTCACGCGCCATTGCGGCAACGACGTCGGGCGTAGTGGTCAGGCCATCCGCCAGCATGAGCACCCGCGCCAATGGATGGATTTTTTCAGCCGCCTCGGCAGCCGATCGCACCGTGTCGACGGTCACGTGGCGCCGCCCGATCCGGTTGATCGCCCCGAGCAGTTCGGGGGTGAGCCGCGCGACCATCACGACGATTTGTGAGGCGCCCGCCCCGATCAACAGTCTGGCCTGATATTCGATCAGCGTGACGCCCCCAAAGGGTAGGGTGGCGGTGAGCATCTGCGATCGATCCGCCGCATCATGGGTCGCGATAATGAGGCCGGCAAGCATGCCCGGCTGTTAAGCCGTGCAACCTCGGTTGCAAACCCCGCCGCCGAGTACCCCCCAAGATCAGAGGCGCGCGATCGACCGGGTTAGCTTGGCAAGAATATCCGGATCGAGCGGCCGGGTCTCGGCCTCGCTGGCGAGCGCCATCAACCGAACCGCGCCGAAGCTCGCAGAAATCCCTTTCATCCGCAGCGCCGCGATGCGCCAGGCACCGTCGTCGTCAGCGGCGGCAAGGGCTGCGAGCGATCGTTCGATGCTTTCGATAAAGGCCAATCGAAGCTCCGCGATCAGCCCGGGTTCGTCGCCCACCGCCGCCGCCAACGTCGCATCGATTGCACCAGGATCATAGGCCATGGCGCTGGTCTAGGCGGAGGGTACTTAAGCAATCATTGCGTTATTGCTTTGTGACGCGTCCAAACGTGGTAAATATCATCGATCAACGGGGGGTTCCATGATCGTAGACATCCGCGCAGATCCAGGCCCGCAGGCGCTAGACGATACCGAATTGTCGATCGAAGAGAGCGATTCTCGCTTGACGGTCATCGCGGACGCCGATGGGAAATCCGACGGGCGTTCCTATGGTTGGCTAGGCGGCGTCGCGATCGTGATGGGTATCGCGTGGATTGCGGCGATGGTCTGGCTGGCGCGCGATTCGATCACCGCGCTCGGGCCCGTGGCGTTCGCGCAGTTCGGCGCGGCGCTGGCGACCATCCCCGCGCTACTTGGCGTCGTCTGGCTGCTGGCGATGCGGACCAGCCGCCGTGAGGCGCGGCGCTTCGGCAGTACCGCGCGCGCGATGCACGCCGAGGCGGCGAGCCTCGAACGGACCGTCGCGGTCATCGGCGCCACGCTGGAGTCGAACCGACGCGCGCTCGCGGATCAGGTGACGACACTGATGGCGATGGGCGATGGTGCCCATGAGCGGCTATCGTCGATTGGTCGTCATCTCGCGCTAGAGATCGGTCAGGCCGATTCGCACGCTAACGCGCTCCGTGACGCCGCGGGCGGTGCGCAGAAGAGCCTGGAGATCCTTCTCGCGTCGCTCCCCCGCGCGCAAGCCGAAACCAGCGCGATCGCCGATCGGTTGGAGGCGACCGGGCTGTCGGCGAGCGAACACGCGGCGGCGCTCGATGCACAGCTCGCCGCGCTGGCCGAACGCGGGCGCGAAGCCGACGGCGTCGCAAGCGGCGCGGCCCAGCGCCTCGCCGCGCATATCGCTCGGATGGAAGCGACCAGCGAAACCGCGGGCGCCCGGCTGGAGGCGGTTACGGGTGACATGTCCACGGCCGTCGACGCGTTGCTGGGACGGACCGCTGATGCGGTAGACCACGCGCGTCAGGGAATCGCTGCGCAGGGCGAAGCGGTGCTGGCGATGGTGGGCGCGAACCAAGCCGCGCTCGACCATGCCGCCCGCGACAGCGCCGACGCGCTCGCCGAACGAATCGGAGCAGTCGAATCGGTCATCGACCGAGTCACCCAACGCCTCGAAGGCCAGCGCGCGGCGAGCGACGATCTACTCGCGGGTCTCGACTCCGGCATCGGCCGCGTCGAACAGCGGATCGACGTGCTCCACGAACAGGGGATTGAGAAATCCCAGCTCCTGGCCGCCTCGATCAGCGCGCTGGGGGGATCGGCGGACGCGATGACCGAGGCGCTGAAGGCGGGCGAGTCGATGGCGACGCGAACGATCGGCACCACCGAAACATTGCTCATCGCGCTCGACTCGGCAGCGCGCGAGATCGACGAGACACTGCCCGACGCGCTGACGCGGCTCGATGAGAAGGTGGCGGCGAGCAAGGCGGTCGTCGTTCAGGCAAAGCCTGAGCTTCTCGCGCTCGTCACGGCTGCGGAAAGCACGCACGATGCGATCGAGGCGATTGCTGGCGTCATCTCCGAACAGCGCCGCACCCTCGATCATCTATCGAAGACGCTACTCGATACGCTGACCGAGGGCCGCGAAAAGGCGAATGAACTCGGCGAGATGGTCGATGGCACGATCGGCAAGACCCACGCGTTTGCCGAGGAGGCCGCACCCCGCCTCATCGATGCGCTGCTCCGGGTCCGGGACACCGCCGCGGTCGCCGCCGACAAGGCCCGCGAAACCCTCGCCACGGTGATTCCAGAGGCCGCCGACGCACTCGAGGCCGCCAGTGCCGACGCGATGCGCCGCGCGACCAGCGACACCGTCGAGCGTCAAGTCGCCGCGATCGGAGACGCCACGACGTCCGCGGTCGATGCGGCGACCCGCGCCACCCAACGGCTGGCCGATCAGGTCCGTCAAATCGCGGATCAAACCGCGATTCTGGAAACGCGCTTCGAGGATGCTCGCGCCGAGCGCGAGGAGCATGACCGCGACACGTTTTCACGTCGCGTATCGCTGCTCATCGAATCGCTCAATTCGGCCTCGATCGATATTGCCAAAACCTTCGCACCCGACGTGTCCGACAGCGCGTGGGCGGCCTACCTCAAGGGCGATCGCGGTGTCTTCACCCGCCGGGCGGTTCGCATTCTGGAGCCGGGCGACGCCCGCGACATTGTCCGCCTCTACGACGACGACGCGTCGTTCCGCGAAAGCGTCAACCGCTACATCCACGATTTCGAAGGCATGCTCCGCGCGGTGCTGGCCCAGCGCGACGGTTCCCCGCTCGGGGTGACCCTGTTGTCGTCGGACATGGGTAAACTCTACGTCGCGCTCGCCCAGGCGATCGAACGGCTGCGCTAGGTCGCGCCGACCGCCTCCTGGGCGTACGTGTTGAACGCATCGGTGGTGAGCCACCCGAACTTATAATTCGCGACGAACACCAGGAACACCAGCGTCGCCAGGATCGTGACGCGGATCGCGATCTTTCCCAGCCGCACCTCGTGGGGGGCGCTGTCGGCCTGACCGGGAACCAAGTCGCCCCCTGCCTCCCGCGTGGTGCGCACCCCGAACGGCAGGACGAGGAAAACCGAGAACGCCCAGATGAGAGCGTAAATCGCGATCATCGACGTCAGCTTCATGCTGGATCAACCCGTGATCAGCAGGACATCGACGATCGGCTTCTTGCCCGTCCAGCGCGTCGCAACCTTGCGGACCGCTAGGCGGATGTCCTCGCGCCGCCGTTCGACATCGCGATTGCCGCTCTTCACCGCCGCCGCCGCCGCAGCGACCACATCGCCGACAAAATCGGCGCGATCCTCCTCGACCGGTACGCCTTGAACGCGAACCTGAGGCGATCCGATGACGCGACCGCCCTTATCGAGCGCGACCGCGACCGAAATCTGGCCGTTGACCGCCAATTTACGGCGTTCGTTCATGGTATTACCGTCGGCGGGCAGGATCACGTCGCCGTCGAGCACCAGTCGCCCGACGTTGGCATTGCCGATCTTGGCCGGCTTGGGCAGCAACCGCAGGATGTCGCCGTCGGACTGGACGATCGCATGGGGGATGCCTTCGGCAAGTCCGAACCGCGCATGTTCCATCATATGGCGCATCTCGCCGTGGACGGGGACGAGGACGTCGGGGCGGATCCAGTCGTACATCTTGGCGAGTTCGGGTCGCCCCGGATGGCCCGAGACGTGGACATGCGCCTGCCGCTCGGTGATCATCTCCACCCCGCGGCCTGCCAGCGTATTCTGGATACGCCCGATCGCAACCTCGTTGCCCGGGATCTGCTTGGAGGAAAAGATCACGGTGTCGCCGCTCTCGAGCTTGATCGGGTGCGTCCCCTCTGCGACCCGCGCCAGCGCCGCGCGGGGCTCGCCCTGCCCCCCGGTCGCAACGATCAGCACCTTGTTGCGCGGCAGCCGCATCGCGGTGTCGGGATCGATCGTGTCGGGAAAATCGGTGAGGTAGCCGCTCGCCTGCGCGACCTTCAGGATCCGATCGAGCGAGCGCCCGGTCACGCACAACTTGCGCCCGGTCTCCAGCGCCACCTGCCCCAGGGTATGCAGCCGGCCTGCATTGGAGGCGAAGGTGGTGACGAGCACGCGCCCCTTCGCCTTCGCTACGGTCTCGGCGAGTCCCTTGCGGACACTGGCTTCGGAGCCAGACGCCTCCTGATTGAACACGTTGGTCGAATCACACACCAGCACATCGATGCCTTCATCGCCGATCGCGGCGAGTGCCTCAGGACTGGTCGGCTTGCCGATTACCGGGGTTGCATCGAGCTTCCAGTCACCGGTGTGGAACACGCGGCCCGCAGGCGCATCGATGATGAGCGCATTGGGTTCGGGGATCGAATGCGACAGTTCGACGAAGGTAAGGCCGAACGGCCCGACCTTGAACGGCTTGCCCGTCTCGACGATCTTGAGCGACACGCGGTTCGCGATCCCCTCCTCATCGAGCTTCCCGCGGATCAGCCCCGCGGTGAAGCGCGTCGCATAGAGCGGCACACCCAGATCCTCGGCGAGATACGGCAGCGCGCCGATGTGATCCTCATGGCCGTGCGTGAGGACGATGCCGACGAGATCGGCCGCGCGTTCCTCGATGAATGCGAGGTCGGGCAAGATCACGTCGATCCCGGGATAAGCGGCGTCGGCGAAGGTGATGCCGCAATCGACCATCAGCCACTTGCCGTTCGCGCCATAGAGATTGACGTTCATGCCGATCTCTCCAGAGCCACCGAGGGCACAGAAGAGCAGTTCGTTATTCTTGGGGGTCATTCGATACTTTCAGGAAAATGTCGTGGACGCCCGCAGGCCAGGTGGGCGCGAGCGCGTCACGGTGTGATATGGGCATTGTCGACCATGATCGCCAGCCCCTGGATGGTCAGGTCGGGTTCGATCACGTCGAAAACATTGGTATGCTGTTCGAACAGTGTGGCCAACCCGCCCGTCGCGATCACCTTGACGGGCCGCGCGACCTCGGTCTTCAACCGCGCGACGAGGCCTTCGATCATCGCGATATAGCCCCAATAGACACCGATCGACATCTGGTCGACGGTATTACGCCCGATGACGCCCGGGATCGCAGGGGCCTCGATCGCAATCCTCGGCAGCTTCGCCGCGGCGGTGACGAGCGCGTCGAGCGACAGGTTGATCCCCGGCGCGATGATCCCGCCTTTGTACGCGCCCGAATAATCGCTGACATCGAATGTCGTCGCGGTGCCGAAATCGATGACGATCAGGTCGCCTTCATGCAGCGCATGCGCCGCGATAGTGTTGATCGCGCGATCCGCCCCAAGCGAGGCGGGGTCGTCGACATCGATCGCAATCCCCCATTCGAGCGGCGCGCGCCCGGCGATCAACGCGTCGGTCTTGAAATATTTGGAACTCAGCACCTGCAGATTGTGCATCGCGCGCGGCACCACGGTCGCGATGACGACGCGATCGACATCGCTGCGGTCGAACCCTTCGAGCGACAGGAGCTGGCTCAACCAAACCGCATATTCGTCCGCGGTCCGGCGCGGATCGGTCGCGATCCGCCAACGTGCCTTGATCTCTCGCCCCGCCACCAGCGCGAAGACAACATTGGTATTCCCGGCATCGATCGCGAGCAGCATGGCGGACCCTATAACAGGAAGACGTCGGCGGCGTGAATGACACGCCGGGTCGCGTCCGCCAAGCGCAGGATGAGCGCGCCATCCGAATCGAGCCCGTCGAACAGGCCATCGATCGCGGTGCCATCGGGCAGCCGCGCGGTCAGCGCGGTGCCGACCGGGTGCGCAAGATCGAGCCAGCGTTGTCGGACCGGCGCGAACCCCTCACTCCGCCAGCGCGACAGCCAGCGGGCGACGCTGTCGGCGAGCGTGTCGATGAAATCTTCGGGCGTTACGACCACGCCATGTGCAGCAAGACTGGTAGTCGGGCGCTCGGACAAATCGGGATGGTGCGCCAAATTCACGCCGATCCCGATCACCACCGCATCGTCGGCGCGTTCGAGCAGGATGCCCGAGACTTTCGCGCCGTTTATCAAGATGTCGTTTGGCCACTTTAGCGCGATGCCGCCCTTACCCGTCCCGCAGTTCGCATCGTCGATCGGGCGAGGTTTCGGCAGGTAAGCGGCCACCGCCTCCCCCACCCCTAAGGCAGCCACGAGCGCCAGCATCGCCGCGGGGGGGTCACTCGGCCTCAACCTCACCAGCGTACTCGCATAGCAATTGCCGACCGGCGATTCCCATGTCCGGCCCTGCCGGCCTCGCCCGCCCGACTGCCGCTCCGCGCGCAGCCACAGTCCCTCCACCGCGCCGCGTCGCGCAAGCTCCAACATATCGGCGTTGGTCGATCCCGTCTCCGTGACGGTGCGGACGATACCCGGATCCGCAGCGTTCAAAATAGCGATCGGGCGGCGGCCAACGTCGCGACCCCAAGCGGTGCAAGCAGCAGCCACCCGACCGGCGACACCAACACTGCCGCCGCCGTGATCAGCCCGCCTTCGACCGGCGTCGAGCGTCCACCATAGGCGGGCGCCGGATCATCGATGTACATGACCTTGACGATCCGCAGGTAGTAATAGGCACCGATCACCGACCCGACGAAACCCGCGACCGCGAGCGGATACAGGCCCGCCCCGATCGCGGCGAGGAACACCGCGAGCTTCGCGTTGAACCCCAGCAGCGGCGGGATGCCCGCAAGCGAGAACATGAAGATCGCCATCCCCAGCGCCAGCATCGGACGGGTCCGCGACAGCCCCGCCATGCTGGCGATCGTTTCGATCGGCGCGCCGGTGTCGTCGCGCATCTGGAGGACGACGAGGAAACTGCCGAGCGTCATGACGATATAGATCGTGAGGTACACGAGTACCGATGCCACGCCGTCGGCGGTTCCGGCGGCAAGACCAACCAGTGCGAAGCCAACGTTGTTGATCGTCGAATAGGCCAGCAGCCGCTTGATGTTGGTCTGGCCGACCGCGGCGACCGACCCCAGAAAGATCGACGCCAGGCTCGCGAAGATCACGATCTGTTGCCACTGATCGGTCGCAGGACCCATCGCCTCGATCGCGACCCGCACGATCAGCCCCACCGCCGCGACCTTCGGCGCGGTTGCGAAGAAAGCGGTCACCGGCGTCGGCGCGCCTTCATAAACGTCTGGCGTCCACATGTGGAACGGCACCGCGCTGATCTTGAACGCCAGTCCCGACAAGACGAACACCAGCCCGAACATCAACCCGACTGACTCCCGATCGGTCGCATAGGCGTCCGCGATCCCGCTGAAAGACGTCGTCCCGCTGAATCCGTACACCAGCGAAATGCCATAGAGCAGGATGCCGCTCGCCAGTGCTCCGAGCACAAAATACTTGAGTCCAGCCTCAGCCGAGCGCGCATCGCGGCGCATGAAGCTCGCGAGCACATAGCCTGCGAGGCTCTGGAGCTCGAGCCCGACGTACAGCGTCAGCATGTCGGTGGCGGAAACCATCATTCCCATGCCGCACGCGCTGAGCAGGATCAGCACCGGATATTCGGGACGCATATTATCGCCGCTCGTCCGCTCGAAGAAATCGGGTGCCATGGCGATCGCCACCGCCGCTGCGGCGTAGATCAGCATCTTGGAGAAAGCGGCGAAGGCATCGGCGCGATAGAGGCCGCCGAACGCCTCACCACCGTTCGAGGCGGGCCCGATCAGCGCGATGCCCGCGCCGAGCAGCACCGCGACCGATGCCCAGGCAATGGCTCTGGACGAAGTCGGCCCACCCCAGGCGGCGACAAGCATCAGCGCGATCGCGCCCAGCGCGAGGACGATTTCGGGCAACGTCATCGCCAGATTGGCAGCATAGGACATCAGTGAGCGCCCTTATGAGCTGCGGTGATAGCGACGGGTTTCCCTGCGGTCGGCTGGGAATCGCTGATCGGACGCGCGCGATCGATCCGTGCTAGCAACACGCCGACATCCTTGCGCATCGGCGCGATAAAGCTTTCGGGATAGACGCCCATCCACAACACCACCGCCGCGATCGGCGCTAGCAACCAGAACTCGCGCCCCGACAAATCGGGCATCGCGGCAACATCGTCCGACTTGATCTCGCCGAACACCACGCGCCGATAAAGATACAGCATATACGCCGCGCCCAGAATAATCCCGGTCGTGCACAGCAGCGCAATCCCGGTCGACAGCTGGTACGCCCCCATCAACGACAGGAACTCGCCGACGAACCCGCTCGTCCCGGGCAGCCCGATCGACGCCATCGTAAACAGCAGAAAGAACAGCGCGTAGCGCGGCATGTTGATCGCGAGCCCGCCATAGCGGCTGATCTCGCGGGTGTGCAGCCGGTCGTAGATTACGCCCACGCACAGGAACAGCGCAGCCGAGACCAGGCCATGGCTCAGCATGACGAGCATTGCACCCTCGACGCCCTGCCGATTGAACGCGAACAGCCCGATCGTCACGATCGCCATATGCGCTACGCTTGAATAGGCGATCAGCTTCTTCATGTCGTTCTGCACCAGCGCGACGAGGCTGGTGTAGACCACCGCCACCGCCGACAGCGCGAAGATCAGCCACGTCAGTTGCGCCGACGCTTCGGGGAACATCGGCAGCGAGAAGCGCAGGAAGCCGTAGCCACCCAGCTTGAGCAGCACGCCCGCCAAAATCACCGAACCGGCCGTCGGTGCCTGCACGTGCGCGTCGGGCAACCAGGTATGGACCGGCCACATCGGCATCTTGACCGCGAACGAGGCGAAGAAGGCGAGCCACAGCCACGTCTGGACACCGCTGGGAAAATCATACGCCATCAGCGCCGGAATGCTCGTCGTCCCCGCCGCGTGCGCCATATAGAGCATCGCGACGAACATCAGGACCGAGCCGAGCAACGTGTAGAGGAAGAATTTGTAGCTCGCGTAGATCCGATTTGCACCGCCCCAGATGCCGATGATCAGGTACATCGGGATCAACCCGGCCTCGAAGAAGATGTAGAAGAGGAACAGATCCTGCGCCGCGAAGGTGCCGATCATCAGCACCTCGGTGAACAGAAACGCCGCCATATATTCCGGAACGCGCGTCGTGATCGCCTGCCAGCTCGCCCCGATGCAGATCGGCATCAAGAACACGCTGAGCATGATCAGCATCAGCGCGAAACCGTCGATACCGAGCGCCCAGTTGAATACGCCCAGGCTGCCGGCGTGCTCGACGAACTGCCATTGCGCACCGCCAATGTCGTAACTCGCCCACAGGACGATGCCGAGTGCCAGGTCGATCAGCGTCGCGCCCAGCGCCAGTCGACGCGCATGCTCCGCGCTCAGCAACAAGCACGCGATCGCGGCGATCGCGGGCACGGCCAGCATCATCGAAAGGATCGGAAAGCCCATCACTTGGCGATCGCCCAGGTCACGGCGGCGGTCAGCCCGATCAACATGACGAAGGCATAGGTATAGACATATCCCGATTGGAGGCGCCCCGCGACGCGGGCACCGCGCTCGACGATCCACGCCGAGCCATTAGGCCCGAACCGATCGATCGTTTTTTCATCGCCGCGATGCCAGAAGAACCGCCCGATCGCGAAGGCGGGGCGAACGAAGATCAGGTCATACAGCTCGTCGAAATACCATTTGTGAAGCAGGAAGCCGTAGATCGAGCGGAACTGCTCGGCCACCGCCGCAGGGAAGGCCGCGTTGCGGATATAGGCATACCAAGCCGTAACCAGCCCGATCAGCATCGCCACCGTTGCCGACAGCTTCACCCAGGTCGGGATTTCGTGCATCGCGTGCATCAGTTGTTCGCGGAACGCGATCGCGCCCTTCCAATATTCCTCGCCCGACGTGGGCTCGATAAAGTAGCTGTGGAAGACGTATCCCGCCGCGACCGCGCCGATCGACAGGAGGATGAGCGGGATCAGGATCGACAGCGGGCTCTCATGGGGGTGATAGCCTCCCGTCCCCTGCCGCAGCTCCTCGTGATGCGCGCCTTCCGTGGAGGGGGAGTGCCCCGAATCCTCGGCCTTGGCCGGATTGCCGTGCGCCTCGTCTGGGTGGTGTCCGGTCTGCTGATGCTCGTCGCCATGACCATGCGCGTCGTGCAGTACATGTTGGATATGCTCGCTCGCGGCCCAGCGCGGCTGGCCCCAAAAGGTCAGAAACATCAGCCGCCACGAATAAAAGCTCGTAATCAGCGCAACCAGCACGCCGACGAACCACACCCCCGGATTGCCCGACGCCCAGCCCGCCTCGATGATCGCGTCCTTCGAGTGGAACCCCGCAAAGCCGATCGCGGGCAGCCCGAACACGCCAGGCAGCCCGACCCCGGTAATCGCGAGCGTGCCCGCCATCATTCCCCAGAAGGTGACGGGAATTTCCTTACGGAGCCCCCCGTAATAGCGCATGTCCTGCTCGTGATGCATCGAATGAATCACCGATCCTGCGCCCAGGAACAGCAAGGCCTTGAAGAAGGCGTGCGTGAATAGGTGGAACATCGCCGCGCCGTATGCGCCGACGCCGGCGGCGAAGAACATATAGCCGAGCTGCGAACAGGTCGAATAGGCGATCACGCGCTTGATGTCGGTCTGCACCACCGCGACCGTCGCAGCGAACAGGCACGTCGCCGCGCCGATGAACGTCACGACATGCAGCGCGGTCGCGCTCTGTTCGAACATCGGCGACAGGCGGCACACCATGAACACGCCAGCGGTCACCATGGTCGCGGCGTGGATCAGCGCCGACACCGGGGTCGGTCCCTCCATCGCGTCGGGCAGCCAGGTGTGGAGACCCAATTGCGCCGACTTCCCCATCGCACCGACGAACAGCAGCAGGGTCAACACCGTCATCGTGTCGAACCGGTAACCCAGGAACCCGATCGTGCTTCCCCCCATGCTCGGCGCTGCGGCCAGGATTTCGGGGATCGAGACAGTGTTGAACACCAGATACGTCCCGAAGATGCCGAGCATGAAGCCGAGATCGCCGACGCGATTGACGACGAACGCCTTGATCGCGGCGGCGTTGGCCGACGGTTTCCGGAACCAGAATCCGATCAGCAGATAGCTGGCGAGACCGACGCCTTCCCAGCCGAAGAACATCTGAACCAGGTTGTTGGCGGTGACGAGCATCAGCATCGCGAACGTGAACAACGACAGATACGCGAAGAACCGCGGCTGATCCGGGTCCTCCTCCATATAGCCCCAGCTATACAGGTGAACGAGCGCCGAGACGCTGGTAATCACCACCAGCATTACTGCGGTGAGCGCATCGACGCGCAGCGCCCACGCGACGTCCATCGTGCCGGACTGGATGAAGTTGAGCACCGGGGTCACCCCCGCGGTCGCGGTACCCATCAGATACTCGATGAAGATCGGCCAGCTCAGCGCGCAACTGACGAATAGCGCGCCGGTCGTCACCAGCTTGGCGGGAACCGCGCCGATCGACTTGTTACCAAGGCCCGCGACGACCGCGGCCAGCAGCGGCAGAAATACGACGAAGAGGATCACGTTCAGCCCTTCATCTGATTGACGTCGTCGACCGCGATCGTGCCACGGCTACGAAAATAGATGACCAGGATCGCCAGCCCGATTGCCGCCTCGCCCGCCGCGACGGTGAGGACGAACATCGCGAACACTTGGCCCACCAGATCGTGGAGATAGGCCGAAAATGCGACGAAATTGATGTTCACGCTCAACAGGATCAGCTCGATCGCCATCAAGATGACGATCAAATTCTTGCGATTGAGGAAGATGCCGAGCACCCCCATCGTGAACAGGATCGCCGCGACGACCAGGTAGTGGGTAAGACCGATCACGGGCGAACCACTCCGTTGACCTGCCAGTACTGAGCTTGTCGACGGATCACAGCTGCACCCCTTCGCCGATCGGCGGTTGAACGTTGCGCGTCGCATCCTGCGGGCGGCGCGCGTTCTGACGGCTGATATTCTGCGGGCGAACCCCGGCGCGCTGGCGATGCGTCAGTACGATCGCACCGATCATCGCCACCAGCAGGACGAGTCCCGCGCCTTCGAACACGAACAGATAGCGCGTGTAGAGCAGGTCACCGATCGCCTGGATGTTCGGCACCGCACTATCGATCGGCGCCGCGCGCCGCGATATCTTGACGCCGCCCGCAGTCCAGGCGCCGATCCCGATCAAAATCTCCGCCGCCAGCGCGACCGCGAGCGCCAGCCCGATCGCGAAATAGCGCGCCACCCCGGCGCGTACCTCGGCGACATCGATGTCGAGCATCATCACGACGAACAGGAACAGCACCGCGACCGCACCGACGTAAACGATGACGAGCAGCATCGCGATGAATTCGGCCCCGACGAGCACCATCAGCCCGGCCGCGTTGAAAAAGGCGAGGATCAGCCACATGACCGAATGGACGGGATTACGCGACGAGATCGTCATCGCACCCGATCCGACCACGACAATCGCGAATAGGTAAAAGGCTATGGCCTGGATCACGGTGTGTCAGGCCCCCTTGAATGCCCGGATTCGAAGTGGCTGCGCATTACCGATATGGCGCATCGGCGGCAAGGTTCGCGGCGATCGCAACTTCCCAGCGGTCACCATTGTCGAGGAGCTTGGCCTTGTCGTAGATCAGTTCCTCGCGCGTCTCGGTCGAGAATTCGTAGTTCGGCCCTTCGACGATCGCATCGACTGGGCACGCTTCCGCGCACAGCCCGCAATAGATGCACTTGGTCATGTCGATGTCGTAGCGCGTCGTTCGGCGCGATCCGTCGTCGCGCGGCTCGGCCTCGATCGTGATTGCCTGCGCCGGACAGATCGCTTCGCACAGCTTACACGCGATGCAGCGTTCCTCGCCGTTGGGATAGCGGCGCAGCGCATGTTCGCCGCGGAACCGCGGACTGACCGGATTACGCTCGAACGGATAGTTGATCGTCGCCTTGGGCCTGAAGAAATACTGCAGCGTCAGCGCATGTGCCTTGAGAAACTCCCACAGCGTGAACGACTTGATGATCTGCGTGATGCTCATGATTGAAACCCTACGCGCATCCACATGAGCACGCCCGAGACGAGGAAAACCCAGAACAGCGATACCGGCAGAAATACCTTCCATCCCAGCCGCATCAGCTGATCATAGCGATAGCGCGGCACGGTTGCCTTGACCCAACTGAACAGGAAGAAGAAGAACAGGATCTTGGCGAACAGCCAGATGATCCCCGGCACCGCGTAAAGTGGCGCCCAGTCGATCGGCGGCAGCCACCCGCCCCAGAACAATGTCGCGTTGAGCGCGCACATCAGCAACACGTTGGCGTACTCGCCGAGCCAGAACAGCGCGAACGACATCGACGAATATTCGGTCTGATATCCCGCGACCAGTTCGCTCTCGGCCTCGGTCATGTCGAACGGCGTGCGCTGGGTCTCGGCCAGGCTGGAGATGAAGAACATCACTGCCATTGGGAACAGCAGGGGGTTGATCCCGAACGCGTTGATATGAATCCCGAGCGTGCTCTGCTGCGCCATCACGATGCCGCTCAGATTGAACGTTCCCGACCACAACACCACCGAGATCAGGATGAACCCGATCGCGACTTCATAGCTGACCAACTGCGCTGCAGCGCGCAGCGCCGAGTAGAACGGATATTTGGAATTCGACGCCCAGCCCGACAGGATGATCCCGTACACGCCAAGGCTCGATGCCGCGAGGATGTAGAGCAACCCGACATTGATGTCCGCGAGCACCACGCCCGCCTGGAACGGGATTACCGCCCACACGATCAGCGCGACGGTGAAGGTGATGATCGGCGCCAGCAGGAACAACACGCGATTGGCGGCCGAAGGAATGATCGTCTCTTGCAAAAAGACCTTCAGCCCGTCGGCGAACGACTGGAGCAAGCCGAACGGACCCACCACGTTCGGACCCCGCCGCAACGCCATCGCCGCCCAGATCTTGCGGTCGGCATAGATGATCATTGCCACCGCCAGCATCAGCGGGAGCGCGATCACCAGAATCCCGACGATCGTTGCGGTGAACGACGCCCAATTATAGGACATGCCGACGGTGTTATTGAAAAACTCGGTCACTCCGCGGCCTCCGCGAAATCCTCGCCGTGGATCAATTCGGCCGAACAGCGCTGCATCGTCGGGCTCGCCCGACAGATCGCGTTGGTCAGGTAGAAATCCTTGATCGGATAGCCCTCGATCACGCCCTCGCCTTTTGCATCGAGCGATGGCGGGTTCCAGTCGAAGCAGGCCAGCCCCGGTTCGCGCAGCGCAGGCACCTCGGTCGCCATCGCCTCGCGCAGTCCGGCAAGGCTGTCGAACGGCAAGGTGTGACCCAGCACCTCGGAGAGCGCACGCAAGATCGTCCAGTCCTCGCGCGCATCGCCCGGCGGGAACACCGCGCGCTCGCCGCGCTGGACGCGCCCCTCCAGATTGACCCACGTCCCCGATGTCTCGGCATAGGTCGCGCCCGGCAAAATCACGTCGGCGTGATGCGCGCCCATGTCGCCATGATGGCCGATGAACACCTTGAAGCCTGCAAACCGCGTGTAATCGACCTCGTCCGCGCCGAGGAAGAAGCCGAGCTTTGCCCCCATCACGTCGGCGATCCCGCCCGGTTGTGCATAGCCCAGCATCAGCCCGCCCATCCGCGACGCTGCCATGTGGACGACGTTGAACCCATTCCAACCATCACGCACCAGGTTCAGCGACTTCGTCAGCGCGAGCGCCGCGCCGTGGCCGCCCTTGAGTCCAGCCCCGCCGACAATCATCATCGGGCGTTCCGCCGCGCCGAATGCCTCGATCACCGCGGCGGGTAAATCGCCGAGCAACGCCAGATCGTCGCCGATCCATTCGACCTTGTAGGTGAGGTCGGTCTCGGGTCCGATCGCAAAGACCTTTGCGCCCCGCTTGATCGCCTTGCGCACGCGAGTGTTCACCAGCGGCGCTTCCCAGCGCAAATTGGTGCCGACCAGCAGGATCGCGTCCGCCCGCTCGACGCCCGCGATCGTGCTATTGAAATTCACCGCGGCGAGGCTCGACGTGTCGTACGCCATCCCCGTCTGCCGCCCTTCGAGCAGGGATGACCCCATCGCCGACACCAGTGCCTTGGCGGCATACATGGTCTCGCAGTCGACCAGATCGCCCGCGACAGCAGCAACGCTTGAGCCAGCATCGATCGCCTTGATCGCCGCGAACGCTTCGTCCCACGTCACGGGAACGAGTTTGCCGTTCTGCCGCACATACGGGCGGTCGAGCCGTTTGCGCACCAGCCCGTCGACGACGTGGCGCGTCTTGTCGGTGGCCCATTCCTCGTTGACGTCGTCGTTGATCCGCGGGACGCAGCGCAACACCTGCCGCCCGCGGCTGTCGAGCCGGATGTTGGTGCCCACCGCATCCATCACGTCGATCGTCAGCGTCTTGTTCAGCTCCCAGGGCCGCGCCTCATAGGCGTAGGGCTTGCTGGTCAGCGCGCCGACCGGGCACAGATCGACCACGTTGCCACTCAGTTCGCTCGTCACTGCCTCTTCGAGATAGCTCGTGATCTGCATATTCTCGCCGCGGTAAATCGCGCCGATCTCCTCGACCCCGGCGACCTCCTCGGCAAAGCGGATACAGCGGGTGCACTGGATGCATCGGGTCATGATCGTCTTGACGATCGGCCCCATGTATTTCTCGGTCACCGCACGCTTGTTCTCGGTGAAGCGCGAATGGCCCCGGCCGTACGCGATCGACTGATCCTGCAGATCGCATTCGCCACCCTGATCGCAGATCGGGCAATCGAGCGGGTGATTGATGAGGAGAAACTCCATCATGCCCTCACGCGCGTTCTTGACCATCGGGGTGGTCGTGAAAATTTCCTGATTGTCCGCCGCGGGCAGCGCGCACGATGCCTGCGGCTTGGGCGGACCGGGCTTCACCTCGACCAGGCACATCCGGCAATTGCCGGCGATGCTGAGCCGCTCGTGATAGCAGAAGCGCGGAATCTCCTTCCCCGCCAGCTCGCACGCCTGGAGCACGGTGGCACCCTGCGGCACCTCGATCTCGACGCCATCGACTTTAACTTTGGGCATCTATTTCGTCTCCGCCACGACCGGCTGCACCGGCACGCGGTAAAGAATTTCTGCGACCGCCCCTTCGAGGATCGATCTACTCAGCTTGATCGTCTGGCCAGCCGGCAAACAAGGACCCAAATTAGGCGCAAGCGCTGCAATCGCTACGCTTTCCGCCTCAGTCGCCGTCGGGGCGACAATGACGGCTTGCGCCCCAACCGGATCCCGTTTCACCACGCAATCCGCAAAAGCGAGGAGGGCCGCATCGAGTTGGGTAACTCGATTAGCCGGATCGGCGAGCGCCACAGCATCGTAGGGCATGACTGGAAACGTCCACGCTCCACCACGCGCTGTTTCAACAGCACGCCGTCGAACCAACTCACTAAACAAAGCCCCACGCATAATGCGCGGCTGGAATCGCATTTCCCCGCTCGCGAGACATTCGGTATCCGCGAGCGGCATCCAGACGCTTCCGTCAAGTTTTTCGATGGGCAAACTGAGCACTCTTCTCATCGCAATGGCCCTGCGATCGACTGTGCAGCGAGCGAATTCCGCCATCGCGATCCGAGCACGATCGTCCACCGTTAACCCTGGGGCGTCAGGAATACGTGCGCGCTGGGGAATGGCAATGTGCGAGCCAGTATCCGATTCCACTTTCCGCTGCCCGCTGGCGCTTCCAACCCAAGCGATCATGCAAACAGCGAATAACGCTACGCGTATCATTCCGCCGCCTCCATCATCGGTGTCGCATCGCCACGCTCGATGATCCGCCGTTCCAGTTCTGGCCGGAAATGCTTGATCAGCCCCTGGATCGGCCATGCCGCGGCATCGCCCAATGCGCAGATCGAATGGCCCTCGACCTGTTTGGTGACCTGCTGCAGCGTATCGATCTCGGAAATGTCCGCTTCGCCGGTGCGCAGCCGTTCCATCACGCGCCACATCCAGCCGGTGCCCTCGCGGCACGGGGTGCACTGGCCGCAGCTTTCGTGTTTGTAGAAATAGCTGATCCGGCTGATCGCGCGGACGATGTCGGTCGACTTGTCCATCACGATCACCGCCGCGGTGCCGAGCCCCGATCCGACCGCCTTCAGCCCGTCGAAGTCCATCGGCGCATCCATGATGTCCTTGGCGGGCACCAGCGGCACCGACGATCCGCCCGGGATCACCGCGAGCAGATTGTCCCAGCCGCCCCGGATGCCGCCGCAATGTTCGTCGATCAGCTGGCGGAACGGGATGCTCATCGCCTCCTCGACCACGCAGGGCTTGTTCACATGGCCCGAGATCTGAAACAGCTTGGTGCCGCGATTATTCTCCGCGCCGAAGCTCGAAAACCAGTCCGCGCCGCGGCGCAGGATCGTCGGCACGACCGCGATCGATTCAACGTTGTTGACCGTCGTCGGACAGCCATACAGCCCCGCGCCGGCCGGGAATGGCGGCTTGAGCCGCGGCTGGCCCTTCTTGCCCTCGAGACTTTCGAGCATCGCGGTCTCTTCGCCGCAGATATACGCGCCCGCGCCGCGATGGACGAACACGTCGAAGTCATAGCCCGATCCACACGCGTTCTTGCCGATCAGCCCGGCGTCATACGCCTCGGCGACTGCCGCAAAGAGCACCTCGGCCTCGCGGATATACTCGCCGCGGATATAGATATACGCGGCGCGCGCGCGCATCGCATAACCCGCGATCAGCGCGCCCTCGATCAGCTTGTGCGGATCGTGGCGGATGATCTCGCGATCCTTGCACGATCCCGGTTCACTCTCGTCGGCGTTGATGACCAGGAAATTGGGCCGCTCGGGGCCCCCTTTACCGACTTGGGGCTCCTTGGGCATGAAGCTCCATTTGGTCCCGGTCGGAAACCCCGCTCCGCCACGTCCTCGTAGACCCGACGCCTTGACGATGTCGATGATCGCGTCCTGGCCCTTGGCCATCAATGCCTTCGTATCGTCCCAATCGCCGCGCACCCGTGCAGCATCGAGCTGCCACGACTGGAAGCCGTAGAGGTTGGTGAAGATGCGATCCTTGTCGGCGAGCATCACGCCCACTCCCCCCGATAATCGTGGTTCTCATCGACCATCGCGGTCAGCGTCGTCGGTCCCCCCTCGGGGCTGCTCGTCTGGCGGCCGATGGTGGAACCCGGCTCGGGGTGCTCGCCCCTCGCCAGCGCGTCGAGTACCGCAGCGGTGCGGTCGTAATCGAGGTCCTCGTAATTATCGTCGTTGATCTGGACCATCGGTGCGTTGGCGCATGTGCCCAGGCACTCGACCTCGGTCAGCGTGAAAAGGCCATCGGGGGTCGTGCCGCCCTTCACGAGCCCGCGGTTCCTGCACGCCGCGAACACGTCGTCGCTGCCGGACAGCATGCATGGCGTCGTCCCGCACACTTGGACGTGATACCGCCCTACCGGGGCCAGATTGAACATCGTGTAAAAAGTCGCGACCTCGTAAACACGCATGTACGGCACACCGATCTGGCGCGCGACGAATTCGATCACGGGAACCGGGAGCCAGCCCTGGGTTTCGGTTTCGGCACCAACCTGACGCTGGGCTAGATCGAGGAAGGGCAGCGACGCCGACTGCTCGCGCCCCGCGGGATAGCGCGACAGGATTTCGTTCGCCTTGCGCTGGTTTTCGTCGGTCCACGCGAACGAACCCCAGCGCGCCCGGGTTTCGGCCTCGTCGGGAATCCGGGGTACCTCAGCCATCAGTTCGACCCTGCGAAATAATCGAGCCGATAGCTCGCATAATAGACCAGATATCCCGCTGCCGCGACGATCAGCAGCCCGGCCCCGATCCACATATGCCGACGGATGAACTTCACCGGTCGCACTCGCCGAACACGATATCCATCGCGCCCAGAATAGCGGTCGTATCCGCCAGCATATGCCCGCGGCTCATGAAATCCATCGCCTGCAAATGGCTGAACGCGGTCGGCCTGATCTTGCAGCGATACGGTTTGTTCGACCCGTCCGCGACCAGGAACACGCCGAATTCGCCCTTGGGGCTTTCGGTCGCGACATATACTTCGCCCGCGGGGACGTGATAGCCCTCGGTATAGAGCTTGAAGTGATGGATCAGCGCTTCCATCGACTGTTTCATCTCGGCGCGCTTGGGCGGCACGACCTTGCGATCGAGGCTCGCAATCGGCCCCTCGGGCATTTCGGAGAGGCATTGCTTCATGATCCGCGCCGACTGGCGGACCTCCTCGACCCGCACCATGAACCGGTCATAGCAATCGCCGCGCGTGCCGACGGGAATGTCGAAGTTCATCTTGGCGTAGACGTCATAAGGCTGCGACTTGCGCAGATCCCACGGCACGCCCGCGGCACGGATCATCGGGCCGGAAAAGCCCCAGGCGATCGCGTCATCACGGCTCACGGTCGCGATGTCGACATTGCGCTGTTTGAAGATGCGGTTGTCCGCGACCAGCGAGATCGCGTCCTCGAACAGGCGCGGCAACCGCGTATCGAGCCAGTCGCCGATGTCGGCGAGCAGCTTGAGCGGCGCATCCTGATGGACCCCGCCGGGGCGGAAATAGTTCGAGTGCATCCGCGCGCCGCTTACCCGCTCGAAGAAATTCAAGCAGTCCTCGCGAACTTCGAACAACCACAGGTTCGGCGTCATCGCACCGACATCCATCACGTGGCTGCCGAGATTGAGCATGTGGTTCGAAATGCGCGTCAG
>JALYTW010000172.1 GCA_030854075.1 Pseudomonadota bacterium
GCGATCGCGCGCATCCGACGTTGACCCTGGCCGGTCGCGACGATCGCGTCGTCCGTCAGCGCCACCGGATCGTCCGCGACATCGCGCATCGTCAATCGCGCACCGTTCGGCGACCACCACGCACCGCCAAGCGCCGCCAGGCTGTCGAGCACGCCGCCGATGCTATCCCCCGCCGCCGCATAACCGTCGATCGGCTGCGCGACGTCGGCATCGACCTCCTCCGCGAGCGCAACCGCGATCGCACCAGCGGTGACCGCGCCCTCATCGGCCACGACCTCGAACGTCAGCGATGGGATGCGGTTGCCGAAATCGGCGAGGTGCAGCCCCTCGAATACCGCATAGGCGCAGCCGCGGTAGGCGGGCGTCGTGGGATCGGCCGACGCGATCAGCGGATCGACCGGCTGGTCCTCACCCCCCAGATGGAGCCGGAACGCGGTCGTCGCCTTCCAGTCCCCCGCCGCCCCCCGCAATAGCTTGCCCTCCGCCCAGATCCGCCGGACGCTCAGGATCGCGCGCGCCGACAGCAACACCGCAAAGCTCGCCGAATAGCTGTAGATCGCGGTCGAGGGCTGACCCTTGCTCCCCCCCGACGTCGTCCGGGTCTCGATGAGGTCGGTTGCCCAGATCACCGTGCCCGCAACCCGGATCGTTCCGAACAGCTTGGGGATCTGCGTGCCATAGCTCGACGTCTGCACCGCCAGTTCGGTCAGCCGCGGCCCGTCCCGCGTCGCGGGCCTGAAGATTCGCGCATCGACCGATCGCCCGATCAACGCACCGATCGCGCCCCCGATCGGCCCTCCCACCGCCGTCCCAACCGCCGTCAGCACCAGTGTCGCCATGTCAGTTCCCCTCTGAACGGCCAAACCGCCACGCGCCGATCGATCGCCACGGCGGGCCGCCCGGCCGCTCGACCACGCGCCGCAGCGCCGCATCCCCATGGACGACCCCGCGCATCGTCTTGATCGCCAGATGGAGCTGCCCCGCCCCCACCGAAAACAGCAACACGTCGCCCGATTGCGGCGTATCGACCCGCGTCAGCACCGCATCGAGCATCGCCGCGACCCGCTCTGGTCGCCCGCCGCGCAACGCATAGCCGCTCGGCACCTCGCCCTCGAACCCGTCCGCGCGCAACGCCGCCGCGACGACCCCGACGCAATCGAGGCCGGTTGACGCATCGCGACCGTGCAACCGAAAGGGCGCGCCGACGAGCGCCAGCGCAGCGCGCGCCGCTGCCCCCATCCGGGCTGCCCCCACCCGGGCCTCACCCACCGGGATAGCGCGTGAGCAGGTCGATCCCCGGCAGGAACGGCTCACCCCTGAAATTCACCGCGTTGTCGAACCGAGACGCGCACGTCGCCAGCGTCTTGTCGCAGCCCTCGGTCACGTCGACGAGCACCCCCGGCTCGACCGTGAAGCAGGGGTTGCTGCGCAGCGTCACCGTCGCGCCGCCCGACGCCGCAATCGCGCTCACCAGCCCGCTGTTACGCCCGCCGAACCAGCGCAGCGTGCCACCTGCATAACCGTCCGCGACCGGCTCGGGCACATCGAGCGTCACCACCCGATCCGCGCATGCGACCACCCGGGCGAACCGCCGCCGCCCCAGCATCGCGACGCGGCACCGTCGATCGCCGAGCGCCGCGCGGCACGCTGGCGACGTTTCCTCGACCACCGGGCGTTGCAAAGCGACCGTCGCGCCGGCGAGTTCGGCGGTGAACCCTGCCTCCCCCGCCTCGACCGCACCGATCCGCCCCTCGCCCAGATCGGCGACGATCATGCCACTATCCCAGTCGACCGCCGACAGCATCGCTCGCGCACCGTCCCAGCGGCCCGCGATCAAATCCGCCTCCCCGATCGCCGCACTCGTCAGCGGGCCCGCGACATCCATCGTATCCGGCTCCAGGCCGTCGGACCGCGCCACCGCCGACGGCGTCATTCCGGGCGCGGCGCGATGGGCCACACCGTCGATCATCAGGTCGCGATCATGCGCGGTCAGCCCGATCGTCACCCCGTCGCGCCGCTCGACGCGCCAGCACAGCGCGACCGTCCTCACGCTATCGCCCGTCATTCCCGCACCTCGATCAGCGGTACCGATGCCGCCGCCCCCGCCAGGAACGTCGCGCGGGTCACGCTCAGCCGGTCCTCAGCGAACCGCACCGGGACGTCGAACCGAAAACCCGCGGTTACCGCCGCATCGACCGGCGGCGCGGCGTCCAGCATCACCACCCCCGTCGGCTCGATCGCAAACCCTTCGGTCGCAATTCCGTCGACCGCGACCGACACGCTGCCCGCCACCGGCCGCGTGATGCGCCTGCTCGTATCGCCATAATGCCGGACCAGTTCGAACCGCCGCGTCGTGCCGTCGCCGACCCCGATCAGTTCGCCGACACCTTCGCTGTCGAACGGGTCGCGAAGCCGGAAGCCCCGCGTCGGCCCCGACCGCGCGCGATAGAAGGACAGCAGCGCGACGATATCGGCTTCGCTCTGCACTCCCGGCCCGACATCATATGTGGTCCGTGCGTCGGCCCAGGCGGCGTTGCGCTCCTCATGCCCTCCCGCGCTGGTCAGGATCGTCGTCGAGAACCCCGGCGCCACTTCCGCCTCGCGGCCCAGCGCCAGCGGGAACATCACGTCGTCGAACGCCTGCATCGCATCCTCCTCATCGGTATCGAAATGGATGAACCCGTCGCGCATCACCTGCGGCAGCGCCCACAACACCGCCTCCGCGGTCCCACGCGCTATCGCGCTGAGCGCCGCCGCTTCGATCAATCCCCATTCGGCGCGTTGCTCGGGTCGCAGGACGAACCCCGACAGGTAATGCTGTCGTTCCGGCGGATACCCCAGCCGCGCGGTTGCCGCCGCCACCCCGGCGCGCGTGGACGCCGTGTCGCCCTCGACCACCCAGTCGTAATCCTCAAGCTGGAGAATATCGAACGCCGGGCTTGCCCAGCCGAGCGGCATCGCCGCGCGTCGCCATTCGGGCGCATCGGCATCGAGTACCGTCGGCAGATAGGTCAGCAGATGCGTCACGCAGCCCGGCGCTACCGCCCGTGCCGCCGCCGCGAGCGCCGCGGTCGAGGCGGCGAGCAATTCCCCCGCCCGATCCAACGTCGCGATCTGCACGGCGCTCTTCGGTCCCGCGATCGTCGGGATCGCCGCTGGCGCGAACACCGCGATCGCGCTCGCGTCGTAGAGGCAGGGCTGCCCGCCGGGCTGGACCCACCACCACGGCTCGCCGACCTGGAACTTGGGCGGCATTCCCGCCGCTACCGCTATCCCCATAAAAGCCTGCGCAACGCTGCGCAGATACGCCATCGCCCCTTCGTGCGTCGGCGACAGCAGCGTCGAGGGCGGCTCCCACCCGGTCAGCGCCGGCGACCCATCCGCGTCGCGTTGCTTCCAGTCGCCGTAGCAATGCGCGTCGAACAGTTCGTAGC
>JALYTW010000057.1 GCA_030854075.1 Pseudomonadota bacterium
GTGTTGAGGACATCGACGAATGGTACCACCGCGACCACCGCGCCCCATAGCTCGGGGTTCGAATTGGCGACCGCGCCCATCAGTTCGCCGCCCGCCGACCCGCCTTCGATCGCGATTCGCCCGGCGCTCGTCCAGCCCGCGGCGATCAGCCCCTTCGCCACGTCGACGAAATCGTTGAACGTGTTGGCGCGTTTGTCGAGCTTGCCGTCGTGATACCATTGCTGACCGAGATCGTCGCCGCCGCGGATATGCGCGATCGCATAGGCGAAGCCGCGATCGAGCAGGCTCAACCGCCCGGTCGAAAAGCCCGGGGGGATCGCATGGCCGTAGGCGCCATAGGCGTACAGAAACAGCGGCTGTGACCCATCCTTCACGAAGCCTGCGGGATAGACGATCGAGACGGGTACCATCGTCCCGTCGCGCGCTTCGATCTTGACCCGCTCGGTTCGATATTTGCCACCGTCATAGCCCGACGGAATTTCCTGAACCTTCAGCGTCGTCAGCACCCCGCTTGCAAGGTCGTAATCATAGACGGTGCCCGGCGTGACCATCGATTCATAACCCAGGCGGAGCGTGTCGACGTCATATTCGGGATTGTCGCCGACCCCCGCGGCGTAGCTGGCTTCGGGAAAATCGATCCACCGGGGCGCGGTCGGCGCATCGTATCGATGGATCGCGATCCGATCGAGCCCATCCTCGCGCCCCTCGACCACGAAGAAACCGGCATAGCATTCGACCCCGGTCATATAAAAATGGTCGGACGGTGCGATCAGCTCGGTCCATTCGCCCGGTGCAGTGACTGGCGCGGTGACGAGCCGCCACATCGGATCGGTGTCGTTGGTGTGGATGAACAGCGTGTCGCCGTGCGCGTCGACATCATACTCGCGTCCCGCCTGCCGGGCGGCGACCATCACCGGTTCCGCCAACGGGTCATTCGCCGGGAGCAGCCGTACCTCGCTCGTCACATGATCGCCTGTCCCGATGACGAGCCATTGCCGATCGCTGGTCTCGCCCACCGCCACGCGATAGCCTTCATCCCCCTCGCGGTAGAGTTCGACATCATCGGCGACCGGCGTGCCGAGCCGGTGGAACCGCGCGTTGTCGGTTCGCCACTGGTCGTTGGCGAGGCCGTAGAGGAAGCCCGCGTCATCGCTCGTCCAGACAATATCGGAGAGCATGCCGGGGATCACCTCGGGCAGATGATCGCCGCTCGCGAGGTCCTTGACGCGGATCTCGAACCGCTCCGCACCGCTGTCGTCGATCGCATAGGCGAGATAACGCCCGCCGTTGCTGACCGAGAACGCACCGAGCCGGAAATATTCCTTGCCCTCTGCCAGCGCGGGCTCGTCGAGCAGCAATTGGTCATCACCGCCGTCGACCGGCTTGCGCCACCATTTCCGATATTGCCCGCCGGTCTCGTACGCAGCCCAATAGACCCAATCGCCATCTTTTTGCGGAACCGAGGACTCGTCGTCCTTCAGCCGCCCCTTCATTTCCTGGTAGATCGTCTCGATCAGCGGCTGGTGCGGTGCCATCCGCGCCGCAAAATAATCGTTTTCCGCCTTGAGATAGCCGAGCACCTCGGGATCGGTCACCTCGGGGTAGCCCGGGTCCTTCAGCCACGCCCAGGGATCATCGATCCGATCCCCGTGTGCTTCGAAACTGAACGGACGCGTGGCAGCGATGGGGGGGGCGGGATCGGTCATCGCCGCGCCATAGCGCGGGACCGCGCCCGCGTCAGTCCCATCCATCACTCACCATACAACATCCCCCCGTTGCGCCCCGCAGCCTTTCCGGCTCTAGTGCGACCAAACCACGGGGAGAACGATGATGCGTGCAGGATGGATGGCGGGGACGGCAGCGCTGGCGGTAATGGCAATCCCGATGGCCGCGAGCGCGCAAGAACGCCCCGACCAGAAGCAGTTCTTCGATCTCTACAAGCAGCTTGTCGAGACCAACACCGTCGTCGATGTCGGCAGCTGCACCCAAGCCGCGGCGCAGGTCGGCGCGCGACTGAAGGCGGCGGGATATACCGACGCCGACCTGACGCTCTTCTCGGTTCCCGACCATCCCAAGGACGGCGGCATCGTCGCGATCCTGAAGGGCTCCGACTCGGCGATGAAGCCGATGCTGCTGCTCGGCCATCTCGACGTGGTCGCTGCCAAGCGTGAGGATTGGACCCGCGATCCCTTCAAACTGATCGAAGAGAACGGTTATTATTACGGTCGCGGCACCGTCGACGACAAGGCGATGGCCGCGGTGTGGGCGGATACGATGATTCGGCTGAAACAGGCCAAGGCAGCCCCCAGGCGAACGATCAAGATGGCGCTGACCTGCGGCGAGGAGACGACCTTCGCGTTCAACGGCGCCGACTGGCTCGCCAAGAACAAGCCGGACCTGATCGCCGCTGAATTCGCGCTCAACGAGGGCGGCGGCGGGCGGCTCGACGAGAACGGGAAGCGCCAGGTGCTCGCGATTCAGGTCGGCGAAAAGGCCGCGCAGAACTATACCTTTCTCACGACCAACCCCGGCGGCCATAGCTCGCAGCCAACACCCGGCAACGCGATCTACGAACTCGCGGACGCGCTGAAGGCGGTCCAGAATTACGAATTTCCGGTCAAGTTCACCGATACGACGCGCGCCTTTTTCACTGCCACCGCCAAGGCGCAGCCCGGCCCCGTCGGCGATGCCATCACGCGGCTGATGGTGAACCCCGAGGACAGTGCCGCCGACACTCTCGTCAGCCGCGACAAGGCGATGCATTCGACGCTGCGCACCACCTGCGTCGCAACGTTGCTGAGCGGGGGCCATGCCGAAAACGCGCTGCCCCAGCGCGCGACCGCCAACGTCAACTGCCGCATTTTTCCCGGTGAAACGGTCGACACCACCCTTGCCAAGCTGAAGCAGCTTGCGGGCGCGAAAGTCACTGTGACCGCCAACCAACCCGTGCGACCAACCGCAATTCCGCCGAAACTTGATCCCAAGATCGTCGGACCCATGACCAAGGTCGCCGCGCAGCACTTCCCCGGCGTTCCGGTGCTGCCGCTGATGTCGACCGGCGCGACCGACGGCATCTTCTTCGAAGCGATCGGGATTCCCGTCTACGGCGCGCCCGGGATGTTCATCGACAAGGACATGTCGGGCATCCACGGGCTCAACGAACGGATCGCGGTGAAGTCGCTCTATGACGGTCGCGATTATCTGTATGATCTCGTCACGACGTTCGCGGGGTAAGCGCGATCGGTTCCGTCGCGCAGACGAGCGATCAGACCGTCACCTGCTCGCCAAGTTCGAGCACCTTGCCGGGCGGAATCCGGAGAAATTCGGTCGGATCGTTGGCGTTGCGCTGGAGGAACATGAAAATCCTGTCCTGCCAGAGCGGCATGCCCTTGTCCGCGTCTGGCTTGAGCGTGTTGCGCCCGATGAAATAGCTCGTCCGCATCTCGTCGAGCCCGTTAGCCACGCCGCCGTCAGCCAGCCTCAGGTCGCGCGGCACGTCGGGCGATTCCATGAAGCCGTAATGGAGCACGACGATCGAGAAGTTTTCGTCGATGCGTTCGGTCGTGCGGCGATGTTCCTCATCGACGATCGGGCGGTCGGCGGTGCGGATCGAGAGAATATAATTGTGTTCGTGGAGCACTTTATTGTGCTTGAGGTTATGGAGCAGTGCGCCCGGCGCGGCGTGCGGCGACCCGGTCAGGAACACCGCGTTGCCCTCGACCCGCTCGGGCGGGCGCCTCGCGAGCGCTGCGGCGAGATCGACGAGCGGGATGCTCTGCTGTTCTTCGAATGCATGCACGATGCCGCGCCCGCGCACCCATGTTGCGATTAGGAGGCCGATCACCGCCGCGATCAGCAGCGGCACCCAGCCACCCTCGACCACGCGCAGGATGTTCGCGCCAAAGAAGACGAGATCGAGTGCGAGGAACGGCAGGATCGCCGCCAGCGCCAGTGCGCGCGACCAATGCCAGACATGGCGGACCACGAGGTAGGCGAGCAGCGTCGTCACCACCATCGTGCCCGTCACCGCGATCCCATAGGCGGCGGCCATCGCGGTCGACGTCTGGAACTCGACGACGAGAAGCAGGACGCCCGCAAGGAGTAGCCAGTTGATCGCGGGAAGGTAGATCTGCCCCGCAAACGCCGCCGAAGTCTGGCGAACCCGGAGCCGCGGCATCAGCCCGAGCTGAATCGCCTGCTGGGTCAGCGAGAACGCGCCGGTGATCACCGCCTGGCTGGCGATCACGGTCGCCAGCCCCGCGAGCACGACGAGCGGGCCGCGCAGCCCTAACGGTGCCATCATGTAGAACCAGTCCTGCGTGTGGAACGCGGTCCCGCCCGCATTAGCCGCCTCGAGATGCGCGAGCGCGAAGGCACCCTGACCCAGATAATTGAGCGTCAGTGCGGGAAAGACCAGCAGGAACCAGCCGAGCCGGATCGGCGCGACCCCAAAATGCCCCATGTCCGCGGTCAGCGCTTCCGCACCGGTGACGGTCAGGAATACCGCGCCAAGGACAAACAGGCCGGTGACGCCGTGGGTCACCAGAAACATGATGCCATAGGAAGGGTTGAACACGCGGAAGATCGAGAGCTCATCGGCGATATGCCAGACACCCAAGGCCGCAATGGCGACAAACCAGACGATGCAGATCGGCCCGAACAGCGCCGAAACTCGTGCGGTTCCGCGCCGCTGGAACACGAACAAACCGATCAGGATCACGATCGCAATCAGCCGGATCGCGTGCTCGTCGAACATGGCGGCCGCCGGGATCGTCCGCAGCCCCTCCATCGCGGACAGCACCGACAGCGCCGGGGTAATGATCGCATCGCCATAGAACAACGCCGCCCCCGCCGCGCCGAACACCAGCGCGACCCGACTCCGGCGTCCCAACGCCCGCCGCGCCAGCGCCGCCAGGGCGAGGACCCCGCCCTCGCCATGATTGTCAGCCCGCGTCAGGAACATCACGTATTTGATCGAGACCACGAGGATCAGCGACCACAACGCAAGGCTCAGCACACCCAAAATCTCGCTCGCGTCGAACCCGTCGGCCCCGCACAACGCTAGCGCTTCGCGAAATGCGTAGAGCGGACTGGTTCCGATATCGCCGAACACCACGCCGATCGCCCCGACCGTCAGCGCGGCAAGCGCAGGATGACGGGGGTGTGCCGATGATGGCTGATCTGGCAACAAATGGACGGCGGGCGACATGGCGCGCACTTACCCCGGAGGAAGGACGGCGCGCTTTACGCTCATCGTATCGGCGTGCAAGCGGATTCGTTGCGACGCAGCATCGATCGGTCACAAGTGCTTGATCGCACGACTCGGGTCGGCCATGGCGGTTCGATGGTTCCCTTTTCGTTCGGTGGTCACGCGCTCATCGCGCTGGCGCAAGGCGCGCTGTTCTGGCCCGCGCGTCGCGCGCTGCTGGTCGCCGACCTTCATTTCGAAAAGGCGAGCTGGTTTGCCGGGCGTGGGCAGTTGCTGCCCCCCTATGATTCGATCGCGACGCTGGCCGATCTCACCGCGCTGGTCGCCGCGACGGGCGCGATCGAAACTTGGTGTCTGGGCGACAGTTTTCACGACATCGATGGGTGCGAACGGCTCCCGCCGCGTGCGCAGGACATGTTGAGAACATTGACCACCCGGTGTCACTGGACGTGGATCACCGGCAACCACGATCGCGCGATCCTCGATCGTTGCGGCGGCGAGGTCGTGGACGAGATCGTGGTCGACGGCCTGATGCTCCGCCACGAAGCCGAACCCGACGAGCGACGTCCCGAGCTATCGGGTCATTTCCATCCCAAATTGAGGTTGCGTGTCCGCGGCAAGCTGGTGTCGCGGCGCTGCTTCGTCGCGACCGAGCGGAAGTTGATTCTGCCTGCGTTCGGCGCGCTCACCGGGGGGCTCGATGTCGATCATCCCGAAATCCGCCGCGCGACCGGCCCGGACGCCGAAGCACTCGTGCCGGTCGAACACCGCATGCTCAGGTTCCCGATCGCAGCCTAACTGGCGAGCGTCGGGAACGCGGCGCGGAACGCCGCGACCTTGGGCTTGTCCCAACGGACGATGTACGGATGGCTGGGATTTTTATCGTAGAAATTCTGGTGATACGCCTCGGCCGGATAAAAT
>JALYTW010000060.1 GCA_030854075.1 Pseudomonadota bacterium
AGATCATGCCGAGCGCCTGCATATAGGTCTCCAGGATCGCCTCCTCCTCCTGATATTCTTCCTTCTTCTTCTTGCGGATCGACAGGATCTTGCGGATCGCCTTGGGGTCGTAGCCGCGGCCCTTGGCCTCGGCCATCACGTCCTTGATGTCGTCGGCGATGCCCTTCTTCTCTTCCTCGAGCCGCTCGGCGCGTTCGATCAGCAGGCGCAGTTCGTCCGCCGCGACCTGCCCGCCGCCCATGCCTTCTTGTCGTTCCTCAGCCATAATCGTCCCCACCCGCGTCGCCGCGGGGCTCCCTAAAGTTTCGCCAGACCAGTGTTCGTGACCTGGCGTTCGGTGAATCGGATGCCGCAGCGACGCGGCGAAGGGGAGGCCCTAGGGCGTTAACCGCGATGCCTCAACCCGGTTAGAGCCCCGGTTCGGTCATCGACGGCGGATCGGAGGCAGGGAAGCTGTCTGCCAGGGCTTGATCGAGCGCCCCGTCGATCGCCTGATCGAGCGCGGCGTTTTTCTTCATGCTTTCTGCCATCCGCGCGAGCTGCTCGGGGGTCGCCTCCTTCTGGTGATGGATCTTCCATTCGGATTGCGGCATGCCGTAAATCGTCGCGCGCGCCTCGGCGTTGGTCAGGTCGCTCGCCTCCTCGACCCAATCGCCGAGGCAGTTGCGGCAGAAGCCCGCGAGCCCCATCAGGTCGACATTCTGCGCGTCGGATCGCTGGCGCAGGTGACGGACCAGTCGGCGGAACGCGGCGGCGGCAATCGGATCGTCGAGTTGGTCGAGTTTATCGCTCATCGTGCGCTCCCGTGGTTGATCGAGCGCAGATAGGGGCTAGGAGTGCGCTCGGCCAATCCCCAGGAGCCTTGTTCATGTCGAAATCGATCGCCCCCCGGGCGCGGAAGGTGCGGATTCTCGCCACGCTCGGCCCCGCGAGCAACACCCCCGAGATGATCGAGACGTTGTTCCAGGCGGGGGCAGACGCGTTTCGGATCAACATGAGCCACGGCGATCAACAGTCGAAGATTGCGGTGATCGCTGCGATCCGCGGGCTTGAACGAAAATTTGGGCGTCCGATGACGATCCTCGCCGATCTGCAAGGCCCCAAGCTGCGGGTCGGGAAGTTCGCGCGCGGCAAGACGATGCTCGAGCATGGCGCGACCTTTGTGCTCGACCGGTCGACGGAGCCAGGCGACGCCACCCGCGTCGAATTGCCGCATCGCGAGATTTTCGCGGCGATCGAACCGGGCGCGCGACTGCTGCTCGACGACGGCAAGCTGGTCCTGCGGGTGATCAACCACGGCGAGGACCGGATCGAGACGATCGTCGAGGTCGGCGGCGCGCTGAGCGACCACAAGGGTCTCAATGTCCCCGATGTCGTCGTCCCGATGGCGGCGCTGACCGATAAGGATCGCAGCGACCTGGCCTTCGCGCTCGAACAGGGGGTCGACTGGATCGCGTTGAGCTTCGTCCAACGGCCCGAGGATCTGTGGGAGGCGCGCAAGCTGATCGGCGGCAAGGCGGCGTTGCTCGCGAAGATCGAAAAGCCCGCTGCGATCGAACGGCTCGAGGAGTTGGTCGAGGCCTGCGACGGCGTGATGGTCGCGCGCGGTGACCTGGGCGTCGAACTGCCCCCCGAACAGGTACCGCCGCTCCAGAAGCGGATCGTCGAGACCGCGCGGCGGCAGGGGCGCCCGGTGGTGGTCGCGACCCAGATGCTCGAATCGATGATCACGAGTCCGTCACCGACCCGCGCCGAGGTCTCCGACGTCGCGACCGCGGTCTATGACGGCGCGGATGCGATCATGCTGTCGGCGGAGAGCGCGGCGGGCGATTGGCCGGTCCAGTCGGTCGCGATGATGAACGCGATCGGCATCTCGGTCGAGGGCGACCCGATGCACGGCGACCGTATCCATTTCACGATCACTCGTCCCGATCCTACTACCGCCGATGCGCTGGCGGAGGCGGCCAAGAACATTGCGCATACGGTCTCGGCTGCGGCGATCATCTGTTTCACAAGTTCGGGTTCGACGGCACGCCGGATCGCGCGCGAACGCCCGTCGGTGCCGATCCTGGTGCTGACCCCCCGGCTGGAAACCGCGCGGCGGCTAGGGCTGCTGTGGGGCACCCACGCAGTTCACACCCGCGATGTCGATTCGTTCGAGGAGATGGTCGCGAAATCGAAGCGCACCGCGCTGCGCCACGGTATCGCGAAAGCAGGCGACCGCGTGATTCTGATGGCGGGTGTGCCGTTCAGGACGCCCGGATCGACCAACGTGCTCCACGTGGTGCGGATCGTCGGCGACGAACTGAAGGGTTACAGTTGACCGATTACGCCTGAAGCGCGAGCGGGTGACGAAGAGCTTGGCGTCGCGGGTCAGGAGGCGCGCGTTTGGTCGCTCAGGCCAGCAATCCCAACTTGGTCAGTTGGGCGCGCAGTTTCGGCGCACCGGTGAAGTGGAGCGCGACCATGCCGACCGCGGCCGCGCCCGCGACGTTGGCGGGAACGTCGTCGATGAACACCGTCTGCTCCGGTACCAGATCGAATCGGTCCATGGCGAGGTGATAGATGGCGGGGTCGGGCTTGGTGAGCATTTCATCGCCCGAGACGACGATGTCGCGGAACGGCGCGAAGAAGGTCGCCCATTTGTCGCGAAAGGCGGGGAAGAATTCGCCGGAGAAGTTGGTAATCGCGTAGAGCGGCACGCCAGCCGCGACCAGATCGTCGACCAGCGCGCCCATCCCCGGCATGATCGTGCGATTGCTGTCGTTGAAGCGCGGTCCCCAGAGCGCGATGAGGTCCGCATGCTGGGGATGATCGGCGATCAATTCGGCCGAGGTTTCCGCGAACGGACGCCCAGCGTCATGCTGGAAATGCCATTCGCGCGTGACGACATCGCGCAGGAACGCATCGAGCGCCCGATCGTCGTCGATCAGGCGCTCGTAGAGGAACCGTGGATCCCAGTCGAACAGGACGTTGCCGATGTCGAAAACGACCGCCGCGGGACCAACAATGCTCATTCAGGGTCCCCGCAAAAGTAGCACTTTGTGGGGGCTGGCGCTCAGCCCTGGCGGGCCTTGAAGCGGCGGTTGGTCTTGTTGATGACATAGGTGCGACCGCGGCGACGGATCACGCGGTTGTCACGATGACGCCCCTTGAGGGACTTGAGGGAATTGCGGATCTTCATGACCGGTCGCTTTGCTGATGTCAGTGGTGTCTGGGAAAGCGCGAGCGCCTATCGACGCGCACCACGATAGTCAAGCAACGCGCGGCTCGTTAGAGCGTTACTCAAGCGTCTCCATTGCAGGAATTCCGGTTATGTCGTCCCGCTCCTATTCGATCATCGCGCTGGCCGCGATCGGTGCCACCGGCCTTGCCGCCTGCGCGACGGTAGCGCCGCTGCCGCCGACCCAGGTCCTGCGCTATCACCTCGATGCGCCGACCCCGCGGGGCACGATCGCGGTCGAGCCCCAGACCGGGGGCGCGGCACCCGCCAGCCTCGAATTCAAGACTTATGCCGCCGCGGTCGAGGGCGAATTGCTCAAGGTCGGCTATACGTTGCCTGCGCAGGGCCAGCGCGCCGATTACGTGGCCACCGTCTCCTTCACCCGCACCAACGCGCTCGGGCCGCCGCGCCGCGCACCCTTTACGCTGGGGATCGGCGCGGGAGCCGGCAGCGGTGGCTATAATGGCGGGGTCGGCCTCGGCGGCGGGGTGGGCATCCCGTTTGGCGGGGCCAAACAGAGCAACGTGCTGGTCGCCGAACTCGCGGTGACGATCAAGCAGCGGTCCGACATGTCGCCGCTGTGGGAGGGGCATGCCCAGGGCGTCAGCGAGGTCAGCGGCGCGGATCAACAGGCCAACAAGCTCGCGGCCGCGCTGTTTACCGACTTCCCAGGCGAATCGGGCCGGACGATCACCGTCAAATGAGTGACATCCAGATCAACGCCGGGTTCGACGGCGGCAACATCCGGGTGGTGACCATCGACGGCGATCGGGCCGATCTGGAGATTGTGACCGATCATGCGTCCGATTTCTACCAATGGTTTTATTTCCGCGTCGCGGGGGCGAAGGGGCGGACGCTGACGCTGCGGATCGTCAACGCGGGCGGATCGGCCTATCCGTTTGGTTGGCCTGGATATAAGGCGCGGGTCAGCACCGACCTGGCCGCGTGGCGGCTGGCCGAGACCCGGTACGACGACGGCGTGCTGACGATCACTTACACCGCGAAAACCGACCTCGCCTGGTTCGCCTATTTCGCGCCCTACACGATGGCGATGCACACGGCGCTGGTCGCGCGGATCACGCTCCAGCCCGGCGTCGAGCATCGCCAGATCGGCACCACGCTCGACGGGCAGGGAATCGATTACCTGCGGATCGGCACGGGCTCCAAACAGGTGTGGCTCTATGCGCGCCAGCATCCCGGCGAATCGATGGCCGAATGGTGGATGGAGGGCGCGCTCGACTGGCTGACCAGCGATGCCGCCAGCGACCTGCTCGGCAAGGCGACGGTCCATGTCGTGCCCAATATGAACCCCGACGGGACGCGGCGCGGGCACCTCAGGACCAACGCGGTGGGGACCAACCTCAACCGCGAATGGCACGCGCCCTCGGCGGACAAGAGCCCCGAGGTATTGTGCGTCCGCACCCTGATGGACGAGACCGGGGTCGATTTCGCGCTCGACGTCCATGGCGACGAGGCGATCGCGGCGAACTTCATCGCAGGGTTCGAGGGGATTCCGCGCTGGACCGAGGCGCAGGGGCAGAAATTCACCAACTTCGGTGACCGGCTCGCCGCCGCGACCCCTGATTTCCAGACCGAAAAAGGCTATCCCAAGGCGAAGCCCGGTAATGCCAATCTGTCGATGTCGACCAACCAGCTCGCCGAGCGGTTCGGCGCGGTGTCGGTGACGCTGGAGATGCCGTTCAAGGATCACGACCCCAACGCCGACCCCGAATTCGGGTGGAGCGGCGAGCGATCGAAGCGGCTCGCGGTGTCGTGCCTCGAGGTACTTGCCGACATGATCGACACGGTTTGATGGTCTGCAGGACCTTGATCGCCTGCAGAAACGCTCAATGACGCTCGATATTACGGAGAATCCATGCCCCGCCTCGTCCTGATCCGCCACGGCCAGTCGGCCTGGAACCTCGAACATCGCTTCACAGGATGGTGGGATGTCGACGTCACCGAGAAGGGGGTCGAGGAAGCGCGCGCGGCGGGGCGGTTGATGGCGACAAAGGGTCTCGATTTCGACATGACCTTTACCTCGCTCCAGACCCGCGCGATCAAGACGCTCGATCTGGCGCTCGAGGAAATGGGGCGGCTGTGGCTGCCGGTCGAGAAGGACTGGCATCTCAACGAACGCCATTATGGCGGCTTGACCGGGCTGAACAAGGCCGAGACCGCGGCGAAGCATGGCGAGGAGCAGGTCCATATCTGGCGGCGCAGCTTCGATACGCCCCCGCCGCCGATGGAACCAGGCAGCCCATACGACCTGTCGAACGACCGCCGGTATGCCGGGATCGACATTCCCGCTACCGAGAGCCTGAAGGACACGATCGCGCGGGTGCTGCCCTATTGGACCGCGCGGATCGCTCCTGCACTGCGGGACGGCCAGCGAGTGCTGATCTCCGCGCACGGCAATTCGCTGCGCGCGTTGGTGAAGCATTTGTCGGGCATCCCCGATGATGAGATCACGAGCCTGGAAATCCCGACCGGGCAACC
>JALYTW010000076.1 GCA_030854075.1 Pseudomonadota bacterium
GCGCCATGCAGCGGCTTGACGGCGGCTCGCCGATCCCGCCGGAGTTTGCCGAGGGGATCGTCGCGCTCGGCAATTTCGACGGGTTTCATCTCGGCCACCAGGCGGTGGTCGGCCGCGCGGTAGCGCGCGCGCGCGCGGAGGGGCGGCCCGCGCTGGTCGCGACCTTCGATCCGCATCCGGTACGGCTGTTCCGCCCCACAACGCCGCCGTTCCGGCTGACGACACTCGACCAGCGCCAGGCGTTGTTTGGCGCGGCGGGGGTCGATGCGATGATCGTGTTCCATTTCGATCGCGCGCTGGCGGCGCTGACCGCGGAGCAATTCGTCGTGCAGCGATTGGTCGATGCGCTGCGCGTCGGCGGCGTGGTGACCGGCGAGGACTTCACCTTCGGCAAGGGCAAGAGCGGCGATGTCGCGACGCTGGCGCGCGCGGGCGCGGCGCATGGCTTTTCGGCGGAAACGGTCGGGCCGGTGACGCTGGACGGCGAGACGGTGTCGTCGACGTCCATCCGCGCCGCGCTGCGCACCGGCGATACCGCGACCGCGACGCGGCTGTTGACGCGACCGTTCGCGATCCGCGGCGTCGTCCAGCATGGCGACAAGGTGGGGCGGACGATCGGCTATCCGACCGCGAACATCGATCTCGGCAATTACCTGCGCCCGGCATACGGCATCTATGCGGTGACCGGTCGGCTGGCGGACGGGCGGATGCTGAAAGGCGCGGCGAATCTGGGCGTCAGGCCGACCTTCGATCCGCCCAAGGAATTGCTCGAGCCGTATTTCTTCGATTTCGACGGCGATTTATATGGGCAGGAGATCGAAGTCTCGCTGGTCGAGTATCTGCGCGCGGAAGCGAAGTTCGACAGCCTCGACGCGCTGACCGCGCAGATGGACGCCGACTGCGATCGAGCGCGGGCGATCCTCGGTTAGAAGATTGGTTCGCGCAGAGGCGCAGAGGACGCAGAGGTTTTGGGTGTATCGTCCGCGCCAGCGGAATGTATTCTCTGACGATCGGTTGGCGGGAGGGCCGCTGCGCGGCAGGCGGGACACCTCTGCGTGCTCCGCGCCTCTGCGCGAACCATCTTCGCTATTTGTGTAACCCCGACACCGCCGCTACAGCGCGCGGACCCATGACCGACGCCACCGACTATAAAGACACCGTCTTCCTGCCGAAGACCGATTTCCCCATGAAGGCGGGGCTCGCCGCGAAGGAGCCGGCGATCCTGGAGCGCTGGGCGCGGCTCGGGATCTACGATCGGCTGCGCGAACAGCGTGCGGGGCGTGAACGGTTCATCCTGCATGATGGCCCGCCCTACGCCAATGGCGAAATCCACATGGGTCATGCCATGAACAAGGTGCTCAAGGACATCATCGTCCGCAGCCAGTCGCTGATGGGCAAGGATGCGCCGTACGTGCCCGGCTGGGATTGCCACGGCCTGCCGATCGAGTGGAAGGTCGAGGAGCAATATCGCGCCAAGAAGCTCAACAAGGACGAGGTGCCGGTCGCGCAGTTCCGCGCCGAATGCCGCGCCTATGCGCAGAAATGGGTCGATATCCAGCGCCCGCAGTTCGAGCGGCTGGGGGTGATGGGCGATTGGGCCGACCCGTATCTCACAATGAAGTTCGAGGCGGAGGCCGCGATCGTCGGCGAATTGCTCAAGTTCGCCGAGAGCGGCCAGCTGTATCGCGGTGCGAAGCCGGTGATGTGGTCGCCGGTGGAGAAAACCGCGCTCGCCGAGGCCGAAGTCGAATATGAGGACGTGGTGTCGACGCAGATCGATGTCGCGTTCGAGATCGTCGAGGCGCCCAACGCCCCCGAACTGGTCGGCGCGCACGCGGTGATCTGGACGACGACGCCGTGGACGATCCCGGTGAACCAGGCGCTGAGCTATGGGCCGGAGATCGAGTATGTTCTGATCGAACTTGGTTCGATCAATCAGTTGAGCACGGATCATCCGTACGACCTACGCAAATTGGAACCTTGGGCCGGGCGCAAGTTTTTGGTCGCCAATGACCCGCACTTGGTCGAGCAGTTCAACGTGCGGGTGGGTCTATCCTTATCGGCGGCAAACGAACCGCACCGCGTTCATCCGCACGTCACAAAGTCCATTTGGCTCGGAAAGGGCTCGCAACTCGAAGGTGCCACTGCGCGCCATCCGATGCACGCACTCGGCGGGTTCTTCGCGAAACCCCGCCCGTTTCTCCCCGGCGATTTCGTCACGACCGATGCGGGGACCGGGCTCGTTCACATGGCGCCCGATCATGGCGAGGACGATTTCTTGCTCTGCAAGCAATATGGCATCGATCCGGTGTTCGCGGTCGATGGCGCGGGGATGTATCGCGCGGATTGGGCGTGGCTCGGCGGGGCCGATGATCGGCGGGCCTCGGTCATCAACAAGAAGTTCGTGGCAAGCGATGGGCCGATCTGTTCGGACCTGCGCGATGCAGGCGCGCTGATCGCGGCGTCGGACGATTTCGCGCACAGCTATCCGCATTCGTGGCGATCGAAGGCGAAGGTGATCTTTCGCGCGACGCCGCAGTGGTTCATTCCGATGGACCGGAGCGAACCGGGGTCCCCCTCCCGCTCGCGGGAGGGGCTAGGGGAGGGCATGTCCGCGGACGTGCCGCTCGACCTGGCAGGCCCTCCCCCGACCCCTCCCGCAAGCGGGAGGTGGGAAGAAATGGGCAATGGCGCGACGCTCCGCGAAATCGCGCTCGATTCGATCGCGCGGACGCGGTGGGTGCCGGCGCGCAGCGAAAACCGGATCCGGTCGATGGTCGAGGGGCGGCCCGATTGGGTCATCAGCCGCCAGCGCGCGTGGGGGGTGCCGATCGCGCTCTACGTCAACCGCGCGTCGGGCGCTTATCTCAACGATCCCGTGGTCAACCAGCGGATCATCGGCGCGTTCAAGAATGGCGGGGCGGATGCGTGGTTCACCGCTGATCATGCCGAGTTGCTGGGGCCGGATTACGACCTCGCCGACTGGGTGCCGCAGCAGGACATCCTCGACGTGTGGTTCGATTCGGGATCGACCCACGTCTTCGTGATCGAGGCACGGTACGGCGAGGGCGTGCGCGCGAACCTGTATCTGGAGGGGTCGGACCAGCATCGCGGGTGGTTCCAGTCGTCGCTGCTCGAATCGGCGGGGACGCGGGGGCGCGCGCCGTATGATGCGGTGCTGACGCATGGCTTCGCGCTCGACGGGCAGGGCCGGAAAATGTCGAAGTCGCTCGGCAACGTCGTCGATCCGCTGAAAGTCATCCAGGAATCGGGCGCGGACATCCTGCGGATGTGGGTCGCGTCGACCGATTATTTCGACGATGTGAAGATCGGCAAGGAGGTGCTCGGCACCGCGAGCGACGCCTATCGAAAGCTGCGCAACACCTTCCGCTATCTGCTCGGCGCGCTCGCCGGATTCAGCGACGACGAGAAGGTCGCGGTGGCCGACATGCCCGAATTGGAGCGCTATGTGCTCCATCGGCTATCGATGATCGATACCGAGTTGAAGCAGGCCGCGACGGGGTATGAGTTCAACAAATATCTGCGGCTGCTGACTGATTTCGCGCAGGACGATTTGTCGGCGTTCTTCTTCGATATCCGCAAGGATTCGCTCTATTGCGACGCGCCGTCGGACATGAAGCGGCGCGCGTACCGGACGGTGCTCGACCTGCTGTTCCACGCGCTGGTCCGTTACGCCGCGCCGATCCTGTGCTTTACCGCCGAGGAAGTGTGGCAGGCGCGGTTCCCGAGCGAAGACGGGTCGGTGCATTATCTCGAATGGCCTGAGTTGCCCGACATGACGACCACGCTCGCGACCGACTGGAGCGAGGTGCGGCGGTTGCGCGAGCGAGTGACCGAGGCGATCGAGCCGCTGCGCCGCGAAAAGACGGTGCGATCGAGCCTGGAGGCGGAAGTGACGGTGCCGTCGCTGCCGATGGCTGCAGACGCGCTGGCGGAGGTGTTCATCGTGGCGAAAGTGTCGGAGGGCGACGGCGTGGCGGTGACCCGGACCGACTATTTGAAATGCGGGCGTTGCTGGCGGCATCTGCCCGACGTCGTCACGGATGGCGCGCTGTGCGATCGGTGCGCGAAGGTGGTGGCGGATGCGTAACGCGCCAATGGCCGGGTTCATCACCGCGGCCATCCTGTTCGTTGCGGATCAGGCGAGCAAGCTCGGCATCACCGAGGGGCTGAAGCTCAACGAGCTGACCGATGTCATCGGGATCACGCCGTTCTTCAACCTGCGCTTCGTTGCCAATCACGGCGTGTCGCTTGGGCTGCTCCACGCCGACACCGACGCGATGCGCTGGGCGCTGGTCGTATTGACCGGGGCGATCGCAGCCGGGGTCGCGGTGTGGATCACCCGCGAGCGCAATCGCGCAGATCAGATCGCGCTGGGCGCCATCCTGGGCGGCGCGGTCGGCAATATCGTCGATCGGATTCGGTTGGGCTATGTGATCGACTTCGCCGATCTGCATATCGGCGATTGGCGTCCATTTCTGGTCTTCAATGTCGCGGACGCCGCGATTACACTGGGGGTGCTCGTGCTGCTTGTCCGCGCGCTCCTGATACGCGACAAGCATGATGACCTCACGGAGAATTCCCATGCGTAAGATTGTACCAATCGCCCTCGGCCTTGCCGCCGTCGCCCTGCTGTCGGGCTGCGGCAAAAGCGGATACGATCGCGCGCGCCCCGATGAATTCGCGGTGGCGCGGCAGGCTCCGCTGGTCATCCCGCCCGACTTCGCGCTGGTCCCGCCGCAGCCCGGCGTCGCGCGGGTCCAGGATTCGACGAGCCAGCAGCAGACGCTCGAGGCGCTGTTCGGCAGCAATACCGCGCGCAGCGCGGTGGAGAAGGCGACGATCGATCAGGCCGGGGGCGAGACCGCCGATCCGGGGATCCGATCGCTGGTCGGCGATCCGGCCACGACCGTCGTCGACAAGGGCGCAACTACCCGCGACATCGTCGCCGCGCCGCAGGGCGATGGCCAGGACGTGCGGGTCGGCGCGCAGTAACCGGCGACCGCAGCAGCCGTCAGATTTCGTAAAGCGGGGAGCGCCGCAGCATTCCCCGACCGGCCCTTCAGAAGCTAGCGCCGATGTATCCGAGCACGGTCGACCCCCGCCTGAGCTCCGATGCGAAGCCGCGCCGGGTAAATCCGGGCAGCCGAGCGTTCGAGATGTCGGTGTCGATATAGCTCACGCCGACCTTGAACGGGCCGTGGACCGCCTCTGCGGTGAGCGACCAGTCGACATAATTATTGTCGTTGGAGCCCGGCGCGTTGACCGAACCCAGCGAACCGCGGGAATAGCCCAGATGCCCCTTGAGCGTGACCGGGGTGGTCGGGATGCCGACCGACCCTTCACCGAATAAATAGATGTTGTCGTCGTTGCCGCGCTTGACGTCTAATCCCGCGAGGCCAGGCTGCCCACCCCAGGCATAGGCTGCGCCGAGCTTGGTGGCGATCGGGCCGATCGAATAGGTGAGCGACGCATAGGGTTCGAAAAAGTCGGTCTTCTGCCCCTTCTTCCCGCCCGGATAATAATAATAGAGAAGCCCGACATCGGTGCCGATCCCGTTCGACAGCGATGTGGCGAAACCACCGTACAGATCGACCTCTGCATCGCCATAACCGGTCAGCGCCGGTGATTTGCCGGAACCATCGATGTTGGAGATGAAGGTGCCGATGTACAAACCCGACCGGTGCGTGACGTTGATCGTCGCCTGGACCGCGGCATCGCCATCGGTCCGGGTGAGACCGCGAAACCGATAGTCGGTGAGCAGCGTGACGCTGCCCGTCACGGTGATCGGTTTGGGCGGGCTGGTATCATTCTGCGCGAACGCAGGACCAGCAGCGGTGAACGCGATGCCCGCAAGGAGGAGAGTGGTGAAGCGCATCGTTTCCCTTTCTGATCGGAAGGCCGATGTCCCCGCCTGCGTGTCAAACTGACCGCATCGATGGACCGGGGCTCGCGTGCCGTCTTTCTCTGACCATCCTGCTATGCAAGCGTTTGCTGCATCGCACAACACATTCGTCTGCGAGCATGTCAGCCGTTCTTGTCGTCGTTCTGCTTTGCCATGAAACCTAGGTTGCCTGTCGGCGTTCCCGGCATGGAATCGATATGGATGTCGAGTTGCGGGAAGGCGATCTCGATCGCGTTCTCCTTGAACATCCACCACAACCGATTGAGCACGTCCGAGCGCACGCTGCCGACGCCGCTTTCGGGGTCGGTGATCCAGACCAGGATGGTGTGATCGACGGTGCTCGCCCCATAGGCATCGAGCCAGACATTGGGTTTGGGCGATTTGAGCACGCGCGGCGATTCGGTTGCCGCCTTCAGCATCAGCGCCTGCGCTACCTTGAGGTCGGCGGAATAGGCGACGCCGACGGGGATGCGAATGCGGACCTTGCGATCCGAATATGACCAGTTCTCGACCTCTTGCGTCATCAGATTTTCGTTCGGAATCAGATGTTCCTTGCCATCACGAGTGACGACGGAGACCGCGCGCACGCCGATCTTGTTGACCGATCCGAAGCTGTCGCCGACGACGATGACGTCGCCCGGCTTGATCGATCGGTCCATCAGCAGGATGATCCCCGCGATCAGATTGCCGACGGTCTTCTGGAGGCCAAAGCCGACCGCGAGGCCCAGCGCGCCGCCGAACACCGCGAACGCGGTAAGATCGATGTTCAGCATGTCGATGCCGATGAAGAAGGCGGCGATGATCACCCCGATCGAGGCGAGCTTCTGCGCAAGCAAGCGCTGGGTCGGGTCGAATGATTTCGACCGCGCGATCGAATGGGTGACGACGCGGTTGGCAAGCCGGACGACCGCGATCAGCGCGACCAGCGTAATCGAAATCGTGATCAACCACAGCAACGACAGGCGGCGCTTGCCGACGTTGAAGCCGACCGTGTCCAGCGTGTGGGTGATCGCATCGAGCCCGCCGACCGATCGGCTGAACAGCGCGACGAAGATGATCGCCGCGACGATCCAGGACATCCACCGCGAAATGCCGAGCCCGCGGAGTAGCTGTTGCGTAAAGAACGCGGCGGCGATGCCGAGTGCCAGTCCGATCGGCGCGCCTGCGATCGGCGGCCAAGGATAAGCGCTGAGGACGATCGCAAGCAGGATCGCAGCGACGCCGTGGCGGACGATCTTGCTCATCCGTGCGCCGAGCCCTTCGCCGTGGCTGGCGACGTGGGTATCCCACAGCCCGGACAGGCGGGGTCCGACCGTGCGACTGGCCAGCAATCCGATCGCGAGCGCCAACAGTACCAACCCGCCCGCGACCGCCAGCTCGATCATATTCTGCTGCGTCGGCACGGCCATCCCATTGGCGTGGAACCAGCGCGTGACATTGTTCATGCCAGCGCCCCGCGGAACGCGGCGAACCCGCGATCGAGATCGGCGATCAGGTCGTCGGGATCCTCCAGCCCGATCTGAAGCCGGACGAGTGGGCCTGGATCGTCGCGCGCGGTCGCACTGCGGTGGCGCACGGGGTCGACCGGGAGCGCCAGGCTTTCGAAGCCGCCCCAGCTATAGCCGATTCCGAACAGGTCGAGCGCGTCGATGAACGCGGCCCGCGCCTGCTCGTCGCCCCCCTGGAAGACGAACGAGAACAACCCGCTCGATCCCTTGAAGTCGCGGACGAAATGGTCGTGACCGGGACAGGAGGCGAAGGCGGGGTGAAGGATGCGCGCGACCTCTGGCTGGGTATCGAGCCACGTCGCGATCCGGAGCGCGCTCGCCTGGTGCTGCGCGAGGCGGACCGCCATCGTCCTGAGGCCGCGACTGGCGAGCCAGGCGTCGTCCGGGCTGACGCATTGGCCAAGCTGAAAGCTGGTGTCGCGCAGCCGCGTGAAATGTTCCTCGGTCGCGGTCACCGATCCCATCATGACGTCCGAATGGCCGACGACATATTTGGTGCAGGCCAATATCGTCAGGTCGACCCCACGCTCGATCGCGGGAAAATAGAGCGGGGTTGCCCAGGTATTGTCGAGCAGGGTTACCAGCCCACGCTGTTTTGCCACCGCGACGATCGCGGGGATATCCTGCACCTCGAAAGTGAGGCTGCCGGGGCTTTCGAGGAAGATCGCGGCTGTGGAGTCGCCGATCAGGTCCGCGATTCCCGCCCCGATCAACGGATCGTAGAACCGGGTCGTGACCCCGAAACGTTTGAGCAGTGACAGCGCGGTCGAGCGGGTCGGATCGTAGACACTGTCGACGAGCAGCAGTTCATCGCCCGGCGACAACACCGCCATCAGCGCCGCGGCGATCGCCGCCACGCCGGAGGGATAGAGGACGGTTCCCGCCGCGCCGGGTTCGAGCGCGGTCAGCGCGTCGGCGAGCGACCATTGGGTCGGCGTACCCTTGCGCCCGTAGAACAGCCGGTGGGGTTCGCCCTGGCGCGCACCGGCGCGCAAGCCGGCGACGTCGTCGTACAGGATCGTCGAGGCGCGCCACACCGGGGGGTTGACGATGCCCCGCCCCTGTCCGTCATGCGTCCATTCCGCGCGGCGACCCGCGGTCACGACGCGGGTCGCGTCGGCGAGGGCGCGGGGAGGCACGTCAGCCATGTGCTTCCCTCACCGTTCGCCCCGAGCGTGTCGACGGGCGTTTCGCCCAGCGTGCTTCGAAAGGCTCAGCACGAACGGAAAGCTGGGGCGGCGGCATCCTATCATGCGGTGCCCGTCGCCTTGGGCGTCGAACGATCCGCACCCCACTCGGACCAGCTGCCATCATAGAGCGCGGCATCCTTGCCGAGCAGGTGGAGGCCAAAGGCGAGGACCGAGGCGGTGATTCCGGATCCGCAGGTCGTGACGATCGGCTTGTCGACATCGACCCCGGCGTCCGTGAACGCCGTGGTCAGCGCAGCGCCGGTCTTCCACGTCCCATCGGTATCGAACAGCCGGTCGTAGGGCAGGTTCTTGGAGCCAGGGATGTGCCCGGCGTGCGTCGCGGGACGGGGATCAGGCTCCTCCCCGGTGAACCGCGCGGTCGAGCGCGCGTCGACGACCTGTTCGGCCTCGCTGTCGATGTTCGCCTTCATTCCGTCGAGCGTCCGGACGCCCTTGTCGTCGGCCCAGACCGTGAAGTGGCGGTGACGGAGCTGCTGCTTGCCGCTCTCTGTCGCGCGGCCTTCCGCCTGCCATTTCGCGAGCCCGCCATCGAGAATCGCGACATCGTGCGCGCCGAAGGTGCTGAGCATCCACCACGCCCGCGCGGCGGTGTGCCAGGGCGAACTGTCGTACAGCACGATACGGCTGCCATCGCCCAGCCCGAGCGACTGCATCCGGCTGGCAAACTTTTCAGCGGTGGGGAGCATCATCGGCAGATCGTTGTCGGTGTCGCGCAATTCGGCCAGGTTCATGAACACCGCGCCGGGAATGTGCGCGGCTTCATATTCCGCCGCCGGATCGCGGCCGAGGCTGGGATCGAGATGCGTCGCATCGACGATCCGCAGGTCGCTCGCTGCCAACTCGCCTGCCAGCCATTCGGTCGTCACCAACGCGTCCATGATGTATGCTCCTGTGCTTCTGGGCTCGGGTTCCGGGCTCTGGTTCTGCGGGCGTCCTAGCCAGCCGAACTGTCGCCGTCGAGGGATCTCAAGAACCCGGCCGCCTGTGCGCGGGTTGCGCGGCGGTCCGCCTCGAGTTGTTTCGCCCAGTTGCGATAGGGCAGCGCGAGCCGCGGGTTGGTGCCGAGCTTGTCCTGGTGGCGCGCGAGAAAATCCCAGTACAGCGCGTTGAAGGGGCAGGCATTATCGCCGATCCGCTGCTTCACGTCGTAGCGGCAACCGTCACAATAGTCGGACATCCGGTTGATGTACGCGCCCGATGAAATGTACGGTTTGGTCCCCACGACGCCCCCGTCGCCGAACTGACTCATGCCCAGCGTATTGGGCAGTTCGACCCATTCATACGCGTCGAGATAGATTTCGAGATACCAGCGGTGGACCGCGGCGGGGTCGGCCCCGATCAGCAGTGCGAAGTTGCCGGTGACCATCAGCCGCTGGATGTGATGGGCGTGCGCGGTTGCGAGCGTCTGGCCGATCGCCTCGGCAAGACAGTGCATATCGGTCTCTCCGGTCCAGTACCACGCGGGGAGGGGGCGGTGATGATCGAGGAAGTTGCGATCGACATAGTCGGGGCCTTCGCGCCAATAGATGCCGCGCATGAATTCGCGCCAGCCAAGGATCTGACGGACATAGCCCTCGACCGAATTGATCGGCGCCCGGCCCGCCCGATATTCGCGTTCGGCGCGGCGGCATAGGTCGAGCGGATCGAGCAGCCCTGAATTGAGATAGGGCGACAGAATCGAATGCCACAGATGCGGCTCGCCGGTGAGCATCGCGTCCTCGTACGCGCCGAAATCGGGGAGCGCGTGCGCGAAGAAGGCGTCGGCCTGGCGCGCGGCATCGGCGGCGGTGACTGCCCAGCCGAAGCCAGCGAGCGAGCCGGGATGGTCCGCGAACCGCGCCGCGACCAGCGCAAGCACCGCGCGCGTGGTCTCATCGGGCTCGAACGCGAGCGGGCGGGGCATCATCAGGTCGGCATGCGCGGGCTTGCGGTTGTCCTTGTCGAAATTCCAACGCCCGCCGGCGGGGTCGTCGCCGTCCATCAGCAGTCCGGTCTTGCGGCGCATGTCGCGATAGAAATATTCCATCGTCAGCGCCTTTCGCCCGTCTGCCCAGGCGTCGAATTCGGCATGGCTCGCAACGAAGCGGCGGTCTGGGCGGATGGCGACCGGGATGCCGAACAGCGTTTCCCAGGCGTCGATCATCGCGCCGACCCGCCATTCGCCCGCTTCGGTCACGACGATGCGGTCGGGAGCATGACGCTGAACCGCGCGCGCCACCTCGCCGGTGAAGCTCCCGGCGTTGTCGGGATCGTCGAGCGTCACGTAATCGACCTGCCAGCCGAGACCGGCCAGCCGTGCGGCGTGGTGGCGCATCGCGGAGAGGATATACGCGATCTTCTGCTGGTGGTGGCGAACGTAGGTCGTCTCGTCCGCCACTTCCATCATCAATACGACCGTGTCTGCCGGGCGCGCGCCGTCCAGCGCGCTGATCGTGGCGGTCAGTTGATCGCCGAGAATGGGGACGAGCGTTTTCATTGCTGCACTGCCGTTATAAAGGAGCGGTCATGACCCCGAAATTTCTTGGCCAGTCGGCACCCCTGCCTGCCTCCCCCGACGAAGCGACGCTCGATTATGTTCCCAATCCGCGGATGGGAACCGCATATCTGGTGCGGTTCGCGGTGCCCGAATTCACCTCGCTTTGTCCAGTTACCGGCCAGCCCGACTTCGCGCATCTGGTGATCGATTACGCGCCACGCGAGACGATCGTCGAATCAAAATCGCTCAAGCTGTTCCTCGGCAGTTTCCGCAACCATTGCGCGTTTCATGAGGATTGCACGGTCGGGATCGGGCAGCGATTGGTCGCGGAAATGGCGCCGGCGTGGCTGCGGATCGGCGGCTATTGGTATCCGCGCGGCGGTATCCCGATCGACGTGTTCTGGCAATCAGGCGCGCCCCCGGTTGATCTCTGGCTCCCCGACCAGGGAGTCGCACCCTACCGCGGTCGCGGTTGATCGCCGGTCGCGGACACGCTCACACGCCCCAAGCTAATGGTTCGTCATCGGTGTGATCTTGGTAAGCGCGAAATTCTCTATTGCACTGCAGCATCCGCGCAACCATTTGGTTTGATATCGGTTCGTTCAGGTGTGGACAGCGACCCGGAGTCGTTTCCGCACACGTGAAGGAACTCCTATGGCGAAATCAGACACCCCGGCACCCATCACGCACTTGGCGCTGATCGGCAATTTCCTGCCCCGGCAATGCGGAATCGCGACCTTCACGACCGATGTCTATCAGGCGATGCTCGATCGATACCCCGATGTTCAGGTCGACGTCTATGCGATGGACGATCATCCCGGGCGTTACGCGTATCCGGCCGCAGTGGTGGGCGCGATCCCGCAGCATGATCTATCGGCCTATGTCGATACCGCGCGCACGATCGAGGAGAGTGGCGCGCAGGCGATCTGGCTCCAGCATGAATATGGCATCTTCGGCGGCCCGGCAGGGGATCATATCCTCACGCTGCTCGATCGGACGACGCTGCCGTTGGTCGTGACGCTCCACACCGTGCTCGAACAACCCTCCGCCGACGAGCGCCGCGTGCTCGAAGGGTTGTTGCGGCGTGCGGCAAAGATCGTCGTAATGGCGGAGCGCGGGCGCGAGATCCTGGCGCGGGTCTATGGTGCCAGCGGCAAGCAGATCGTGATGATCCCGCACGGTGTGCCCGATCGCGCGTTCGTCGATCCCGATACGTTGAAGGACCAGTTCGGCTGGACCGGGCGCGAGGTCATCCTGACCTTCGGGCTACTGGCACCCGGCAAGGGCATCGAGACGATGATCGAGGCGTTGCCCGCGGTAAAGGCGCTTCATCCGACTTTGCTCTACGTCGTGCTCGGCGCGACCCACCCCAATCTGGTCGCGCACGAGGGTGAGGCATATCGCGATCGGCTGAAGGCGCTCGCGGCGAGACTGGGCGTTGCCGATAATATCGCGTTCATCGATGCGTTCGTGGAGCATGGCGAACTGATCAACTATCTTCAGGCGTCGGATATCTACGCCACGCCGTATCTCAACCCGGCGCAGATCACGAGTGGGACGCTGTCCTACGCGGTCGGCGTCGGCAAGGCGGTAATCTCGACGCCCTATGTCCACGCGACCGAAATTCTCGCCGATGGACATGGTGTGCTCGTGCCCTTCCGCGACAGCGCAGGGTTCGCGCGCGAGATCGAGACGCTGTTGTCGAACCCGCGCGAACGCAAGCGGCTGTCGGAGCGCGCGTATCTGCGCGGCCGCACGATGATCTGGCCGCGGCTCGCCGAGGCGACGATGGCCGAGACTAGAATCGCGATCGCGGCCAAGCCGCGCCGGATCGCTCAGCCCGATCACGCCCCAACGATCCTCTCGCCCGATATCGCCGCGGTCGAGCGGATGAGCGATGCGACCGGCATGCTCCAGCATTCGATCTATTCGGTGCCCGATCGTCGCCATGGTTATTGCATCGACGACAACGCGCGCGCGCTGATGCTGATGAGCGCGATCCCCGATCTGGATCCGGAGCGACGCGACAAGTGGATGACGATCTATGCCTCGTTCGTCCAATATGCATGGAACCCGGAGGCGCGCCGATTCCGCAACTTCATGAATTTCGACCGGACCTGGTGCGAGGACGTCGGGTCGGAGGATTCGAACGGTCGCGCGATCTGGGCGCTGGGCGTCACCGCGCGCGATGCGCAGGACAAGAAGCATCGCGACTGGGCGATGCGGTTCTTCGACGAGACCGCGAGCCTGGCACTCGATCTCGGCAGCCTGCGCGCGCAATCGTTCGCGATGCTCGGCGCGGCCTCGATGCTCGACGCATGCCCCGGGCATGATCTGGCGCTGTCGATCCTGAGACGGTTTCCCGACGACCACATCGCGCTGCTGGGCGAAACGCGGCGGCCCGACTGGCAATGGTTCGAGGTCGTGCTCGCGTATGATAATGCACGACTTCCCGAAGCGTTGATTCGTGCCGGCGAGGCGCTTCGCAGACAGGATCTGGTCGAGTGCGGTCTCGCTACGCTGGGCTGGATCGTAGAGAAGCAGACGTCGCCCCACGGCCGGTTCCGCGCAGTGGGCACCGAGAGCTTTCATCGGCCCTATGCCGAGCCGCTCAAATTTGACCAGCAGCCGCTTGAGGCGCAGGCGACGGTCGATGCATGCCTGGCGGCGTTCGCGGCCACCGGCGATCCGCGCTGGTCGACCGAAGCGCAGCGCGCCTACGCCTGGTATCTGGGTGCGAACGACCTTGGCCTGCCGCTCGCGACTGCGGCGGATGGCGGTTGTTTCGATGGGCTGATGCCGACCGGACTGAACCGCAATCAGGGTGCCGAGTCGATTTTGGCGCTGCAATTGGCGAGCTGCGCCATTTCAGGGGTTTCAACGGTGGGTCAAGCCGTGGCAGGGACTGACCGCGCCGTCGCTTGAGGGAAGTTAACGGTGCCCGGCCTCGAGCGACGAAACGGACCCGTTTGCGATGGAAGAATACACCCACCGCCTGAAGCTCCACGCCGATCCGTCGCGCGTTGTCGTGCGGCCATTTCATCTGGCGTGGATCAACAATGGCAGCGGACCCAGCCGGACGCAGCGATTGGTCGCCGAAGTAATGGACATGTCCGACGCGGAGGCGCGGGACGGACTGGAGGACGTGCTCAAGGATTTCGAGGCACGCCACTGGCAGACCCGGCGGGTGTTCATGACTCGCTATGACGAGATCGAGGACTTGCTGGCGCTTGATGGCGCCGATATCGGTGACGTGAAACGCCAGTTGATCGGCGCCTATTTCTGCCACGAATACAGCTATGCCGCCGCCGCACTGATGAACCCCAGCGCGGTCCCGCATTTCGACCAGTCGGGGATGCCCAAGGGATCGATGCGGATCCTGATGAGTTTGCGCGCGGTCGGGGAGGGGCACATCTCGTCGGTCGCGTTTCGCGAAGGCATCATCACCTCCCGATCGCAGCTGAAGCTCGCCACCGAACCACCGTTCGCGACCGCGACCGATGTCATCGGACGGAGCGAGGACCATGTCCCGACCGGCCCGGTGACGGTCTATCGGCATCGCGATTCGACGCTGTCGGGCACGGTAATCTTCCCGATTACCGAAGCGCAGTCGAAGGGTCTCGAGGATCTACGCCTGGTCCAATTCACGCATGACGACGGCAGCGTCGAATGGATCGGCACCTACACCGCGTATAACGGGTCGGTGATCCAGTCCGAACTCATGCGAACCCGGGATTTTCGCGCATTCGACCTGGTGCCGATGACCGGGGGCGCGGCGCGCAACAAGGGCATGGCGCTGTTTCCGCGCAAGGTCGGCGGGCAATATATGATGATCGGTCGCTCCGACGGCGAGAATCTGTTCCTGCTGAAATCCGATCGGTTGGAGCATTGGGAGGATGGCGAGAAGATTCTTGCGCCGGTCTATCCGTGGGAACTCGTCCAGATCGGCAATTGCGGGCCGCCGATCGAGCTCGACGAGGGCTGGCTGCTGCTCACCCACGGCGTCGGTGCGATGCGCAAATATTCGATCGGTGCGGCGCTGCTCGACAAGGACGATCCCTCGAAGGTGCTGGCGCGGACCCGCGTGCCGATCCTGGCGGCGAAGGACCAGGACCGCGAGGGCTATGTTCCCAACGTCGTCTATTCATGCGGTGCGATCAAGCACGGCGACCTGTTGTTCCTGCCCTACGGAATCGCGGACAGCTCGGTAGGATTCGCGTTCGTACCGATCAAGGAAATGCTCGCCGCGATGGAGTGACGAGCGGTGGCGGCGAGACTTATCCCGCCATCACCGTGCGCCGGGTGAACCGGTACAGCCCCCATAGCAGCGCGAGGAACGCGAGCGTCCCGCCGATCAGCGCGGGCGTCGCGAAGCTGTCGCCGACCAGCGCGAGCGGCGCATCGCTGCCCGAGAGATAGACGATCACCGCGAAGCCGACGCCCCACAGGCTTTCGCCGACGATCATGCCGGTCGCGGTCAGCACGCCCATGCGGCGGGCATATTCGGGGTCCGGGTTACGATCCGCCCAGCGATCGTAGAGGGAGCCGATGACCGCGCCGATCACCACCGGCAGCGTCACCGCCATCGGCAGGTAGACGCCAAGTCCGACCCCGAGCGGGGGGAGGCGGAGCTTGCCCATTTTGCCCAGCGTTTCGTCGAGACCGATCACCGCGACGCCGATCGCGGCGCCAACGCCGATCATGTTCCAGTTGAGATCGCCGCCTAGCACGCCCTTGGCCAGCGCCGAAATCAGCGCGGCCTGCGGCGCAGCGAGCGCGTTGGGGCCGGCCCCGGGCGCGCCCTGAAAGCCCAGCGTCGTCGCGAGGAGTTGCAACACCGGGGGCACGACGAGGCTACCGAAGATGACGCCGAAGATCAGCGCGACCTGCTGCTTCCACGGCGTCGCGCCGACGAGCTGTCCGGTCTTGAGATCCTGGAGATTGTCGTTCGAGATCGTCGCGACCCCGAACACGATCCCGGTCACGATCAGCGCATAGGCGACCAGCGCCTGCGTTGTTTCAGGCGGGGTGCCGCGCCCGAACAAGCCGACCAGCAGCAGGCTAGCGGCGAGTACCGCGAGAATGCCGATCCCCGATACCGGGCTGTTCGACGCGCCGATCAGCCCCGCCATATAGCCGCACACCGCCGCGATCACGAGCCCGAGGACGAGGACGAACACCAGCGCGCCCGCGATCAGCGGGATCGCCATCGGCTGGAGCGGTCCGCCCGCGATGACCGACCAGAGCAGCCCCGCGATCGGCACCAAAATCGCGAGGCTCACCCCGATGACGATCGTGATCGACAGGTCGCGCTCGCCGAGCGCCAGGACCGCGCCGTCGCGTTTTGCCCGGCTCGCCGCGATCGAGGAGCGGATCCCGCCGACCACTGGACCAATGATCTTCAGCAGGGTCCAGATCGCGGCGACGCCGATCACCCCCGCGCCCAGGAAGCGGACATCGGTGCGAAACACCCCCGAGGCCCAGGCCTCCACCCCGGTGCCGGCAAGCGCGGGCGCGTACGCGGTGAGGATCGGCAGCGCGATCCACCAGCCGATGACGACACCTGCAAACATCGCGAGCCCGACCGACAGCCCGACCAGATGCCCCGCACCGATCAGCGCGAACGACAGCCCGCCCGATATCCCGGTCGCGCCTGCGCCAACGCGGAAATAGTGCGCCGCCTCCGCGACGACGATCTTGGTTTGAGTCAGGATCGCGAACCCCATCGAGGCGACCGCGTTGACGACGATCAGTTTCAGCCCGCGGCCGCTTTCTTCCTCCCCGTCACGGCTCCCCGCGCCGACCTTGAGCACCTCTGCGGCAGCGCGCCCCTCGGGATAGGGAAGATCGGTATCGACGACGAGTGCGCGGCGCAGGGGGACCGAGAACATCACCCCCAGGATGCCGCCGGTCGCGGTGATCCCCGCGGTGAGGAAGTAGGGGAAACCCTGCCACCACCCGATCATGACGAGCCCGGGTAGCACGAAGATGATCGCCGCGAGCGTCCCCGCCGCCGAGGCGACGGTCTGGACGATATTGTTTTCGAGGATGGTCGCACCCGGCAGGTAGCGCAACACCGCCATCGAGATCACCGCGGCGGGGATCGAGGTCGCAAAGGTCAGCCCGACCTTAAGCCCCAGATACACGTTTGCCGCGGTGAATAGCAGCGTGATGAGTCCGCCGAGAATGATTCCCCGGACGGTGAGTTCGGCGATCGGGGCCAGGGGGGAAGCCGGGGGCGTATCGCGCGGCGCAGGGATGGTTGCCATCGCGCCATGATGGCGCATCCAAGAACGGGACGACAGCACAAATTGGCGCGTCTGACCGCGTCGGGTGCGGGCTTGGAAAAATCGTGGTCGGGTGTAGGATCGGCGAACCAACTAGAAACTGCAGAGAGACGACGGCCACCAGAATTCAGGAGACGATCGATGACCACCCAGACCGCAGCGGCGATTCCGACCGACAGTGAACTGCCCACCATCCGCCGGATATCTTCCGCGGACCTGGATCGGGCGTTGCGACAGGGTTGGCAGGATTTCCGCGAACGCCGCGGCGACCTGTTGTTCATCGGTCTCGTCTATCCGCTGGTCTGTCTGCTCGCGGTGTATATCGCGCTCAACCGGCCGCTGCTCCCGCTGCTCTTTCCGTTGATCGCGGGTTTATCGATCGCGGGGCCTGCGGTCGCTTCGGGTTTCTATGAGATCGCGCGCCGCGCCGAAGCGGGGCAGGATGCGACCTGGTGGCATTTTCTCGATCCGCTCAATGGCCGCTCGCGCACTCCGATCGCGGTATTGACCGCGGGGCTGGCGCTGCTGTTCCTCGGCTGGCTGCTCGTTGCGTACGTGATCTACGCCTCGACGCTCGGCACCGATGGCGCGCCGAACGTAAGTGATTTCTTCGCACGGCTGTTCTCGACGAGCCAAGGCTGGACGATGATCATCCTGGGCAACCTCGCTGGACTCGGCTTTGCGGTCGCGGCGCTGGTGTTCGCCTGGGTATCGTTCCCGATGGTCGTCGACACATCGGTCGATGCGGGGGTGGCGGTCAGGACATCGGTGAAGGCGGTCCGCACCAATCCGCGCGAGGCGATCGGTTGGGGCCTGCGGGTCGCTGCGCTGCTCGTGCTCGGCACGCTGCCGTTCGGGGTAGGGCTCGCGGTCGTGCTGCCGGTGCTCGGGTACGCGACCTGGCATCTCTACACTGCGATGGTGGTGCGCTAAGCCGCAACTCGACAAGCGACGCTTGCGTCCGCTAGGCGGCGGCGATGACTAGCATCGAACCGTTGCGCGTGGCGCTGGCTGGACTGGGCACCGTCGGGGCGGGGGTGATCCGGCTGCTCGATACGAACCGCGATCTGATCACGCGGCGCGCCGGCCGCGCGATCGAGGTCGTCGCGGTCTCCGCGCGCGATCGAACCAAGGATCGCGGGATCGACCTGACGCGCTTCGCTTGGGTCGACGATACGTCCGCGCTCGCACACTACGACGGTGCCGATGTCGTCGTCGAACTGATCGGCGGGTCGGATGGACCCGCGCTGACGCTGGCGCGCGCGACGCTGAGTGCAGGCAAGGGCTTCGTCACCGCGAACAAGGCGATGCTGGCACACCACGGCCTTGAACTCGCCCGCGCGGCTGAAAGGGCCGGGGTGGCGCTGAAGTTCGAGGCGGCGGTCGCGGGGGGCATCCCGGTCGTGAAGGGGCTGCGCGAGGGTGCGGCGGCGAACGCAATCTCGCGGGTCTATGGCATCCTCAACGGCACGTGTAATTTCATCCTGAGCAAGATGGAAAGTGACGCGCGCGATTTCGCCGACGTCCTCGCCGAGGCGCAGGCGCTGGGCTATGCCGAGGCCGATCCGACCTTCGACATCGACGGCATCGACGCCGCGCACAAGCTGTCGCTGCTCGCGAGCCTCGCGTTCGGGACGACGCCCGCATTCGACGACGTCGACGCGCACGGCATCCGCCAGGTGATCGCCGCCGACATCGCCGAAGCGGCGGCGTTGGGCTACAAGGTGCGGCTGGTCGGGGTCGCCGAAGCGGACGCGCACGGGCTGTTTCAGCGCGTCCACCCCCATCTGGTGCCGATCGATCATCCGCTCGCGCACGTCACCGGCTCGCTCAACGCGGTCGTCGCGGAGGGAAATTTTGTCGGGCGGCTATTCTTCCAGGGCGCGGGCGCGGGCGACGGGCCGACCGCCAGCGCAGTGGTCGCCGACCTGATCGACATCGCGCGCGGCGAATTCGGCCCCGCGTTCGCAATGCCCGCCGATTCGCTCGACGTGGCGAACAAGGCCGATAGTGGCGAGCGGCGCGGGCGTGCGTATCTGCGCTTCATGGTCGAGGACCGGGTCGGGGTGCTGGCGGAGATCGCAGCGGCGATGCGCGACGCGGGGGTGTCGATCGAATCGCTGATCCAGCGCGGCGGGCATGGCGGCGACGGGGTACTGGTCGCGATCGTGACGCACGAAGGCCCCGAACGCTGCGTTGCGCAGGCGCTGGAAAAATTGCGCGGGTCGTCTAGCCTCGCGGGCGCGCCGCTGTGGATGCATATTCTGGAGTAGGCTCGCGTGCGCCTTAGGGCTGGAGCGGCGGTGGCGGCGGGTCGTCGAGCGGAATCGCGATGCGGCCCGATTTGTCGGGCCTTTTGGCGAACATCGCCTTGATACCGCGCACGCCATCGCGCGCGAGCGCCATCGGATCGGTCGCTTCGCCGGGCTCGCAGCAATCGTTGGCGGGGTTGATCAGCTTCGTGAGCAACCGGACCAGGACGACGGGTGGGCCGAGTACGTTGACGCCGACCTCGCATCCGCCCTGCAGCGTCGCGCATGGCGCGCCCGTGGCGGCGAGCGCGCCGACGCCGGTTCGATGGGGATTGCTGGGCACGCCATGATCGGGTGGGCCGCGGTCGTCGGGTAGTGGCAGGCGCGCGCTGCGGTCTCTGGTACCGCACACGAGGATATCCGATTCGGGTGCCGCCGGCGCGCATTCGGGCAACAGGATCGAGAATTTCTCCGGTACCGGCGGGACCGCAGTCGGCGCGGCCTGAAGCAGTGCGATCAACCGCAATGCGATCACGGCGCGAGCTTCCTCAAGCCGTCCACCGTCAATCTCCCACCGTTGTGACCCCCTACCGTCGCCCCAACGCCCGCCATCCCGGTTTCGACGAGGAAGGCGCTCATGTCCTCGATCCGGTTGGTGCGGTGGAGCAGGCGCTCGCGTTCGGCGCCGACGGCTTCGTAGCGCCGGTCACCCGCATCGTGGACGACCAGTGGCACCCGGTAGCGGTCTGCCTGGCGCAGCCCACAAACCGTAATGTCGGTCGTGTCGGCCGACAGCGTGCAACGCGTCTCGGCGGTGGTCATGGTGCGCGCATTGGCGATCAAGGTTTCCGCGTCCTGGACCGCGATCATCATCAACAGCACCGGCAGCATCGTCCGACTCCCATCCCGACTCGCCGGATGATGCGCGCGTCGCATCGCCTCGTAAAGCCGCGAAATCAGTCGGTTGCCATCGCGATCCGAGCGACGCCGAGCCGCGGGATTTCGATCGCAGGGCAGCGATCCATCACGACCTTCAGGCCCGCAGCCTCGGCTCGCGCAGCGGCTTCCTCGTTGATCACGCCGAGCTGCAGCCACACCGCCTTCGCACCGATCGCGATCGCCTGATCGACCGCCTCGCCCGCAGCCTGGGGGCGGCGGAAGATATCGACGATGTCGATCGAATCGCCGAGCTGGGCAAGCTCGCGGAAGACGAATTCACCATGGACGTGCTCGCCGGTGATCTGCGGGTTGACCGGGATGACGCGATAGCCGTGCGCCTGGAGCGTCGCCATCACTTCGTAACTCGGGCGATCGGGGCGGTCCGACGCACCGACCATCGCGATCGTCCGCGCGGTGTCGAGCAGGTCCTTGATTTCGGCGTCGGTGGTCAGTGGCATCGGTCTTCCTCCGTTCGTGCTGAGCCCGTCGAAGCACCGTTGCGCCCGATGCCCTCCGACAGGCTCAGGACGAACGGATGACGAGTCAGCGCTCCTTGAGCCACGCGTCGACCTGCGCGGCTATGTCATGGAACGCGGCCGCGTCGGCGCCGTTCCCCGCCGCGGTTGGCTCGCCCGCGTCCGACGCGGTGCGGATCGCGATCGTCAGCGGGATGCGACCGAGGAAGGGGATATCGAGCCGCGCCGCCGCGGCCTCCGCGCCACCGTTACCGAACGGGTCGGACGATTCGCCGCAATGCGGGCAGACATAGCCCGCCATGTTTTCGACCAGGCCGATAATCGGCACCCCCGCCTTGTCGAACAGGTCGATCGCGCGGGTCGCGTCGATCAGCGCGAGATCCTGCGGGGTCGAGACGATGACCGCACCGGTCGGAGTGTATTTCTGGACCATCGTCAGCTGGACGTCACCAGTGCCGGGGGGCAGATCGAGGATCAGCGTATCGGTCGCGCCCCAATCCGCCTCGACGAGTTGGCCAAGCGCGCCCGCCGCCATCGGCCCACGCCAGGCAAGCGCCCGGCCCGGCTCGACGAGCTGCCCCATCGACAACAGCGGCACACCATAGGGGGTCGGGACCGGGTCGAGCACCTTGTCCTTGGCGGTCGGGCGGGTGCCCTCCACCTTCATCAACCGTGGCTGGGAGGGGCCGTAGATATCGGCATCGACCAGCCCGACGCGCCGCGCCGCGCGGATTCCCGTTGACCGGGCGAGCGCGATCGCCAGGTTCGCGGCGAGCGTCGATTTGCCGACTCCGCCCTTGCCGCTCGCCACCGCGACGATCTGTCGCCGGGTCCGCTCCGCGGTGACGACGACGCGGACCTCCTGCGCGCCCGCCGCGGTCGCGGCGGCGTGCGCGTCACTTTCCAGCTGCGCGCGCGCGGTCGCATCCAGCCCGGTCGCGTCGAGCACGATCCCGGCGCGCCCGCCTTCCATCCTGACGGTAGCCCGATCGCCCGCGACAAGGCGGACGGCCTCCTTCACTTTATCGTTCATCCGCACGAGATAGGGCCAGCGCGGTCGCTTGCCACTGTTTTTCCGCGGGCGCGCACCTATAAAGGAAGCTATGACGATCCTGCCGGACTGGCTCCGACTCCCCCCATTCCTCGCCATCGACCGACCCAAGGGCCCCTGGGGCGGGGGTGACGACTCGTCTAACGAGCCGCGCAACCCTTGGGCGACGCCACCGGGCGGCCGCAAGCCGAGCGGGACGCCGAGCGCGCTCGACGATTTCCTGCGCAAGGCACGCGGGGGCGGCGGTGGCGGCGGTGGAGGCGGCTTCAGCGGTCTGCCGACCGGTCCCAATGCGCGGATGCTCTGGCTGATCGGCGCGGGGATCATCCTGCTAGTCTGGATCGCGTTCACCTCGATCCATCCGATCGCACCGCAGCAGCGCGGCGTGGTGACGAATTTCGGTCGCTATACCGGCACGCTTCAGCCAGGCGTCCAGTTCACGTTGCCTGCGCCCTTTGCCACCGTCACCAAGGTCGACGTCCAGAACATCCGCACCGAGGATTTCCCCGAGGGCGGCGGCGAGAATCTGATGCTGACGGGCGATCAAAACATCATCAACCTGGCTTATTCGGTGCGCTGGAAGATCGCGAGTCCGGAGGATTACGTGTTCCAGATCGACAAGCCGCGCGAAACGGTGCGCGCCACCGCGGAGGCAACGATGCGCGAAGTCGTTGCCAATGTCAGTCTCGACCAGGCACTCGGGCCAGGACGCACGTATATCGAAAATCAGGTTCAGGAGCGGATGCAGACGGTGTTGCGCGATTATAATTCCGGGATCGTCGTCCAAGGTGTCGCGATCAAGCAGGCCGACCCCCCCGAGCGCGTCAACGATGCATTCAAGGACGTGACTGCCGCGCAGCAGGATTCGCAAGCCTATCGCAACCAGGCGCAATCCTATGCCCAACAGGTGCTCGCGGGTGCGCAGGGCGAAGCCGCGCAGTTCGACAAGGTGTATGAACAGTACAAGCTCGCGCCTGAAGTGACGCGCCGCCGGATGTATTACGAAACGATGGAAGCGGTACTGGCGAAATCGGACAAGACGATCGTCGAGACCCCCGGCGTCGTGCCGTATCTGCCGCTCGATCGCGCCAAGCGGATCCCGGATACCGTAGTCCCCGCGACCACCGAGGCACCTGCGGCGGGAGGTGGCAAGTGACCAGAACGCTGTGGCGCAACCCCGTGACGATCGGGCTCGCGGTGCTGTTCGCGTTTATCCTGATGGCGTCGACCTTCACGATCGTACCCGAGACCGAACAGGTCGTCGTGCTGCGTTTCGAGAAAGTGGTGCGGACCGTCAACGCGTATCAACCCAACGAGGTGTTCGGTCGGACCGGCGCGGGGATGATCGCGAAGATCCCGTTTCTCGATCGGCTGGTATGGATCAACAAGCGCGTGCTCGATGTCGATTACGACAACCAACAGGTGCTCTCGTCCGACCAGCTTCGGCTCGAGGTCGACGCCTATGCGCGGTTCCGCATCACCAACCCGCTGAAAGCCGTGAACGCGACCGGCAGCGTCGGATCGACCGAGGAACGCGTTCGTGATGCACTCCAGCCTCTGCTCGGCAGTTCGATCCGCGCCGAACTCGGCAACCAGCCGTTCGCAACGCTGCTGACCCCCGAGCGCGATCAGGTGATGGAGAATATCCAAAACCGGCTCCAGCGGCTGGCGACTCAATATGGTGTCCAGATCGTCGACGTCCGGATCAAGCACGCCGACTTGCCCGAGGGTAGCCCGCTCGACAGTGCGCTGAAGCGGATGCAGACCGCGCGGCAACAGCAGGCGGTGACGATCCGTGCGCAGGGTCGCAAGGACGCGCAGATCGTCCGGGCGGACGCCGATGCCAACGCCTCGCGCATCTATGCCGAAAGCTTTTCGAAGGACGCAAGCTTCTACGATTTCTATCGTGCGATGCAGTCGTATCGTCACACCTTCGGCGCGGATGGCGGCGACCAGCCGACCGGATCGACCTCGATCATCCTGTCGCCGAACAACAGCTATCTGAAGCAGTTCGAGGGCGGAGCGCGATGACGCGGTCGCGCCGTTCGACTTCAAACCGTTCCATATTCAAGCGGCGTTCAGCCGGTGGCGGGCATTGCGTCCGCAATTACGAACGGCCCAACTGAGAGGACTACCCTATAGTGCGTTACGCCTATGCCATCACCGGTGCGCTGCTGCTCGGCGGCGCCACCGTCACCATCGCGCTTCAGCCGGGCCACGCCCAGACCGCGCAGAACGAACCCGGCGCGATTCAGGCCGTGATTCCCAAGTCCGGCGCGCCGATGAGCTTTGCCGACATGGTCGCGCGGCTCCAGCCTGCGGTGGTCAACATTTCGACCAAGCAGACCATCGTCCAGAAACAGCAGGCGAATCCGTTCGCGGGAACTCCATTCGGCGATCTGTTCGGCGGCGGGGGCGCACAAGGCGGCCCACCGGTGAAGCGCGAGGGCGCATCGCTGGGATCAGGCTTCCTGATTTCCCCCGATGGCTATGTGGTGACCAACAACCACGTGATCTCGCCGGGCGCGCAGGGCGCGTCAGTCGATTCGATCACGGTGACGCTGAGCAATCACAAGGAATATGTCGCCAAGGTGATCGGCAAGGATCAGGATTCGGACCTGGCGCTGCTCAAGATCGATGCGACCGATCTGCCGTTCGTGAAATTCGGCGATTCATCACGCTCGCGGGTCGGCGACTGGGTGGTCGCGATCGGCGAGCCATTCGGGCTGGGCGGCACCGTGACCGCGGGGATCATCTCCTCGATCAACCGCGTCACCGGGCAGGGCGGCGCGTATGACCGCTTCATCCAGACCGATGCGTCGATCAACCAGGGCAATTCGGGTGGCCCGATGTTCGACATGAACGGCAACGTCATCGGGATCAATTCGCAGATCTTCAGCCAGTCGGGCGGCAACATCGGCATCGGCTTCGCGATTCCCGCGGCGACCGCCAAGCCGATCATCCAGACGTTCATGAAGGGTGGCACGATCGAGCGCGGCTATATCGGCGTGCAGATTCAGCCGGGTACGATCGACGATGGTACCGCTGCAGCGCTTGGTATCCCCAAGAACCAGGGCGAGTTGATTGCGGACGTCACCGCAGGCGGTCCCGCCGCCAAGGGAGGCGTGCGCGCCGGCGATGTCGTCGCCAAGGTTAACGGCCAGGCGGTCACCCCCGAACAGACGCTGTCCTACCTCGTCTCGAACGTGAGCCCGGGGTCGACCGCGCGGCTCGATATCCTGCGTAACGGCAAGCCGGTCGTCGCCAACGTCACGGTCGCGACGCGACCTAGCGCCGACAAGCTGGCGGCGATCGTTGGCGGCGACAATCAGGGGTTCGGCGGCACCGATAACAGCGACGATGATAGCGCCACGACCGCCTCGCCGGCGGCGGGCGGCATGCTCGGGATGGCGGTGCAGCCGCTGACCGCGGGCATCGCGCGCGCCATTGGCGTCGATGCCTCGACCCAAGGCGTCGTCATCTCGTCGGTCGATAATGAGAGCGACGCGTTCGGCAAGCTGAAGCGGGGCGATGTGATCATCTCGGTCAATGCGACGCCGGTGAAGACCGCGGCGGATGTCGATCGGCTGGTTCAGGGGGCGAAGGCTGAGGGGCGGCCGCAGGTGTTGCTTCAGGTCAAGCGCGGGCGCGGCAACGCAATTTTCCTGCCGGTCAAGATCAAGGGCTGATCGTCGACGCGATCGTTGGACGAAAGTTTGACCCTCGGATCAAAGGGGTCGCCGCTCCCGCGAGCGGCGGCCCTTTTCTTTTGCACGATCGGCGGCATAGAACGCGGCAGCCGAAACGAGGGAATAGCGACATGGGCAAAGGCATCTATATCGGCGTCGGTGTCGGGAATGGGGGCGGCGGCACGCCACAAACGCTCGATCTCAAACGCGCCAATCGTCACGGACTGATCGCGGGCGCGACCGGGACCGGCAAGACGGTAACGGTGCAAGGCATTATCGAGGGATTTTCCAACGCCGGGGTGCCGTGCTTCGTCGCCGACGTGAAGGGCGACCTGTCTGGCCTCGCGATGGCGGGTTCGCCACAATCCAGAACGCACGAGATTTTCGCGGCGCGGGCTAAGGAGATCGGGCAGGCCGATTGGATTTACGCCGACACCCCCGTCCAGTTCTGGGACCTGTTCGGCGAACAGGGTCACCCGATCCGCACCACGATCAGCGAGATGGGGCCGCTGCTGCTGAGCCGACTGATGGACCTCAACGAGGTTCAGGAGGGCGTGCTGACGATCGCTTTCCATGTCGCGGACAAGGAGGGGTTGCTGCTGATCGACCTCGACGATCTCCAGGCGATGCTCGGCGAATGCGCCAATCGTGCCGACGAACTCACGACGACCTATGGCAATGTGTCGAAGCAATCGGTTGGTGCGATCCAGCGCTCGTTGCTGCAGTTGCGCACGCAGGGGGCGGAGCATTTCTTCGGCGAACCTGCGCTGGAGATCGACGATTTTCTGACGCTCGACGATAAGGGGCGCGGGATCGTCAACATCCTGGCCGCCGACAAATTGATGCAGAGCCCCAAGCTCTATTCGACCTTCCTGCTCTGGTTGATGAGCGAATTGTTCGAACATTTTCCCGAGGTGGGCGACCCCGACAAGCCCAAGCTGTGCTTCTTTTTCGACGAGGCGCACCTGTTGTTCGACGACGTTCCCAAGGCGGTCGAGGAGAAGATCGAGCAGGTCGTCCGGCTGATCCGGTCGAAGGGGGTTGGGGTGTATTTCATCACCCAGAACCCGATCGATATTCCCGATACCGTCGCGGGGCAGCTCAACAATCGGATCCAGCACAAGCTGAATGCCTTCA
>JALYTW010000121.1 GCA_030854075.1 Pseudomonadota bacterium
GCCGTGCCGCCCGCCTTCGCTGCGCTGGTCGCGCGCCGCGCGGCGCACGAACCGATCGCCTATATTACCGGCATCCGCGGTTTCTGGGATATCGACCTGGCGGTCGGTCCCGGTGCGCTCGTGCCCCGCGCCGACAGCGAAACCCTGATCGAGGCCGCGATCGACCATTTCGGCGCCCGCGCACCCGCAATCATCCTCGATCTCGGCACCGGTCCCGGTACGTTGTTGCTCGCCGCGCTCTCGCGCTGGCCGCGGGCGAAGGGGATCGGCATCGACCGGTCCGACGAGGCGCTCGCCTACGCGCGCCACAACGCCGCGGCGCTCGGGGTCGATGCGACGTTCCGTACTGGCGACTGGGGCACCGGGCTTGCCACGCGGTTCGACCTGATCCTCGCCAATCCACCCTATATCGGCACTGCCGAGCCGCTTCCGCGCGAGGTTCGCGACCATGAACCCGCCGCGGCGCTGTTCGCGGGGGCAGACGGCCTCGATGCCTATCGGGTGCTTGCGCCCCAACTCGCGGGGTTGCTCGCGCCGGACGGAGCGGCCGTGGTCGAGATCGGCCATCGCCAGGCCGCGGCGGTCAGCGCGTTGCTTGGCGACCAAGGGCTCGCCGTCACGCTCCGCCGCGATCTTGGCGGCCGCGACCGTTGCCTTGTCGCCACGCCTTGAAAACCATTCGACGGCCACCGATATTTTGCTTGTGGAAACGGCGTCTTGCCCGCTAAGGACAAGGCCGGGGCACGCAACTTCAACAATTTGGGTTGAATTGGGCGATGGCCCGCATCCTTCGCGTCATGATTCCGCTGCAGTCCGGCGGCCGTGGCAAGGCTCGAACCGAGTGCGTCGCGCGCTCGCCCCGACGCCCGGAGGGTTGCACCGTATAACCGGGAGCAAGGCCAGTTTTGGTTTTGATGCTAAGGACAATGGCTTGATCAACAATCGGCAGAACGGTCGCCGTCGCGGCCGGGGCGGGAACAACAACAGCAATCCGCGCCAAGGCGGCGGAAGCGGCGGCGGTGGGGGCCGCGCTGACAGCGGTAATCGCATCGACAGTCGTGCGCGGGGCAATGCGAACCAATTGTACGAAAAGTACAAGAACCTCGCCCGCGATGCGCAGATGAGCGGCGACCGCGTCAACATCGAAAATTACCTGCAATATGCGGATCATTATTTCCGCGTCCTTGCCGACACGCGGAGCCGGTTCGAGGACAACAACCAGCCGCGCCGCCAGCAGCCCTTCGATCTCGACGGCGACGATGACGACGACAACAATAACGAGGGTGAACCGATCCGATCGGGCGAACAAAACGCGCGCGACGGCAATCGGGAGGTCAATCGCGACGCCAATCGGGATGGCGCGCGCGACTTTAATCGGGACCCTGACCGCCCGGCGCGTGGCCCGCGCCGCGACCGTGACGACAATCGCGAGGCTGGCAACCGCAATGATCCAGCGCGCGAGGAGGGCAGCGAGGCTCAGCGTGCGAACCGTAGTCAGGACGATGATCGTCCGCAGCGCCCCCGTCGCGAGCGCGTGGCGCGCGATGATCGCCCCACCCAGCCAACGCATGACAGCGCCAGCCAGGACCGGGTGAGCCAGGACCGGGTGAGCCAGGATCGCACAAGCCAGGACGGCGCAAATCAGGAGGGCGCAAGCCAGCACCGTGCGACCCAGGATCGGGTGAGCCGGGACGCGCCTGGGGAAGATGACGGGGCGCTGGTGCCGCGCCGTCGCGGCCGTCCGCGCAAGGAGCAGGATGACGCGCCGACCGCGATCGCGGCGGACGTGCTGCCGCCCTCGCTGGGTTCGGCCGCTGCAACCGATTCGGAGGGCGAACCCAAGCCGCGCCGCCGCCGCGTGACGCGCGCCGCTACCGAGGCGCCGACCGCCGCGGAATGATCTCCGCGGTTGTCGACAACGAAAAAGGCCGGCCTCCCCCGTGGAGGCCGGCCTTTTTTGCAATATCGGTTCAGCGCTCCCGCCGCGAAGCTGAACTCCGATCGCATGGCACGCGGATTTAGCGCAGTGCGATGCCGCGATGGTAGCGCAGGCCGAGGCGACCGCGCATAACGTCGCCCAAACGAGGCCAAAGAGGATGCCCACCATGCCGCATTACGGCGATTACCAGAATCTGATTTATGGCGCGGGGCTTGGCGGGGTCGTGCCCAAGGTGCCGGTTGATTTCGCATCACTGGTCCGCCGCGCGGAAGCCGCGATGCCGCCTTATGTGCTGAACTACGTCCAGGGCGGCTGCGGCGACGAATTGACGCAGGATCGCAACCGTGCCGCGTTCGATCATTGGGGCATGGTGCCCAGGATGATGGTCGACAGCGCGGCGCGCGACCTGTCGATCGAGTTGTTCGGGATGAAATTTCCGACCCCGCTGTTCATGTCTCCGATCGGCGTGACCGGAATCTGTACGCCGGACGGTCATGGCGACATCGCCGCCGCGAAGGCTGCCGCCGCGACCGGGGTACCGCTGTGCGCGTCGACGCTGTCCAACGATCCGCTGGAGGATGTGATCGCGGCGTCGGGTGAGACGCCTGCGTTATTCCAGCTCTACACCCCGCGCGACCGGGATCTCGCGGCGAGCCTCGTTTCGCGCGCCGAGAAGGCGGGGTACAAGGCGATCGTCGTGACGCTCGACACCTGGGTCACCGGCTGGCGCCCGCGCGATCTCAACACCGGTAATTTCCCGCAGCTGCGCGGGTATGTGCTCGAAAACTATTTTTCCGACCCCGTCTTCCAGCGGCTGCTCGGCAAGCCGGTGAAGGAGAATATGGCGGAGGCGATCGGGCTGTGGGGGCGGTTGTTCGGCAAGGTGCTGACGTGGGACGACATGGCGTGGCTGAAATCGCTGACGTCGCTGCCGATCGTCCTGAAGGGCATTTGCCACCCCGATGACGCGCGCCGCGGGGTCGATAGCGGCGCGGATGCGATCTATTGTTCGAACCACGGCGGGCGCCAGGCCAACGGCGGAATCGCCGCGATCGACATGCTGCCCGGCGTGGTCGCGGCGGCGGGCGACGTGCCGGTGCTGTTCGATTCGGGCATCCGGTCGGGCAGCGATGTGGTCAAGGCGCTGGCGCTCGGCGCGCGCGCTGTCGGAGTCGGGCGACCCTATAGCTACGGCCTGGCGCTCGATGGCGCGGACGGTGCGGCGCATGTCCTGAAGTGCATTCTGGCGGAGGCGGACCTGATGATGGCGGTGAACGGCTATCCGACCGTCGCGGCGGTGCGGGCGGCGGGGGCTGAGCGCGTCTAGCTTGCCGTCACGATGATCCGGTCGACCACCGCGACCGGCCAGGGCGTCAACCGCTGGCCGACGCACGGGCCGCCGACGCACAGCCCGCTGTCGATCGTGAACAGCGCGCCGTGCCAGTTGCACGCGATCAGCTCGCCCGAGGGCGTCAGATAATCGTCGAGCGTCGCAGTGAGCGGCACGCCCGCGTGCGGGCAGCGGTCGACATAGCCGTGGACGGCGTCGCCGCGGCGCACGACGAAGCCGTGGAATCGCCCGGCCTTCATCTGCAGCACGAAATTGCGCGCTTTGCCGTCCGGGATCAGGTCGAGCGGGCCGAGCGTGACGCCGGCAGGGGTCGCGGTCAGCCGGTCGTCACGCGCATCGCTCACGCCTGATCGGCGTCCGGCTGGCGGCTGGGGTGCGCGGCGGCAAAGGCGGGTAGCGTGCGCGCCTTTTCCCCCGCCGCGACCAGCCGCGGATAGGGTGTCAGGTCGAGCGAGAAACGCTCCGCCGAATACAGTTGCGGCACCAGGAAACAGTCGGCGAGCGTCGGCGTGTCGCCAAAGGCGAAGCCCTTGCCGTACTGCGCGATCAGCGGTTCGAGCGCCGCGAAGCCGTCGCCGATCCATCGCGCGGCCCAGCGCTGCACCGCGATCGGGTCCGCGGCGAGGTCGCTTGCCAGCGCCTTGAGGACGCGCAAATTGTGGAGCGGATGCGTATCCGCACCGATGATCGCGACCATCGCGCGAACGATGGCGCGCCCCGTCGCGTCGGTGGGGAGCAGAGGGGGCGCGGGATGCGTCTCTTCGAGCCATTCGAGGATCGCGCTCGACTGCGTCAGCACCGTGTCGCCTGTGACCAGCGTCGGCACGAGATGCTGGGTGTTGAGCGCCGCGTACTCCGTCGCGGCCTGCGCGCCGGTGCGCAGGTCGTGGTTGAGCTGATCATAGGCGATGCCCTTCAGCCCGAGCGCGATCCGCACCCGGTACGCCGCGCCCGAGCGCCAGTAACCGTGCAGGATCATGGCAATTTCGCCTTGGGGAAATCGTCCCACACCGCGTCGTAGTCGAGCTGCGCGTGGTCGAGCGCGAAGCGGGTCGGTTTGTACGGCCAGCAGCTTTCGAGCATGAACGCCATCGTCCCCTCGATCTTGTGCGGCTTGAGGTCGGCGGCGCTCGCGCCCTGCCAACTCGCGACATCGGGGCCGTGTCCGGACATGAGGTTGTGAAGGCTGATCCCGCCGGGCTGGAATCCCTCCGCCTTCGCATCATAGGCGCCGGTGATGAGCCCCATCGCCTCGCTCATCACGTTGCGGTGGAACCACGGCGGACGAAACGTGCCCTCCGCCACCATCCAACGCGGCGGGAAGATGACGAAATCGGCGTTCGCGCGTCCCGGCACGTCCGACGGGCTCGTCAGCACGGTGAAGATCGAGGGATCGGGGTGGTCGAAGCTCACCGTGTTGATCGTGTTGAACCGCGACAGGTCGTAGCGCCACGGTGCGAGATCGCCGTGCCACGCGACGACATCGAGCGGGGAGTGATCCAGCGTCATCGACCATAGCGAGCCCATGAATTTCTGGATCACCAGCGTTGGTTCGTCGCGATCCTCGAACCAGGCGACCGGGGTTTCGAAATCGCGCGGATTGGCGAGGCCGTTGGCACCGATCGGCCCCAGATCGGGCAGCCGGAACAGCGCGCCGTGATTCTCCGCGACATAGCCCTTTGCCGCGCCATCGGGGAGTATCGCGCGGAACTTCACGCCGCGCGGGATCAGCGCCACCTGGCCCGGCGAAATCTCGATCCGGCCGAGTTCGGTCAGCAGCTCGAGCCGGCCGTCCTGCGGAATGAACAGCAATTCGCCATCGGCGTCGACGAAGACGCGCGCATCCATATTCTTGTTCGCTGCATAGACGTGGAGCGCGACCCCTTCGAGGTCGGCGGGATCGCGGTTGGCAAGCATCGTCGTCATGCTGTCGATCAGGTCGACGGGGTCGCCGGGCGACGCGATCGGGTCCCAGCGCAACCGGTTGGGCGCGAGCGGTTCGTCGATCGTCCCCGGCGCGAAGCGCGCGGCGTTTTCGTAACGCTCATACGGCGGATGCTCAGCGGTCGGGCGCATCCGGTAGAGCCACGAGCGGCGATTCTCGTGCCGCGGCGCGGTGAAGGCGGTGCCGGATAGCTGCTCGGCATAGAGGCCGAATGCGGGCTTCTGTGGCGAATTGCGTCCGATGGGGAGCGCGCCGGGGACCGCCTCGGTCGAGACGTGGTTGCCGAATCCCGGAATGTAATCGGTCATGTCTTGCTCCTCTTCCCCGCTCCCGGCGGGAGAGGGGCAAGCCTGCGTAGCAGGCGCGGGGTGAGGGCAATATGCGATCCGTTGGCTGGGTTGTCCTCACCCTTTCGCCGTCCTTGGGACGGCTCCCTCCCTCTCCCAGCGGGAGAGGGACTCAAGCGTCCACGGTGATGACGCCGCGCCGGATCTGATCGAGTTCGATGCTCTCGTACAGCGCCTGAAAATTGCCGTTGCCGAAGCCTTCGTTGCCCTTGCGCTGGATGATCTCGAAGAAGATCGGGCCGACCATGTTTTCGGTGAAGATCTGGAGCAGGATGCCCTCGTTTTCGACGTCGCCGTCGATCAGGATTCGGTTCTTCTTGAGCCGCGCCAGATCTTCGCCATGGCCCGGGACGCGCTTGTCGACGAGTTCAAAATAGGTCTCGATCGTGTCCTGCAGCTTGACCCCGCGGTCGCGCAGCTTCTCGACCGTCTCGAAAATGTCGTCGGTCGTCAGCGCGAGGTGCTGGATGCCCTCGCCATTGTAATCCTTGATGAATTCTTCGATCTGGCTCTTGTCGTCCTGGCTTTCGTTCAGGGGAATGCGGATCGCCTTGTCGGGGGCGATCATCGCCTGGCTGAACAGACCCGTTGCCTTGCCCTTGATGTCGAAATATTTCTGCTCTTCGAAGCCGAAGATCTGACCATAGAATTGCGACCACACGCGCATCTGCCCGCGGCGGACATTGTGGGTGAGGTGATCGAGCATATCGAGCCCGACATTGTTCTTCGCTTCCGCCTCGGCGGCACCGGGCATCTGGTCCCAACTGTCGTAGATCGTGCCCTTCGCGCCATACTGGTCGACGAGGTAGAGCAGCGATCCCCCGATCCCTTCGAGCACCGGGATGTCGCCAAGCGCCGCACCCGCCGGACCGGGCTTCGCGCCGCGTTCGATCGCGGCGTCATAGGCGGCCTTCGCGTTTTCGACCCGAAATGCCATCGCACTAGCCGAGGGGCCGTGCTCCTTGCGGAAATCGGCAGCGTGCCCGCTGTCCTCGCGGTTCAGCAGCAGGTTGATCCGTCCCTGTTTGTACCGTGTCACCGCTTTGGTCGGGTGCGTGGAGGCGGGGACGAAGCCCATCGCCTCGAACTGCGCAGCAAGCCGGTCGGGATCAGGCGAGGTGAATTCGCAAAATTCGAAGCCGTTGAGCCCCATCGGGTTAACGTCGATATGGTCCATGATCTGCGACTCCGGCTTCAGTGTGGGTTGCGGTAAATTAGTATCTCCTGTTACCATATCGCGACCCATTTGCCAAATTGCTAGCATCGGATACCCTCGGATCATGGCGCGATCGGCGACCCGGCTCGTACTCGACGATTTCATCCCGTATCGCTTGTCGGTCGTGTCCAACCTGGTGTCCGACGGCATTGCCAAGACGTATGAGGCGCTGTTCGGACTCTCCATTCCCGAATGGCGGCTGGTCGCGGTGACCGCGGAGAGCGATGGGATCACCCAGCAGGCGATCGGGCAGCGCACCCGGATGGACAAGGTCACCGTCAGCCGCGCCGCGATCGCACTGGTCGATCGCGGGCTGCTGACCCGTGCCGCGAACCCCGACGACCGCCGCTCGCATCTGTTGCGGCTGAGCGCGGCGGGGCAGGAACTCTACGCCGCGATCGCCCCCAAGGCGCTCGACCTTGAGGCACGGCTGTTCGCGCATTTCGAACCGGCGGAGGTGACGCAGTTCATGGCGATGCTACGCCGGATCGAGGCTCTGGCGCGCCACGAGTGACCAGACACCAATCGATCTGCTCGCCGCCTGCCCGGCACAATTTTGCGACAATTGAGCTGTAGTCGCCGCGCTCCCCCAGTCGAGGCGGCCAGTACATGCGTGTGTTCCTGTTCCTGATTGCAACAAGCATTCCCGCGATGGCGAGCGCGCAGCAGGTGCCGCAGGCGGCCGTCCCGCCGTCGTCGGCGGCGGCTGATCCAGAACCGGTGATCTCCGACGAACCCGATATCATCGTCGAGGGTCAGCGCAACCTGCCCGGCGCGGTGATCGGCGACATCCCGCCCGAACAACAGCTGGGGCCAGCGGATATCCGCAGCTATGGGGTCAGTTCGGTCGCGGACCTGCTCACCGAACTCGGCCCCCAGACCCGCAGCGGGGTCGGCGGCCCGCCGGTGGTGCTGCTCAACGGCAAGCGGATTGCGGGGTTTCGCGAAATCCGCGACATCCCGACCGAGGCAATCGCGCGGGTCGACATCCTGGCCGAGGAAGTCGCGCTGAAATACGGCTATCGCGCCGATCAAAAGGTAGTGAATATCGTCCTGCGCCGTCGCTTCCGCGCGACGACCGTCGAACTGGCCGACCGCGTGCCAACCGAAGGCGGCACCAATGCTTCGCAGGCCGAACTCGACCTGCTGAACATCCGGGAAGGCGGTCGCCTCAACCTCCACAGCGAATATAAATCGTCGAGCGCCCTTACCGAGGACGAACGCGATCTTGCGGGGCCGGTGGCAACGGGTGGGTTCGACCAGCGCCCGTATCGCAGCTTGCGGCCCTTCACCCGCAATCTGTCGACCAACATCGTCTATGCGCGCACCATCGGCAGCGTGTCCGCGACCGTCAACGGTGCGCTGGAATCGAGCGAGAACAATGGGCTAAACGGCTATCCCGGTGCCACCTTCCTCGTGCCCGCGACGAGTCCGTTTGCGGAAGGCGGCGTGGCGAGCGGCGTGTCAGGGGTGTTCGATGGGTCTAGCTTTACCCCGCTGGCGCAGAACAGCCGGTCGATCACCGGGCATCTCGGCACGACGCTGAACGGCGCGGTCAGTGGATGGCAATGGTCGCTGACGGGGGTGTACGACCATGTCGATACCAGGAATTTCAGCGATGCGGGCTTCGACACCACCGCCTATCAGGCGCGGATTGCGGGGGGCGATCCCACGGCCAATCCGACCGGGCCGTTTGCAAGAAGCGACCTCGGTGCTGGGTTCTACAATCGTGGCTCGTCGGTGTCGAACGACGGCAAGATCGACGTGCTCGTCAGCGGTTCGCCGTTCTCGCTGCCAGCGGGTGCCGTGTCGACGAGCGTGCGCGTCACCGGCGAGACGAACAATTTCGCGAGCCGTTCGGATCGCTCTGCGTTGACCCAGACTGGGCAGGTGTCGCGCCAGCGCGGCAACGTCCAGGCCAATATCGACGTGCCCATCGCCAGCCGGTCGAAGGGCGTGCTTGCTGGGATCGGCGACTTTTCGCTCAACGCCAACGTTGCGATCGAGCAACTCTCCGATTTTGGTTCGCTGTACACCTATGGTTATGGTGCGAACTGGTCGCCGCTGGAGGGTGTGCGGATCATCGCGTCGGCCAGCGATCAGGACGAGGCTCCGAGCGCGCAGCAGCTCGGCAATCCAGTCGTTACGACCCCCAACGTGCGGGTGTTCGACTATATCGCGGGCACCACCGCGACGGTGACGACGATCACCGGGGGCAATCCGTTGCTGAGCGCCGACAACCGTCATGTCGACAAGCTCGGGCTGACGGTAAAGCCGTGGAGCGCGACCGACCTGACGCTCACCGCCAACTACACCCGCCAGCGCACCGACAATCCGATTGCGGCGTTCCCGACCCCGACCGCGGCGATCGAGACGGCGTTCCCCGATCGCTTCACGCGCGACGGGGCGGGTAATCTGCTCAGGATCGATACGCGACCGATCAACTATGCGCGGACGGAAAGTTCGAACATTCGCTGGGGTGTCAATTTCTCCAAGCCGCTGAAATCGAAGATCCAAAAGCAGCTCGAGGCGTTTCGCGCGGGTACCGGCCCCAACCCATTCGAGGGGATGAGCTTGCCCGGCCAGGGTCGTGGGCGGCATGCGTCGCCGGACCAGGCTGGTGGAACTCCTCCGCAAGGCACTCCCGCGACACCTGCCGCCGAGGGTCACGGGAACGGCCAGCCAACCCCGCCGACGGGCGCAGGCTCCGCCCCGGTTGCGGGTGATGGCGCTCACGGCGGGCGCGGGCCGGGCGGCGGCGGATTCCGTGGCTTCGGTGGACGCGGCGGCGGACGCGGTGGCGGCGGCGGGCGGCTCCAGTTCGCGGTCTATCACACGCTCCACCTGACCGATGCGGTGCTCGTCGCCGACGGCGGGCCGCGGCTCGATCTGCTCCACGGCGATGCGATCGGCCAGAATGGTGGCCAGCCGCGTAACGAGGTGGAGGCGCAGGCGGGCTATACCAACAACGGGCTCGGCGCGCGGTTGTCGGCCAATTACATGGAGGGAACGCGGGTCAATGGCGGCACCCCCGCGAACCCCACTCCGCTCGACTTCGGATCGCTTACGACCTTCAACCTCAGGCTGTTCGGCGATCTGGGCGGGCGGCTCGAATGGGTGAAGGCACACCCGTTCCTGCGCGGTACCCGGGTGACGCTGTCGGTCGACAACCTGTTCAATAGCCGCCAGCGGGTGACCGATGCGACTGGGGCGACCCCGGTCAGCTTCCAGCCCGACTATCTCGATCCGCTCGGGCGGTCGATCCGACTGAGCATCCGGAAACTGTTCTTCTAGCCGCCAGTCAAGCCGATCGCGCGTTCGAGCCACGCTGCCGCCTGGTCGGGCGATTGCTTGTCGGTGTCGCGATCGACCTGATAGTTCGCCGCGCGCATCGCTACGACGTTGACGCGTCCAATCAGGGGCTTCAGGGCCGCGATGAACCTCGCATCCCCGCGCCGTTTGGGGGCCACGAGCAGGATCGCGTCATAGCCCGGGATCGCGCGGCGCGGGTCGGTCAGCACCGTCAGATGATCAGCCGCGATCCGCCCGTCGGAAGAAAACGCGGAAATGACGTCGACCTTGCCGCTGGCAAGCGCGCGATACATGAAGGTCGGGCTGAACGGAGTCGCGCTGGCAAACCGCAGCGGATAGGCGCGTTGCACCGCTTTCCATTCCGGACGTTCGAGGAATTCAAGATCGCTGCCGAGCGCGAGGCGCGGCGCGGCGCGGACGAGATCGGTCAGGCTCGCGACGCCGAGCCGTTTGGCGGCGTCAGCCTTCATCGCAAAGGCATAGGCATTCTCGAACCCCAGCGCGCCGACCAACCCGACATCGTGGGTCTTGGCAGCCCAGTCGTCGATCGCGGTGACCATTTGGGTAGGAGGCGGGATGTCGCGCCGCTTCATCTCGTTGGTCCAGATCGTCCCCGCATAATCGACATAGACGTCGATATCGCCGCCGGCCACCGCGCCGAAGATCACCGCCGACCCAAGCCCATCGCGATACTCCACGCTATAGCCGGCCTGTTCGAGGCGATCGCCGATCACGCGGGCGAGAATATATTGTTCGGAAAAATTCTTGGCGCCCACGACGATCGTCGGCTTGCCCGACCCCTGGGTCCAGAGCGGCGCGGTCGCGGCGGTGAACCCGACGACGAGCAACGCCGCGCCCGTGATCCACAGCCCTCGCCGCCGGGTCCGGAGGCTGCGCTCGATCAGCCCGATCAACGCATCGACGACCAACGCGAGCGCGGCTGCGGCGATACAGCCCGCGAGCACCAGCGCCCAGTTCTGCGTCTGGAGCCCCGCAAAAATCAGGTCGCCGAGGCTCGGCTGGCCTACCGTCGTCGATAGCGTCGCCGCACCGATCGTCCACACCGCGGCGGTGCGGATGCCCGCGATGAGCACCGGCGCGACCAGCGGTGCCTCGACCAGCCGCAACTTTTGCGCAGGCGTCATCCCCACCGCGTCGGCGGCCTGGCGCACCGCGGGATCGATTCCGTCGAGCCCCGCGACGCCGTTTCGGAGGATCGGGAGCAGCGCGTACAGCGTCAGCGCGATCAGCGAGGGCAGGAAGCCGAGCGCGGGAATCCGGCCGCCGACGACGCCCGACAGCCACAGCAACAGCGGGTAGAAGAGCGCTAGCAGCGCGAGGCTGGGGATGGTCTGGACCAGGCTTGCGAATCCGAGCGCGATGCGCGCGACGACCGCGTTGCGCGACGACCAGACCGCAAGCGGCAGGCTGATCGCGATCCCGATGAGCAGCGCCGCGCCCGCGAGCAGGACGTGCTGCGCGAGGAGCGTTGGTACGCGGTGGAAGGCATCGAGCAAGGGGGTCATCGTAACGACCCTTCCTCCGTTCGTGCTGAGCCTGTCGAAACACCGTGAGACATGAAACCGCTGTCGCGCGACTGTCCTTCGACGGGCTCAGGGCGAACGGACGGTGGCGTCACTCCGCCAACGCCCTGAGTTTATCGGCCTGTTCCCGCGGGACCGCTACCAACGCCTGCGCCTCGTCGCCGCCGCCGCCGCGCGCGAGCTCCGCCGGGGTCGCGTCCGCCACGATCCGCCCGCGGCTCATCACCAGCACCCGGTCGGCGAGCAGCAGCGCCTCGGCCATGTCGTGTGTCACCAGCACCGTCGTCAGCCCCAGCTCTCCATGCAGTCGACGAATCTCGTGTCCCAGCGCATCGCGCGTTACCGGATCGAGCGCGCCGAACGCCTCGTCGAGCAGCAGCAGCTTCGCCCCCGGCGCCAGCGCGCGCGCGATGCCGACGCGCTGGCGTTGACCGCCCGATAGTTCGTCGGGCATCCGCGCCGCCACTTCGCGCGGCAATTCGACCAGATCGAGCAACCCGCCGACATCGACCGTCGCTCCCGCGATCCGCGTACCGATCGCGATATTCTCCGCAACCGTCATGTGCGGGAACAGCCCGATCCCCTGGAAGACATAGCCGATCCGGCGCCGGAGCGCGGGGGCGGGGCCGTCCGCGACATCCCGGCCATCGATCGTAACGCGGCCCTCGGTCGGTTCGATCAGCCGGTTGATCATCTTGAGCAGGGTCGACTTGCCCGATCCCGACGCGCCGACCAGCGCGACGAAGCTGCCGCCGGCGATGGCGAGCGACACTGCATCGACCGCCACGGTCTGCCCGAACCGTTTGGTTAGGTTGTCGAACGCAATCGAATTGGCTGGCATCGGTAAGAACGATGGGCGATGCAGCGCCACCCGTCAAACGATACGCAGGAGTGGCGCATGAGCGAGGTCAAGGCGATTTTCATCACCGGTGGCGGATCGGGGATCGGGCGCGCGACCGCGCGGCTGTTCGCGCAGCGCGGCTGGCGGGTCGGGATCGCGGACGTCAACGCCGCAGGACTTGCGGAGACGGTCGCGCTGATGGGCGGCGGCATGGCGCAAAGCTATGTCATGGACGTCCGCGACCGCGAGGCATGGGTGGCGCACCTCGACAGCTTCACGACCGCGAGCGGGGGACGGCTCGACGTGTTGTTCAACAATGCCGGGATCGGGACCGGCGGGCCGCTCGCCGAGGCGGATTTCGATGAGCTGGACCGGACCGTCGCGATCAATTTGATGGGCGTGATCAACGGCGCGCGGATCGGGTACGCCTATCTGGCGAAGTCGCGCGGGTGCCTGCTCAACACCGCGTCCGCCTCCGCGATCTACGGCTCGTCGGGGCTCGCGACCTATTCGGCGACCAAGTTCGGGGTGCGCGCGCTCACCGAGGCGCTCGACGGCGAATGGCATGGGGCGGGCGTCAGGGTGCGCGACATTATTCCGGGCTTCATCGAAACCCCGCTGCTCGACGGGATCGCGGGTCGGACCAACCGGTCGATCCGTGAAAGCGTGATCGCGGCCGGGCTGGAACTGACCAGTGCCGACACGGTCGCTGAGGCCGCGTGGGATGCGGTGCATGGGACCAAGGTGCACACCTATGTCGGCAAGACCGCACATCGGCTGGCGTTTGCGGCGCGGTGGATGCCGGGATCGCTGCGCAAGCGGATGCAACGCGGGCTCGGGCGCGAAGGCTAATCTTCGCCGAGCACGCCGTCGATCGCCTCGGCCAATTCGATGTCGCGTTCCGACAAGCCGCCCGCGTCGTGCGTGGTCAGCAGGATGTCGACGCGATTATAGACGTTCTTCCATTCGGGATGATGATCCGCCTTCTCGGCGAGCATCGCGACCTGGGTCATGAAGCCGAACGCTTCGACAAAATCCGAGAAGACGATCGTCCGCGTGATCGCGTCGCGCGCGTCGTCGTAATCCCACTCGGCCAAGCCATCGAGTGCCTCGGCGCGTTCGGTGTCGTTGAGGGGTTCGATCGCCGCCATCGCTCATTCCTTGCCGCTGTGAAGCAACCACGGGTATGGCTAGCGCCATGAGCCGGCAAGCCCCCATCGGTGAAGCGCCCGACGCCGATGCGATGGAAGCGATCGCGCGCGCCACGATCGCGCGGCTGCCGGACGCATTCCGCGCGCATCTCGGCGATGTCGTGCTGATCGTTGAAGAGTATGCCGATGACGAGACGCTGAAAGCATTGGGGATCGACCACCCGCTCGAGCTCAGCGGGCTCTATCATGGACGCCCGGTGGGGGATAAATCGTCGATGGAATCGGGCGCGCTGCCCGATCGCATCCACCTTTATCGCCAGCCGATCCTTGCCGAATGGTGCGAAACCGGGGTGCGGCTCGACGATCTGGTCGCGCACGTGACGATTCACGAGATCGGGCATCATTTCGGGTTGAGCGACGCCGACATGCACGCGCTCGAAGAGTCGGTCGCGGATTGACTGCGCTCCGCTTCGAGCAGGTGGCGGGCGCGCGGGGGGGGCGGGCACTGTTCGAGAACGTGTCGTTTGCGCTCGGCGTGGGGGATGCGGCGCTCATTACCGGGCCAAACGGCGTCGGCAAGTCGACGCTGGTGCGGATCGCGGCGCATCTACTGGAGGCGGCGGCGGGCAGCGTGACCCGCCAGGGCGGCATTGCGCTGTTGACCGAAGCGCATGCGCTCGATCCCGAGCGGCGGCTGGGCGAGGCGCTCGGCTTTTGGGTCGGCGAGGCGCGCGCGCTGCCCGCGCTCGACGCGCTCGGGCTCGGCGAGCTGGCCGATGCCCCGGTACGGATTCTCTCGACCGGCCAGCGCCGGCGCGCGGCGCTCGCGCGCATCTTGGCGAGCGACGCGCCGATCTGGCTGCTCGATGAACCCGCCAACGGACTCGATGTCGGCGCGGTGAGCGTGCTCGAGACACTGATCGCGGGGCACCGCGCGGCGGGCGGGATCGCGATGGTCGCGACGCACCTGCCGATCACGATGGTGGGGGCAACCGAGGTGGCGTTGGGAGGCCGTCGGTGATCCCCGCGCTGATCCTGCGCGATGCGCGCCGGGCGTATGCCAGCGGCGGCGCGACTCTCGTCGTCGCGTTTTTCCTGCTGGTCACGACGCTCTTCCCGTTTGCGATCGGACCCGACTCTGCGCTGCTCGCGCGGGTCGGTGGGGGCGTGATCTGGGCGGCGGCATTGCTCGCGGCGCTGCTCCCGGTCGAGCGGCTGGTCGGTCCCGATCTCGACGCAGGGGTGCTCGATCAGCTTGCGGTGCGGGGGGTGTCGATGGCCGCGACCGCCGCGGCGAAGATGATCGCGCATTGGCTCGCCTTCGCGCCGCCGCTGATGATCGCGACGGTCGCCGCTGCGGCACTGCTCGATCTGCCGATGAAGACGCTGTTGATGGTCGAGGCGGGGCTGGCGATCGGTACCCCGGGGCTCGCCGCGCTCGCGGTCGCGACCGGGGCGCTGGTCGCAGGGTTGCGCGGTGCGGGCGCGATCGCCGGGCTGGTGATGCTGCCGCTCGCGATCCCGCTCCTGATCTTCGGCGCAGGCGCGATCGAGGGGGGCTTCGGCGCCCTGAAGCTCCTCGCCGCGGTCAGCCTCCTCCTCGTGGCGGGAGCGCCGTTCGTTGCAGGCGCGGCGATTCGCGCGGGAATCGACTAGCGTCCGGACTAGGCCGCGAATGCTGCCGGTTCGAGCGCGTACAGCACCTCGGCACTTGCGCTGGCCGCAGCGTCGAGCCCCAGCGCTTCGGGGACGATCTGATCGAGGTAGAACCGGACGGACGCCGCCTTCATCCGGCCGAATTCGCTGTCGTCGGCGGCGCGGCCCTCGCGCTCCATCAACCAGCCGCAGGTCGCGATCGACAGCATGGTCAGGAATGGATAGCTGGCGGCCAATCGGTCGTCGGCGTCCACGGTCTGGAGGCGTCGCCCGATACGCTCGCAGGCATCGACCAATGCGATGAGCTGTTCGTGGCGTACTTCGCCGCGCATGTCGTCGATCAGACTGGCGAACGCTCCGCCATTGTCGAGCGCGAGCTTGCGTCCCACCAGGTCCGCCGCCTGGATGCCATTGGTGCCTTCGTAGATCGGTGTGATCCGCGCCTCGCGAAAATATTGCGCAGCCCCCGTTTCCTCGATGAAGCCCATGCCACCGTGAACCTGGATGCCGAGGCTGGCGACCTCGTTGCCGAGATCGGTACCGTGCGCCTTGGCGAGCGGGGTCACGACCTCGAGCCGGTTCTTCGCGCCGTGTTCGCCCAGCGTCGCGCGATCGACCTGCCCCGCGGCGTAATAGACCAGCGCACGCGCCGCCTGTGTCTGGGCCTTCATGCGGAGCAACATTCGGCGAACATCAGGATGGTCGATGATCGGCACCGAAGCCTTGTCGAGGGATCCCGTGCGCGGGGACTGGATACGATCACGGGCGTAGGCGACTGCCTGCTGCGTCGCGCCTTCCGCGATCTGCACGCCCTGCAGGCCGACGTTAAGGCGGGCATTGTTCATCATCGTAAACATCGCGCGCATGCCGGCATGTTCCGCGCCGATCAGTTCGCCGATGCAATCGTCATCGTCGCCGAAGCTCAGCACGCAGGTCGGCGAGGCGTGGAGCCCCATCTTGTGTTCGATCGACACGACGCGGACATCATTGAACGCGCCGGGCGCACCCTCCGCCGTCAATCGATATTTCGGCACTAGAAACAGCGAGATACCGCGCGTCCCCTTGGGTGCATCCGGTGTGCGCGCCAGGACAAGGTGGACGATATTGGGCGCCATATCGTGGTCGCCGAACGAGATATAGATCTTGGTGCCCTTGA
>JALYTW010000169.1 GCA_030854075.1 Pseudomonadota bacterium
CGGGCGGTTCGTCGGATCCGATTTCATCCATCGGGCGAAAGCTCTTCATACTGCACCACGCCTCGATCAGCGTACCGTCTACCGAGAAGTGCTCGGTAGACAGCAGCCGCTTCACCTGCGGACGCGCCAGGATCGCCGCGAGAAAGCGCGCGGCGATCTCGCCGTCCAGCAACCGCTCGCGGTTTTTCGAGAAAGTAGACGCGTCCCACACCTGGTCGTCGATACACAACCCCACGAACCAGCGGAACGACAGGTCGAAGTCCAGCCGCACCATTATCTGCCGCTCCGAGCGGACACCGTGGAACAGCTGCAACAGGAGCGCACGCAGCAGCTTCTCCGGCGCGATCGACGGGCCGCCGATCCGCGAATACACCGCATCTATCTCTGGCCCAATGTCGATCAGCGCCTCGTTGACCAGCTGGCGGATCGCCCGCAACGGATGCCGCGCCGGTACGCGCTGCTCCAGATCGACATACGAAAACAGCTTCCCCGACCGCTCGTCCGTCCCGCGCATATGTCAGCCCCGTTCACCGCAACCTACGGCAGTGAATCATCTCACAGCACGACAGCCAAGCCCTTTTTCAGCAGCCTGTTAAATCCGTCACGCCACTCTAAATCGGTGCCCGCAGATCCACCTCGGCGACCTCGTCAGATCTCCGGGAGGGGGTGCCGGGTCCAGCAATCTGCGATAGAATCAGATAGCCCTCCGCGCCTTAGCTCTGTGATTATTAATCAGCGTCAAGAGCATAGCCAACAGCTCTTACGGTTCGAATCAAATCCTTGCGACCGCCTTTGTTGAGGGCGTTGCGTATATGGCGCACGTAGGTATCGATAGTGCGCAAGTCTACTTCTTCGTCTTTCGTCCACAGCAGCTTTATCATTTGTTCGCGTGAGAAGGCCTTTCTCGGACGGTGAAGAAACTGGCGCAATATCTGAAATTCGGTAGGTGAGAGCGGAACGAGTTCACCGCCACGCCGCACCTTGAACCCCGCAAGGTCCATTTCTAGATCGTGAAACGTCAAGGTGACCCCGGCTAATACAGGATTTGTGCGCCGGATGAGGGCAGCGACACGAGCGATCAATTCGCGCATGTTGACTGGTTTAGTGACGCAGTCGTCCGCGCCGTCCTCAAGCGCCTCTGCAACGTCACTTTCCATACCCGAAGCGGCGAGCACGAGCACCGGAAGGTTAGGCTTTGCCGAATTGCGCTTGAGCCGCGCGCACATACCAAACCCCCGCGGGCCTTCGATCATCCGATCGAGGATGACGATGTCGGGCGAGGATCGATCTGCAAGCGCAAGGGCTTCGTCAGCTGAAGCGGCGTGGCGGACGCGAAATCCGTCTACTTCAAAATACCATCTTATTTCTTGAGCGAGCCGCTCGTCCCTCTCGATGAGGAGTAATGTTTTCATGCCCATCAGAGGTGTGGTCGTTCAGTCGCAGTAACGCCGGCCGATTCCGCCTCTACAGTAGGAGGCGCCGCCCGTAACACGACAGCATTAACGCCGACTGGCAATTCATGGGTTGTGCCCCTACAGCTTAAAATGCCTTTTATCATGACCCGTTTGTCCCAAAGCTGATTCAAGCTCGATTTTGATCAGTTTGCGCGCGTTGAGTGACCGCACGTAGACACTTCAGTTACGAATTGGCGACAAACGAGCTTAATGTGGCAAAGGCGCACTGTGCGTCTGGCGCGCACCAACCAACGGGACATTCTGATTCCACTACGAAGGTAGCATTTTAGGAGGTCGACGAACACTCACTCGCCATGGCATCCCTGGTAGCGAGCAATAGCCTTGGCGCCGCAGAGAATCACGAGCTCGGCGATGAAGCCGTTCACCGCCACGCCATGAAACACTTCGGCGCTCGACGCAGCGTATTTGTTCGTCAGGTAGCGCACCAGCGCCATCTACGAGGCTCGTTCCGCGCGCTTTTAGCGAGTTCCAACGACACCGCCGTTCTAGAGCGCCTTGATCGTGTCGCGATGCCTTCAAAGAGGTAATTATCCGACTGCGACAGGTCCCTGCGATCTCATCGCCCATTCCGGTGCTGATTGAACCGAGAATCACCCCTTATGATCCGTTCTGAACCACCGAGCACAACCGTAAGAAAAATCAAGCTCTGAAGCAGCAGAATGCCTTAATAATGAAGATAATAGGCTAATTATATAAGTGTGGCGTGGAGCTCCCAATCTGGAAAAGCCCATCGCAGAGAAAATGTTGCGTTTATGATTCATAGTTAGACTGTCCAGCAAATAGCGGAGGGCAAGCGTGGGTAGCTGTAGGTCGCGATGGGCGTTAATTTTCACCATTGATTAAACCCCTGTCGCGCCCGCCACTCTCTGCTTTGCATGTTCCGCGCAAAGCGCTTGCCGGGACGCGCCGTTTCTGTAGAGGGCGCTCCCCGACAGCTTCGGAGATCCCACCATGCGCCGTTCGATCCTCTTTGCCCTGCTCGCGACCGCCGCCTGCTCGCAGGGCCACTCCGATTCGGGCAGTGGGACGAAGACGGCGGCCATCGTCGGGGCAACCGTCCGCGGTACCGAGGTCAGCACCTCGGCGAGCGCGCGTGAAGCACGGGCGGTGGCGGTGCACTATTTCGATCTGATCACACAGCGTGACTATGCTGGGGCGCGCCAGCTGTGGGGCCAAGCGGGCGGCGACAGCGGTGGTGACGCCGAGGCGTTCGCCGCGATCTTCGCGCCCTATGCTGTTTATAAACCGACGGTTGGCAAACCGACGGACATCCACGTCGCAGACGGCATGCAATATGTGAACGTCGGCATCACCGTCCATGCCAAACTCGCCAAGACTGGCAAGATCCTCGATCAAGAAGGACCGGTCATGCTCCGGCGCTCAATCGATCCCGACTCGGTAGATGCCGACGCGCGCGACTGGACTATCTGGGGCGTCGATATTCGGACATCACATTGATTAAATGTGACAGATAAAAGTATAAGTGCCGATCGAATTGATGGACGTTTAGTTACCGATTTGTTGCAAACCCTATTAATCGCCCGCCGCCGGCCCTGACACCAGATTTATGTCGCTGATGTCATCAAAGTATCATGCGGACCGCCTATTCGGCCTCTCGAACCGCTCGGCGATGACAGCGCCGTCGGTCGATATTCAGCCGACGACCCGCGCCGCGGGTCGATCTTGCAAGGGGGCCGACGATGAAAATTCTGCGTAACGTTCTGATGGCGAGTGCTTCTGCCATGATTCTGAGCGCCTGTGGCGCCACCGACATCGCCTCGCCCGGCGCGGGCGGTAACGTCAGCATCGTCACCAACAACCCCCCGCCCACGCCGACTCCCACGGCGACGCCAACCCCGACCGCTCCGATGGTGACCGCCGCCTCGGCCTGCCCCGTCATCGGCGATTCGCAGGGCCTGAACGATCGCGGCATCCTGACGGGGACGACCGGCAGCTATCGGGTCTGCGCGCTGCCCGCGCGGATCAACAGCAGCTCGATCCTGCCCAAGGTGACCGGCGTGCTCTACAATTTGGCGTCGCGCGTCGATGTCGGCACCGATCAGGGGCCGACGCCCAAGACCGGCGAGGCGAGCGTCACGCTGACCATCCAGCCGGGCGTCACCGTCATCGCCGACAACGGCCCGACCTGGATCAACGTCAATCGCGGCAACAAGATCATGGCGGTCGGCAGCAAGACGCAGCCGATCATCTTCACCAGCCGCGCCAACGCGGAAGGATCGACCAACGAGAACTCTTCGGGTCAGTGGGGCGGCATCGTGCTGTCGGGTCGCGCACAGGTGACCGATTGCGCGGCACCAACGGCGACACCTGGTACGGTTGCATGCGAGCGCCAGACCGAAGGTGCGGTCGACCCGGCGCTCTATGGCGGCGCGACCAATACTGATAACAGCGGCCAGCTGAGTTACGTCCAGATTCGTTATTCGGGCTACATCCTGTCCGCCAACAGCGAACTCCAGTCGCTGACGACGCAGGGCGTGGGCAGCGGCACCGTCCTCGACCACATCATGTCGTACAACAGCTCGGACGACGGTGCCGAATTCTTCGGCGGCCACGTCAACATGAAATACTACATCTCGGTTGGCGCGGAAGACGACAACCTGGACACCGATACTGGGCTGAAGGGCAACTTCCAGTACGTGATCGTCGCGCAACGGTTGAATGCCACGCCGCAGATCGCCGATTCGATCATCGAAGCAGATTCGGACAATGGGGTCGATGGCGACAACCCGCGCCAGAACACCACCGTCTCCAACTTCACCTTCATCGACCGCGTCGCCGGCAACTCCGATGCCGCCTCGATCCTGTTGCGCGGTGGGACGGACTACACACTGGTGAACGGGGTGCTGGTCAACGCCGTTGCCAATCCTTGCGTCCGCATCAGCCGTGCGCAGACTGCATCGGCCACGGTGAATGCCGCGATCGACGAGGCGGGCGCGCCGAAATTCAATTCGGTCCAACTCAGCGGTTGTAACAGCACGCCGTTCCTCGGCGCCAACGGGCCTTCGGACGCCGATGTCGCGGCGATCTTCAACGCGAGTGCGAACAACAGCGCCACCTTCACGTCGACGTTGACCAGCCTCTACATCAACGGTGCGAACGAGACCGCGGTGCCCGCGTTCAACGCCAGCACGCTCAACAACCGTACCATCAACGGCATCCTGGTCACCCCGGCCGGGTTCTTCGACAAGACCAGCTACGTCGGCGCGGTCAAGGACGCGGCCGATACCTGGTACCAGGGTTGGACCTGCAACAGCGCGTCGGCGGGCTTCGGCACCGGCAATAGCGGTGCCTGCACCACGCTCCCGACGGCCTGATCGACGATGAATGAACGGGGGCGGGGCGTTGCGACATGCAGCGTGCCGCCCCTGTCGGAATGAACAAGGGGTTTGATATGTCCAGGCTGTCCCAGGTCGCGAGCCTGTTGCTATTGTCATCGGCGCTGATGGCGCCATCGGTCGCGGTTGCGCAGAGCAGTTCAGCGAGCCCGGTGCCGCCGACCGGCGATCAGGTTCAGGCCGGTGCCCAGACCGTGACGCCGGATCAGATCACGACCCCGGCGGAAACGACGATCGAAGAGCAGGAAGTGCCCGACGTCTCAATTCCGGGCGGTGGCGGCGACATCGTCGTTCTCGGCCGGCGCAATACCAATGTCGCGCGCTCGACCGCACAGGTCGTGTCGATCCTGTCCAGCGCCGATATCGCGCGGACCGGCGAAGGCGACATCGCCGGCGCGCTCGGCCGCATCACCGGCCTTAGCGTCGTGGGCAACGGCTTCGTCTACGTGCGGGGCCTCGGCGATCGCTATTCCTCGGCGCTGCTCAACGGGTCGCTGTTGCCCAGTCCCGAACCGCTGCGCCGCGTCGTGCCGCTCGATCTGTTCCCGAGCAGCATCATCGCATCCTCGCTGGTCCAGAAAAGCTATTCGGTGAACTTTCCCGGCGAATTCGGCGGCGGTCTCATCAACCTCACGACCAAATCGGCCCCCAAGGAGCCGTTCCTGTCGGTGGGCGGCAGCTTCGGAATCGATACCGAAACGACCGGACGGCTGGGCTACACCTATTACGGCACCAAGAGCGACTGGACCGGATTCGGTAATGGCGTCCGTCGGGTTCCGCCGCTGCTGCAGTCGTTCTTCGACAGCGGCAAGCGGATCAGCGACCCGGGGGTCGACCAGCAGGCGATCGCCAGCCAGCTGATCACCGGCAACAATTCGCTGATCCAGCGCAACAATCAGATTCCCGCAAACGCCGCCGCGCTGCTGAGCGGAGGCGCGTCCTTCGATGCCGGCGGCGCCACGCTCGGCGTGATCGCGACCGCAGGCTACAGCAACAAGTGGCGTACCCGCGACATCATCCAGCAGACCGCGAACGCGCTCGATCTGTCGTCGACCAACCGCGATTTCCGTCGTGTCGTCACCGACGACCGGATCGTCGTCAATGGCCTGCTCGGGCTGTCCGCGGAATTCGGGCGCAACAAGGTCCGCGCCACCGGTCTGTATGTTCGCGATACGCTGAAACAGGCCCGGCTCGGGCTGGGCAGTCGGAATTCGGACAGCCCCGGCGTCAGCTTCCTCGAGCAGGATTCGGTCTGGTTCGCGCGGCAGCTGATCGATGGCCAATTGGTTGGGGAATTCCACCTGAGCGACGCGCTGTCGCTCGACTTGCGCGGCGGGTACGCGAATTCGCAGCGTGACGCGCCCGATGAGATCAGCTTCACCTATGCGCGCAGCAACAAATCCGCCGACCCCTATGGCCAGTATTTCCTCGATACGCTTAACGTCGGCGGCAACGCCGGCACCGCGTCGATCGCGTTTTCGAAACTGAACGAGGATCTGTGGTCGGGCGGCGCAGATCTGAGCTACAAATTGTTCCCCGACCTGACGCTGACCTTCGGCTATGCCTATTCGGACACGAACCGCCGAACCGACCGGCGATCGTTCCTGTTCCAGGGCAACAGCAACGTGCCGCTCGGCGTCTCGCTGTTCCGCCCCGACTTTCTGCTGCAATCCTCGGTCATTAAGGCGTTCGGCATTGGCTTGGTCAATAATGAAGGCGGCAATCCGTCGTACCGGGCAAAGCTGCGCAATCACGCGGGCTATGCGCAGTTCCAGGCGCAGATCACCGATGCGCTGAGCGTCAACGGCGGGGTCCGCTACGAGACCGCCAAGCAGACGGTCGCGCCGATCCAGGTGTTCACGGTCAATCCCAGCTTGCCGCCCGCGACGAACCTGAACCGCGACTATTTCCTGCCGGCGCTGACGCTGACCTATCAGCTCAACCCCGAAATGCAGTTCCGGCTCAGCGGATCGAAGACGATCGCGCGCCCGCAGTTTCGCGAGCTGGTGTTCCAGACCTATTATGATCCGGAAACCAACGCGTCGTTCCGCGGTAACCCGCAGCTGACCGACAGCCAACTCTACAATGCGGAGGCGCGCTACGAATATTATTTTGCGCGCGACCAGCGCATTTCGCTCGCCGGGTTCTTCAAGCGGATTGACCATCCGATCGAGACCTATGCGAGCTTCGACGGCAATAACGTCACGACCAGCTTCGCGAATGCGCCGCGCGCAAACCTGTATGGCGCGGAGGTCGAAACCCAGAAATATTTCGACCTGTCGTCGTTGCCGGGCGAGTTCTTCGCGTCGCGCCGGGCGGTGGTCGTCGCCAACTACACCTACACCCATTCGCGGATCAAAGTCGGCCCCGACGATCCGGTGGCGGCGTTCCCGCTGTCGGTGACGCTGGCCAACCAGCTGTTCCGTGACGGCACGCCGTTGACCGGCCAGTCGAACTACATTGCCAATATCGAGCTGGGGTTGGAGGATCGGGATAACCTGTCGCAGCAGACGCTGCTGCTATCCTATGCCAGCATGCGGACGACGCGGCGCGGGCCGTCGGGCCAGCCCGACATCCGCGAACAGCCCGGCTTCCACCTGGATTTCATCGCGCGCGAGGGCGTGGAGTTCGAGGGCGTGCCTGCCGAAATCAAGTTCGAGGTGCGGAACATCACCGGGACCAAATATCAGGAATATCAGCAGAGCGGCGACAACCGCATCTATTACAACCTCTACAATGTCGGCACGACCGCGACACTGGGAGTCTCGGTCAACTTCTGATCGTCGGGCAACGGCCGCGGTTAATGGCTGAATCGCACTAAGTCTCCTTTGCGACCGATGCATCAGAACAGCATCGTTTACGACAGCGGCATTCTTTATCGAGCCGCTTTGTGCGACGCCTTAGTGGGCAGAAGCTCAGGTGTGGCCAAGTGTGTCTCGACTTGGGGCCATATCGGTAACGATCCGTGATACTCAAAGTCGCGTACTTTCGATCCATTTCCGTCGCCAATCGCGCTCTCATCCCGCCTCGCCGCGTTCCGCAAGGAGCGGCTCGTGGTATCGGCAACGTATTTATCAAAGCCACCTAGGCTCAGGACTCGTTGATCAGAGCCAGAAGATGACGGTGGCGGCGAGCGCGATGGCGGAGAAGAAGACCGTCGGGCATCGATCGTACCGGGTGGCGACGCGGCGCCAGTCCTTCAGGCGGCCGAACATGATCTCGA
>JALYTW010000186.1 GCA_030854075.1 Pseudomonadota bacterium
GACGCATCGGACGAGAATCTCTGGCACAAGTGCAAGGGTTGCGGCCAGATGGTCTTCTCCAAGGAATTGGAGGAAAATCTCTACGTCTGCCCCAAGTGCGACCACCACGAACGGATCGGCCCGAAACCGCGCTTTGCACAGATCTTCGACGCGGGCAGCTACACCGAGCTCGCGACACCCCGCGTTCCCGAGGATCCGCTGAAATTCCGCGATCAGAAACGGTATTCGGATCGCATCAAGGCGGCGCGCGCCGCGACCAACGAGCAGGATGCGCTGATCAACGCGCGCGGTACGATCGATGGCCACGCCGCGGTCGTCGGGGTCCAGGATTTCGCGTTCATGGGCGGATCGATGGGGCTCGCGGTCGGCGAGGCGTTCGTCCGTGGGGTCGAGAATGCGATCGCGGATCGCTGTCCCTATATCATCTTCACTGCCAGCGGCGGCGCGCGGATGCAGGAGGGTATCCTCAGCCTGATGCAGATGCCGCGCAGCACCGTCGCGATCCAGATGCTCCACGACGCCGGGCTGCCCTATATCGTCGTGCTGACCGACCCGACCTCTGGCGGCGTCATGGCGGCGTACGCGATGCTCGGTGACATCCACATCGCCGAACCCAAGGCGACCCTCGCCTTCACCGGGCGCCGCGTGATCGAAAGCACGATCCGCGAAAAACTGCCCGAAGATTTCCAGACCAGCGAATATTATCTCGACCACGGCCTGATCGACATGGTCGTTCACCGCCACGCGCTGAAGGCCGAACTCGCGCGGACGATCGGCTATCTGTGCGGAAACCGGAAGGCGGCGTAAGGGCCAGCCCTGTCCTCACCTTCCCGCTGGCGGCGAAGGGTGAGGACAGGCCACGAGGATCGACAGTTTGCCCGACCACGCCACCTCATCCTCCCCCGCGGTCCAGCGCCAACTCGACCGGCTCACCGCGCTGTCACCCGGCGCGGATATCCTCGGGCTCGAACGGATCACCGCGCTGCTGGCGCGCCTCGGCGATCCGCACCTGTCGCTCCCGCCGGTGTTCCACGTCGCGGGCACCAACGGCAAGGGATCGACCTGCGCCTTCCTGCGCGCCGCGATCGAAGCCGCCGGGCACAGCGTCCATGTCTATTCCTCCCCCCACCTCGTCCGCTTCAACGAACGCATCCGGCTCGCCGGGCGGCTGATCGACGACGACGCGCTGGCTGCGCTGCTCAAGGAGGTGCTCGACGTCGCCGACGGCATCGGCGCGAGCTTCTTCGAAGTCACGACCGCCACCGCCTTCCTCGCCTTCAGCCGCACCCCCGCCGCCGCGACGATCCTCGAGGTCGGCTTGGGCGGTCGGCTCGATGCGACCAACGTCGTCACCCCCGTCGTCACCGGAATCGCGCAACTCGGCATCGACCACCAGGCGTTTCTCGGTGATCGCCTGATCGAGATCGCCGCGGAGAAGGCGGGGATCGCCAAACCCGGCGTGCCGCTCGTCACGATGAACTACCCCAGCGCGATCCGCGCGCGCATCGCCGCGGTGGCGGCGGCAGCGGGCGCGCCGGTCATCGCGCGCAACCAGGCCTGGACCAGCGACACCGCCCATTCGACGATGCGCTATCAGGATGCGGGGTTCAGCATCGTCACCCACCGCCCTCGCCTGGTCGGCGCGCACCAGGCGCGCAATTTGGCGCTCGCGATCGCGATGCTCCGTCACCAGGGCGCGCTGTCGGTCCCCGAGGCCGCGCTGCGCGCCGCCGCCGACTGGGCGATCTGGCCCGCGCGGATGCAGCGGCTTGGCGATGGCCCGCTCGTGGCAAAGCTGCCATCCAGCAGCGAGCTATGGCTCGACGGCGCGCACAACCCCGCCGCCGCGGTCCCGATCGCGCGCGCGCTGCGCACCCTCGCGCGCGGTCGCCCCGTCGTGATGATCACCGGTATGCTCGCGAACAAGGACGCCGAGGGCATCCTCGCCGCGCTCGCCGCCTCGCTGACCCGCGTCATTGCGATCCCCGTCCCCGGCCACGCGCACCATGCCCCCGCAGCGCTGGCGGGAATCGCGCGCCAACTCGACCTGGCCGCCGAGACCGCCGACGGCATCGACCACGCGATCGCGCGCCTCGCCGATTCCGTCGGCGGCGCGCAGCTCGTCCTGATCGCGGGCTCGCTCTATCTGGCGGGCGAGGCGCTGCTGCTCAACGACGAGGCGCCGACCTGATCAGCGTGCGACGGCGGCTGATCGTCACATAAAAACCGTTCGCCCTGAGCTTGTCGAAGCCTGTCCTGAGCTTCGCCGAAGGGGGCAGTGAGTCCCACCGTGCTTCGACAAGCTCAGCACGAACGGAATAAGGTAAAGTCATCGCGCTTCACGGGATCAAAATCGTGCTCCCATGGGTCTCGCCCGCCTCCATCGCACGGTGCGCCGCCGCGGCATCGGTCAGCGCAAACTCCTGCCCGATTTCGGGCGCGATCGCACCCTTGCCGAGCATCGCGAACACCCGGTCGACCAATTGCTGTTTCTCCGCCCGCGTCACCGCATAATCGAACAACGTCGGGCGCGTGACGAAGATCGACCCCTTCGCCGCCAGGATACCGAGATTGACCCCGTCGACCGCGCCCGACGCGTTGCCGTAGCTGACGATCAACCCACGCCGCGCGACGCTGGCGAGCGACACCGGCCAGGTCGCCTTGCCGACCCCGTCGAGCACGACCGGGACGCCCTCGGGCACGATCGCGCGGACTCGTGCCCCAACATCCTCGCGCTTGTGGTTGATGACGTGATCGGCACCCAGATCGCGCACCATAGCCATCTTCTCGTCGGTCCCGACGCTCGCGATCACGGTCGCACCGATATCCTTGAGCCAGCCGACCAGGATGTGTCCGACCCCGCCCGCCGCGGCATGGACCAGCACCGCCTGCCCCGCTTCGACTTTAGCGCACGCCTCGATCAGGAACGCGGCAGTCGCGCCCTTCAACAGCAACGCCGCCGCGGTCCGGTCATCGACCGCGTCGGGCA
>JALYTW010000192.1 GCA_030854075.1 Pseudomonadota bacterium
GGCGTCGGTGTCGGCGTCGGCGTCGGCGTCGGCGTCGGAGCCGTCGAGATCGGCGTCGTCGTTGCCCGCCGATTGTTATCGTCGGATGTCGCAATGAGAACTGCGCCCGTCACCGCAGCGACGATACCGACCGAGATGCCTGCCGTGGCCGCGGTCGAAAGACCATGGCGGCCGCCGCCTTCGCTCTGCACAGCAGCCATAAACAACGATGTCAGTTCGCCTTGCGATGTTCCGCGCGACAACAGTACGCCGGTTCGCGCGATCAGTGCCGTCAGTTCTCCTGATCCATCGGAAAGCCCCAAGGTCGGCGCTTCGTTTCGAATTTCGGCCGCATAATTGTGGGGCTGGGCCATCACCCGGGTCGCCAGCGCCTTTACTGCGGTGACCGTATCGGGTGCATTAATCCCAAGCGCCGCGGCATCATTAACTGGATTCGCTAGGCTTGGTACGGCCATCGCAGCGAGCGCAATCACCCCCGTGCCGTTCATGAGCGCCCGGCGAAGCGCCGCGCTGCGGGCAGAGCAAAACAAACCGGAAACCGGCGAACGGTATGATGACATGAAAAAATTCCCCCGCGACGAAACAAATATCCCGGCAAATTGAAAATGGCCGGCGAACTTTCATACGCGACAAAGAGACGATTGCAATGGGTAAGAAATGCCGCCCGTCTAAATGCTAGTTGTGTCAGGATATCTGACTCTTTATCTACAGAGGCTTCTGCTGAGGAATAACTCGGCGATGTGGTAAGTGATCCCCAAACAAGGCGCCAGTAAACGGCTCGGGAGCATTGTTTCACCGGCTACGGTCGATACCGTCCCCATCTCATGTAAACCGGCCTATCCGGAGGCGGTGGGGATTTGCTGTCCGCCGTAGTCGATTCGAGAAATGTCCCTGAACACACGGTCAGGTCTTTAAGGGGGGTATGCCAATGTGTTGCGTGCCCGATGAACGAGAGTCCGGTTCCGAAAGGTGCCGTCCGCAGAATGATGTCGGGATATGAGTCATTAGTGGCTCAGTCGTCGGACTGAACGAAGGTCCGCCCTGCGCGGCCAGGTGCCCGAAACCTGCCAGGCGGCAATCGGCTTAATTCCCGTCGTTCTGTTTGGCCAGGGTTCGTCCAGTCCTGTACTCGATCGAGAGGTGCGGTTGCGCTCGGTCGCCTCGGCGAGGTCCTGCGCGGTGTGATCGAGCAGCGGGCGCGTCACGGGCGGACTAGGTCGTCGATGAATTCGGACCCCGGCGTCACCCCTGATACGATCAGTCGGTCGCGTGCGCGGGTGCAGGCGACGTAGAGCAGGTGCCGTTCGGTGTCGTATGCTGCCTCAAGATCGGCGCCGTCGGCGATCGCGGCGAGCCGCACCGGATCGGGCAGCACCTCCTCGTCGCACGCCATCACGGCCACCGCGCGAAATTCGAGGCCCTTCGCGGTGTGCATCGTCGTAATTGCGACGCCATCCTCGGCACGCGGGTCGAGCCCCGCCGCGACCGCCGCCGCACGCGCGCGACCGAGCTGTCCGTCGCCGCGGACGAGGATACCGATCTCATCCGGCCTGATCCCCACCGTCGCGCACTCAACCAAGAAATCGGCAACCGCGCGCGTTTCGGCAGCCTTATCGGCGACGATCGCGACGATGGGTTCGGGACCGTCGAATACGGACACCGTGCCGCCGCGCCCTTCCTCGATTCCGTCGAGATCGGTGATCGATCCCGGCAGCAGTCGGTTGGCGGCGCTGCGGATCTGGTGCGAGGTGCGATAGTTCACTTTGAGCGCATGGCTGCGCCCGCGCACGTCGAGCCCCAGCCGCGCCCAACTGAACGGCAGGTGGAAGATCCGCTGGCCGATATCGCCCGCCAGGAACAACGCATCTGCACGGCGGCGCGCAACCGCGGCGAGGAAGCGCACTTGCGCAACCGATAGATCCTGCGCCTCGTCGACGACGACATGCGTAAAGGGCAGCGCGCCGCCGTCGCTCAGCGTTACGGTGAGCCGCGCAAAGATCATCGCCCAAGTGACTAGCCCCCGCGCCTCTAGCCGCCGCCGGACGAAATCGAACACGCTCCACGCCGACTCGCGCTGCTTCGCGCCCAGCCGGGTCCGCCGACCCAGCCGGGGTATCATCGCATACTGATCGGCCAAATCGACGTTCCATGCATCGACAAGTTCGTCCCATTCCTCGAACAGGACTTCGGACCTGTGGTCCCCGCCTAGTCCAGCCGCGCGCGCGTCCGCGATCGCGGCACGGATCTGCGCGGTCGTCGCGAGCGTGGGCTGGCCATATAACGCGGCATAGAGATCGTACGCTGCATGCTTCATCGCTCGCACCGTAATGCGCGCGCGCAAATCGGGTTCGGCTGGGCAATGTGGTGCCCACAGCTGAACGGGAATGGTGCGGCCGAGAAGACTCGAACTTCCACGGGCTTTCGCCCACAACGACCTCAACGTTGCGCGTCTACCAGTTCCGCCACGGCCGCACGTGATTGAGCGCCGGTCCATGTTTTAGAGGGACCGGCAGCTGGCAGGGGACGCCCCTAGCAAAGCGTCATCGGGTCCGCAACGTCCTTTCTTACCCATGTTCGCCCGCCCCGGTCAGCGTCCCTTCCGTTCAGCGCCCCTCCGTTCAGCGCCCCTCCATTCAGCGAGCGCTGTCGCCCGCGAAGCTGAGTTCGAGCCGCTTCGAATTGGCAGGCACGTCGAGCTTGGCCGAATTGAAGTCAATCGAGGCCCCAGGCGCGAGCGTCCGCTGGGGCGGAGTAATCGTCCAACTGAACACCACCCGGCCCTGCGCATCGCGTAATTCGGCGAGGATGTCGGGCACCCGCTGTCGATCCGCCGAGGGATTGATGACCTGCCCGCTGACCGCAAATAGTTCGGACCCGTTTTGGAGTTCGCGCCGCTCGATTGGTTGATCCTTCAGCCGCAGCGGCGATTCCGAGTTGCCGATCGGAATGCCGGCCCGCGCGAACAGCCCGGGGGTGCCCAGCCACATGATCGCGCCCGCGACGACGAGCATCGTTACCCCTGCGAGGATCGCGATCAGCGTCCAGCGTCGCGCCGGGTTGCGGCGCGCGCGGAACGGCGGTCGGTGCGCGAACGCGTCGTAATCCGCCGCTGGCTCCTCGCCGATCGGATCCGCATAGATCGGCGGCGGCGGGACGAGCGGCGCTGGGTCCGCGAACGCATCGGCTGGCGGCGGCGGTATCGTCGTCGATGATGCTATTGGCGCGGGCGGCAAAACGGCGGCGGCGGGTTCCTGGAACCAGCTGTGGCGACAACTGGCGCATCGCACGGTCCGCCCCTCGGCGCCGATCGCGCTGTCGGGGACCAGATAGCGGGTCCGGCATTCGGGGCATTCGAGGATCATGCGGACGCTTCACTGCGGGCACCGGCGGGACGCGGTGTGTCGGGATTGCGAATCTAAGCACGCGGGCTTGGGTGGTGGCAAGCTTGAAGCCGCGGCGCGCGCATGCGACAGCGGGTCTTCAAGGTAGGCAGCGACAAGGTGGTACGACGGCCACGCATGGCGAACATCGTGCAGTTCGAAAATGTGGGGTTGCGCTACGGCACCGGCCAGGAGACGCTGTCCGACATCAGCTTCACGCTGGCGAGCGGAACCTTCTATTTCCTGACCGGGGCGAGCGGCGCGGGCAAGACCTCGCTGTTGAAGCTACTCTATCTCGCGCAGCGCCCCAGCCGCGGCATCATCCGTCTGTTCGGCGAGGATGCGGTGACGATGCCGCGCGACCGGCTGCCTGGATTCAGACGGCGGATCGGAGTCGTCTTCCAGGACTTCCGGCTGGTGCCGCATCTGTCCGCGGCGGACAATGTCGCGCTCCCGCTGCGCGTCGCTGGCCTGGTCGAGGACGAGATCGACCAGCCGGTGCGCGAGATGCTTGCCTGGGTCGGGCTCGCCGACCGCGCCAATGCGCGCCCCGCGACGCTGTCGGGCGGCGAGCAACAGCGCGTCGCGATCGCGCGTGCGGTGATCGGGCGGCCCGAGATTCTGGTCGCGGACGAACCGACCGGCAATGTCGACCCTGAGATGGCGGACCGCTTGCTGATGCTATTCGATTCGATGAACAAGCTCGGCACTACCGTCGTCGTCGCCACGCATGATTTCAACCTACTCAGCCGCCTGTCGGGTGCGCAGATGATGCGGCTCGACCAGGGGCGGCTGCTCGATCCCACCGGCGCGCTCCGCTATCCGCCGGTGCAGCCCGGCTGATGGCGGCATCGTCTTCGGAACGCCGGGTCCTCGACGAGGCCGGCGGGGTGCGCGCGATGACCTGGGTCATGGCGATCATGCTGTTCCTGACCGTACTCGCCGCCGCGCTCGGGATCGGGACGCGCACCTCGGCGCGCTCGCTCGAACGCCAGCTGGCGGGTCGATTGACTATCCAGATCGTCGAAGGCGATCCGGCCGCACGCGATGCCGCCGCGGCGCGGGTGCTGACACTGCTGCGGGCGTTGCCGGGAGTACGCAGCGCCACCGCGGTTGATCGCGCCGAACTGGAAGCGCTGCTCCGTCCGTGGCTGGGCGGTGACGGCACCGACCCCGAATTGCCGATCCCCGCGATGATCGATGTCGACCTGATTGACGCGAGCGGCGCCGACCGCGTTGCGACCGAGGTGAGACGGGTCAGCCCGAGCGCGCGGATCGACCGGCATCAGGGCTGGATGTCGCCGGTTACCGGCTTCATGGCGACGATGACTTGGCTCGCGATCGCGCTGGTCGGGTTGATGGTGGCCGCGACGTCCGCGGTCGTCGTGCTCGCGGCGCGGGCGGGGCTCGAAACGCATCGCGCAACGATCGAGGTGATGCATATGCTCGGCTCGACCGATGTCCAGGTCGCGCGGTTGTTCCAGCGGCGGATCGCGATCGACGCGGCGGTCGGGGGAACGATCGGCGCGATCGCGGGGGCGATGGTGGTGCTGTTCATTGGCGCGCGGCTTCGCGGGCTGGGGTCGGAACTGCTCGGTGGGGTTACGCTTGACACCGGCGGGTGGGTCGCGATCGCCGCGCTGCCGTTGTTCTTCGTCGTGCTGGCGACGATCGCGGCACGGGTGACCGTCGTTTCCGCGTTGCGGCGGACGCTTTGAGATGCGGCGGCTGGCGACCCTGGTCGGCACGATGGCGATGCTGTGGTCGCTGGGCTTTGCGGTCTTCATGCTGCTGCTGCCGCCACCGCTGGAGGGCAACACCACCGACGCGATCGTCGTGCCGACCGGCGGCGCGGGGCGAATCGACCGCGGGATCGCGCTGTTGAAAGCGCATCAGGCGCGACGGATGCTCGTAACCGGGGTCGCGCCGGGGGTTAGCGCAGGCGATCTGGCGCGCGAATATAACACCGCACCGCGGTGGTTCGCGTGCTGCATCGATCTCGGCACCGACGCGGTCGACACCCGGTCGAACGCCGCCGAGACCGCGACGTGGGTCAAGACGCATTCCTATCGGACCATCCGCCTCGTCTCGTCCGACTGGCACCTGCCCCGCGCCAGGATGGAACTAGGGGCTGCGCTCGGCGACCAGGTGCTGATCCTCGGCGACGGCGTCCCCGGCACGCCGCGACTTGGCACGCTGGTCAACGAATATAATAAATTGCTGCTGCGCCGGGTCGCACTGTGGCTGAGGCTCGATCGATGATCGCGTGGCTCCGTACCCTGATTTTCCGCGTGGTCTTCTACACCGTGTCGTTCCCGATCGTCGCGAGCGTGCCGATTTCCGCGCTGTTCGGCCAGCACGTGGTGATCGCGCACGCCACCGTCTGGACCCGATTCCACCGCTGGGCGGCGCGCGTGATCCTGGGGGTCCATGTCCGGGTCGAGGGGACCCGCCCGGTCGGGCCTGCGCTCTACGCATCCAAACACCAGGCGATGTTCGAAACGCTCGAGCTCCAGTCGCTGCTCGATGGCCCGGCGATGGTGATCAAGGAAGAACTTGCCAACCTCCCGATCTGGGGCTGGGCAGCACGGAGCTATGGCGCGCTGGTCATCGATCGGTCCGCCTCGGCGACCGCGCTTCGGCAGATGATGCGCGACGGCAAGGCGGCGAAGGCGGCGGGGCGATCGGTGCTGATCTTCCCCGAAGGCACGCGGGTGAAGCCGGGCGAGACCCCGCCGCTGAAATCGGGGTTTGCGGGACTCTATCGCGCGCTCGCAATGCCGACGGTACCAATCGCGCTCGACAGCGGGATCTTGATGCCCAAGACCGGCGCGAAGCATCCCGGCATCATCACGATCCGCTTTGGCGAGGTCATCCCCGCGGGCCTGCCGCGTGAGGAGATCGACGCGCGGGTCCACGCCGCGATCAACGCGTTGGAACGCTAGCTCAGTCGTGGGTCCGCCCGAAATCGGGTGCGGCGTCGTCCTGGCCCTGTTCGACAATCGAGCGGCGGATCGCGCGGGTGCGGGTGAACAGGTCGAACAATGCATCGCCATCGCCCCAGCGGATCGCACGCTGGAGCATCGTCACGTCCTCGGTCAGCCGCTGGAGGATTTCGAGCACCGCCTCGCGGTTGTTGAGGAACACGTCGCGCCACATCGTCGGGTCCGACGATGCGATCCGCGTGAAATCGCGGAATCCGCCCGCCGAATATTTGATGACCTCGCTCTGCGTCACGCCCTCCAGGTCGGACGCGGTACCGACGATCGAATAGGCGATCAGATGCGGCACATGGCTCGTCACCGCGAGCACCAGGTCGTGGTGGCGCGGGGTCATGATCTCGACATTCGCACCCAGCGCTTCCCAGAAGCTGCGCACGCGGATTACAGCGGCCTCGGGGGTCACGTCCTCGGGAGTCAGGATGCACCAGCGCCCGCGGAACAGCGTCGCGAACCCCGCCTCGGGCCCGCTGAACTCGGTGCCCGCGACCGGATGGCCCGGCACGATCGTCGCCTCGGGCAGCGCGCCGCGCAACGCCGCGATCACGCTTTCCTTCGATCCACCGACATCGCTGACGATTGCGTCGGCGGGCAGGTCCTCGACGAATTCGGCCGCGACCGCACCCATCGCACCGACCGGAACGCACAGGATGACAAGATCGGCATCGATCACCGCGGCGCCGGCGGTGTCGGCGATGTCGTCGGCAAGCCCGATCCGGTCGGCGATGGCGCGCACATCGGCATCGGCATCATATCCGGTCAGCCGCACCGTCGGCATTGCCGAGCGGACCGCGCGCAGGATCGATGAGCCGATCAGCCCGAGCCCGATGACGGTGACACGCGCAAAGGGCAGCATGCTATTATCCGTTCGCCCTGAGCTTGTCGAAGGGCATCCTCACGGTCGTGAGATGGGCTTGGACGGGCTCAGCCCGAACGGAAATGGCGGGTTGGTTCACTGCGCCACCAGTTCGCGCAGCGCCGCGGCGACCCCGCGAGTCTCCGCCTCGGTCCCGATCGTGATCCGCAGACCCTGCGCAAGACCCTGATTGGGGAGCCAGCGGACGATGTAGCCCTTGTCCATCAGCCCCTTGTACGCGGTCTCCGCGGTCAGCGATCCCTCGAACACGACAAGGACGAAATTCGCCTTGCTCGGGATCGCGCGCAACCCCGCATTGCCCATCTTGGCGATTTCATTCGCAAACCACGCGCGCCACGTCGCATTATGCTCGCGGGTGTGTGCGACGAACGCGGTGTCACCCAGCGCAGCGACCGCGGCATGCTGGCCTGCGATCGTGATGCTGAAGGGCAGGCGGATGCGATGCATCGCCTCGATAATCGCGGGCGCCGCGTAACCCCAGCCTATCCGCTCGGCAGCGAGGCCGTGGATCTTCGAAAACGTCCGGGTGACAAGCACGTTGCTCGCGGTCTTGGCGAGTTCCATCCCGCCATCGTCGTCGCCCTCGCCCAGATATTCGGCGTAAGCCTGATCGAGCACGAGCAGGATGTCGGGGCGCAGCCCCGCGTGCAGCCGCGCGATCTCGTCGCGGGCGACGAAGGTGCCCGTCGGGTTGTTGGGGTTGGCGATGTAGACGATCCGCGTCCGGTCGGTGACGCACGCGAGCACCGCGTCGACATCGGTCGCATAATCGCGATCGGGCGCGACCACCGGGATCGCGCCGACCCGCCGCGCCGCGATTTCGTACACCGCAAAGCCGTAATGGACGAAGATCACCTCGTCCCCCTCACCCGCGAACGCGCCCGCGACGAGGTGCAGCACCTCGTCGGAGCCATTGCCGTAGATGATCCACGCCGGATCGAGGTCGTACGCCTCGGCGATCGCCTCGCGGAGCCCGGTCGCGCCGGCGTCGGGATAGCGTTCGAGATTGCCCGCCGCGTCGGCAAACGCCGCGCGCGCCGCGGGCGATGTACCCAGCGGGTTTTCGTTCGACGACAATTTGGCCACCGTGCGCCCGTCGTCGGTCGTCGAGCGACCAGGAACATAGGGCGCGATCGCCATGATATACGGCTTGGGCTGAGGTGCGGTCATGGTCGCGAGGCTTAGCGCCCTCCGGGCCGCGCCACCACCCCGCCGTTGGTCTCGAGTGTCGTGTAGAACGCTGCCCGCGAGACTCGTTTCTCGACTTCGCTCGAAACGACCGGGTAAGGGGTGCGGCAATGCCGGTTTCTTCGATTCCTAACGACCAGCGCTTTGGCTTGGCGCGCCACATCACGCTGCCGGGGCCGCTGCCGCTCGACGGCGGGGGCAGCCTGTCGCCGGTCGAGATCGCGTATGAAACCTATGGCGCGCTCGCTGCCGATGGCGGCAATGCGGTGCTGGTCTGCCACGCGCTGACGATGGACCAGTATGTCGCCTCCGATCACCCGCGCACCGGCAAACCGGGCTGGTGGCGGCGGATGGTCGGCCCGGGTTGCCCGATCGACACGACCCGCGATTTCGTGATCTGCGCCAACGTGCTTGGCAGTTGCATGGGGTCGTCGGGGCCTGCGAGCAGCGACGCCGCGACGGGTGCGCGCTATGCAATGGCCTTCCCGGTCATCACGATTCGCGACATGGTCCGTGCGCAGGCGCTGTTGCTCGATCATCTCGGCGTCAGGCGGCTGAAGGCGGTGATCGGTGGGTCGATGGGGGGAATGCAGGCGCTGTCCTGGCCCGCGACCTTCCCGGATCGGGTTGATGCCGCGATCGTAATTGCCTCGACCGCGCGCCACACCGCGCAGAACATCGCGTTTCACGAAGTCGGGCGCCAGGCGGTGATGGCCGATCCGCGCTGGCAGGGTGGCGATTATTATGGCGGCGAAGCGCCCGCGGCGGGGCTGGCGGTCGCGCGGATGGCGGCGCACATCACCTATCTGTCGGAGGCGGGGCTGACCGAAAAATTCGGACGGCGGCTCCAGGCGAGAAACGCCAAGAGCTTCGGGTTTGACGCCGATTTCCAGGTCGAAAGCTATCTGCGCCACCAGGGGCTCAGCTTCGTCGACCGATTCGACGCGAACAGCTATCTCTACATTACCCGCGCGATGGATTATTTCGACCTGGCCGAGGAACATGGCGGATTGCTCGCCAACGCCTTTCGCGGAACGCGCGCGCGCTTCTGCCTCGTCAGCTTCGACACCGACTGGCTCTATCCGACCGCGGAATCGCGCACCATCGTCCACGCGCTCAACGCGGCGGGGGCGGCGGCGAGCTTCGTCGAACTGTCGAGCCCCTATGGCCACGACGCCTTCCTGATCGACGCGCCGGAGATGAACCGAATCGTCGCGGGCTTTCTGGGGCATGCCGCGTGACGTTACGCGCCGATCTGGCGATCATCGCGGATCACGTCGCGCCGGGCAGCCGGGTGCTCGACATCGGCTGCGGCAACGGCGCGTTGATGGCGGCGCTGCGCGAACGCAGCGGAGTCGACGCGCGCGGTCTCGAAATCGACGCGGGTAACGTCGCCGCGGCGATGGCGCGGGGATTGTCGGTGATCCAGGGCGACGCCGATGTCGATCTGGCGGCCTATCCCGACGCCAGTTTCGATTACGCGATCCTCAGCCAGACGTTGCAGACCGCGCGCGCGCCCGACACGGTGCTCGATCACCTGCTCAGGATCGGTGCGCACGCGTTTGTCAGCTTTCCCAATTTCGCGCACTGGCGGGTGCGCGGATCGTTGCTGTGGGGCGGGCGGATGCCGGTGACACGCGTGCTGCCCGAACACTGGTACGATACCCCCAACATCCACCACGTCACGATCGACGACTTTCGGGATCATCTGAAGCGCCGATCGGTCATCGTCGAACAGGCGTGGTTTCTGTCGGGCGACAAGCGCACGACCTCCGCGGCGGCCAATCTGCTCGCCGAACACGCGGTGTTTTTGTTGCGGCGATAGGAACCTTACCAGTTGATTCAGGTTAAGGCTGTCCCCCGCAACCCGTAGGCTTTCCCTCTCCGATGACCAAAACCGCCCTGATCGTCGAGGATGAGATTTTCGTCGCACTCGACCTGGAGCGCATCCTGATCGACGCAGGATATCATGTCGCGGCGATCGCCGCCGATACCCAGAGCGCGATCAGCGCGGCTCCGGGATGCGAATTTGCGTTCGTCGACGTCAATTTGCGCGACGGCTCGACCGGCCCCGCGATCGCCGAACGGATGGTCCACGAATTCGGGATGAAGGTGGTCTTCGTTACTGCCAATCCCGCCCAGATCGGCGATGGCGACGGCAGCCTCGGCTATATCAGGAAGCCGTTCACCGACTCCTCGATCCGCGCCGCCGCGGCATTCGCCGCCGACGGGGACATCACTGCCTCTCATCCGGATTTGATCCGGCTGACCTCCCGCGGCTGAGAGACGTCAGCGGGATCTGCGCGGTAACGATCAGCCCGTCCGTCCGCCAGTCGCGCTTGATCGTGCCGCCGAGTTGGCGAACCGCACTCAGTTCGATCAACTGGGTTCCGAACCCGCTGGCCCCCGCCGGTTCCACGACTCGCGGCCCGCCTGATTCGGCCCAGACGATCGTCGCTTGCTTGCCCGCCGCGGTCACCGAGACGTCGATCCGCCCTTCGTTGCCAGACTCATGCGCCGACAGCGCGCCATATTTGGTCGCATTGGTGGCGAGCTCATGGAACAGGAGCGCCAGCGGGGTCGCCGAGCGGTCATCGATCGGAATCGAGTCTCCGGTCACGACGATCCGCTTGCCGTCGGCCTCCTGATAAGGATCGAACAATTCCTCCAGCAGCCCGGCCAGGCTGTCCTGCTGCGTCGTCGGCCGCGAATTGGCGCTGTGTGGACGGACGAAATCATGCGCGCGGCCCAGTGCGGTGATCCGCTGGCGCAGATCCGCCGCGACCTCGGCGAGCTCGGGCTTGGCGCGCGCCGCGAACGAGACGAGCCCCGCGACGACCGCGAAGATATTCTTGATCCGGTGCGACAGTTCCTGACTGATGACCTCGCGTTCCTCGATCGCGAGCTTTTGCTCGTGGATGTCGGTACACGTCCCGAACCAGCGCGTGATTGCGCCCGGTCCGTCCGGTCCAGATTCGCGTATTGGCAGCGCGCGTCCCAATACCCAGCGATAGCCGCCATCGATATGTCGCAGCCGGTATTCGATCTGATACGGATCGCCCGTCTCGATCGAATGCCGCCAGGCGGCCCAGGCGCGATCCCGGTCGTCGGGATGGAACACGTCGTTCCAGCCCTCGCCATCGGTCGATCCCTCGGGGGTGCCGGTGAATTCATACCAACGCGCATTGTAATAATCGTGATAGCCGTCGGGCAGCGTCGACCAGACCATCTGCGGCATCGCATCGGTCAGGACTTCGAATTTGGCCTCGCTCGCCACGAGCGCGCGTTCGGCGAAGACTTGCGCGCCGATCTCCATATTGACGCCGAACCAGCGGACCACGCTGCCGTCCGGGTTGCGGATCGGCACGACGCGCGTCAGGAACGGCCGGAACTTGCCGTCGACCCCGCGCAGCGGAAAGGCCATCTCGAACGGAGCGCCCGCCGTGATCGCGGCGGTCCAGCGATCGATCACCTCGGGCAGACGCTCGGGATCGTGGACCGACTGCCAGCCCCAGCCGGCCATTTCCGAAGGCGTGCTGCCGCAGTAATCGTGCCACCGCTGGTTGTACCAGAAGATCGCACCGTCACCGTGCGCGATCCAGCACAGGATCGGCAGATACTGCGCCATCGCGGCAAAGTCGCGCGCCGGATCGGCCGCATCGCCCGCGCCGAATGGCTGGTCGAGCACCACGGGGACGCGCCAGAAATCCTGCGCATGATCGGTCGATACGTCGGCCAAACTGCCACTCCAGCGGTGTGGGGATCGGCTCGCATCGAAACCGCCCGGTCTGAACTAAGTGCCGCCTCTACCGTAGTTTAGCTGCTCAAGTAAATGG
>JALYTW010000079.1 GCA_030854075.1 Pseudomonadota bacterium
CGCCCTCTTCGCCGAGCAACTTCCAGCCTTCGACCCGGCAATCCTCAAGCGCGAGCTCATAGGTTGCTTGGCCACCGATCATCGGGATGCGGCGCAGGACGTTGAACCCCGGCGCGTCGCGATCGACCAGAAAGGCGGAGACGCCGCGTCGCGCGTCCGGATCGGTCACCGCCATCAGGATCGTAAAGTCGGCTTCCGCCGCGCGGGTAATCCAGATTTTCCGACCGTTGATGATCCAGTCGTCGCCATCCTTCACCGCGCGCGTCTTCATCGCCGACGGGTCCGACCCCGCGCCGGGTTCGGAAATGCCGATCGCGGAGATCGTCTCGCCGCGGACATAGGGAGCGAGATACGCCTCGCGCTGGCGATCGGTGACGGTGGCGGCGAGCATCCGCAGGTTCGGCGAATCGGGGGGCAGCGTATAGGGCACGATCGTCCGCCCGATTTCCTCGTTAACCCCGACCATCGCCACCGCGGGCAGGTCCATCCCCCCGACATCCTCGGGCGCGTCGAGCCCCCACAGCCCGAGATCGCGCGAGGCGGCGTCGATCGGTGCCTGTTCCGCGGCGGTCAGCGCGGGCGATTGCCCGGTTGCTTCGCGTTCGAGGATGCGCGGTTCGAGCGGGATGAGCTTGTCCGCGACGAAGCGGTGAACGAGATCCTTGAGCATGCGATGCTCATCGCAAAGGTCGAAATCCATCAGCGCGCAGGGCCGTGCTGGGCAAGCGGTGCGAAGCGCGCGACCTGGCGTCCGATCAAGCAAAGCTGCTCGACCACCGCGGGGTCGTTGGCGCTACCCTCGCCGTCGAACTTGGTGAGTTGCGTATTGATCGCGGCGGCGAACGGCGTCGGCCAGCCGCGCAGCGCGTGGACGATCGAGCGCAGCGCCGCGATCGTCGATCCGGTAGCCTGCCAGCCATAGGCGGTCGCGATCAGGCCGACGGGCATGTCGGCGAGATAGGCGCGCTCGTCCTTCGCGGTCTCTTCGAGCAGGTCGAGCGCGTTCTTCACCACGCCCGAAATGCTGCCGTGATAACCGGGGCTGGCGATGATGACCCCCGATGCGGCGCGCACCGCCGTGACGAACGCGCGCTCGTCGTCGGTGCGGCTGGTCGCGCGCGGATCGTAGAGGGGCAGCCGCGCCATGTCGGCACCGCCGAACATCCGCGTCGCGAAACCTTCACGCTCCACCGCGTCGAGCGCGATCCGGAGCGCTCGCTCGGTCGACGAGGTGCCGCCGATCGTGCCGCCGATGCCGACGATCAGGGGTGTCGACGGGGGTGCGGTTAAGGAATCGCTCATCGCAGCGCGGATAGCGCGGCGTGATGCGGGTGGCCAGCGCCGGACTTCCCCTGCGCAGGCTGATCCTATAAAAGCGCGCGGGCGCGTAGACTTGCCTCGGCTGTTTTAGGAATGTAATACACTAATGGCCGATCGCCTGGACGACCCGATGCGCCATGACCCCCTGAATAACGACCGCCAAGATTACGACCGAACGACGCCGATCGCGCAGCGTTACGCGCTGGACGACGAGGTTGGCGAGGAGCGCTGGGACCAGCATCGTGACGGGCGCGAATTAACTGAGCCGCCGCCGTCCCCGCGTCGCGCCGGCGCGTGGCGCTGGATCATGCGCGGCGCGGGCGGCGGTATCGTGCTGCTGGTGATCGCGGTCGCGTGGCTCGCGATCACCGCGCCGCTGTCGAAATCGTTGAAGCCGCCGACCCCGCCCTCGATCACGCTGACCGCGGACGATGGCACCCCGATCGCGCGGCGCGGCGCGATCATCGGCGCACCGGTCGACGCGGCAAAACTGCCCGCCCATGTGACGCAGGCGTTCGTCGCGATCGAGGACCGGCGGTTCTATTCGCATTGGGGGATCGATCCCCGCGGGATCGCACGCGCGGCGTGGCACAATCTGCGCGGCGGCGGGGTGCGCGAAGGCGGCAGCACGATCACCCAGCAACTCGCCAAGAACGCGTTTCTCGATTCGGATCGGACCGCCGCGCGGAAAATCCGCGAGGCGATGATCTCGTTCTGGCTCGAGGCGTGGCTGTCGAAAGACGAGATTCTGTCGCGCTATCTGTCGAACGTCTATTTCGGCGACAACCGCTACGGCCTGACTGCAGCTGCGCAGCATTATTTCGGGCGCACGCCCGAAAACCTCAACATCGGGCAGGCGGCGATGCTCGCGGGGCTGGTCAAGGCACCTTCGCGGCTCGCACCGACGGGCAATCTGGCAGGCGCGCGCAAGCGCGAGATGATCGTCGTGGGCGCGATGGTCGATGCGGGATTCCTGACCAAGGCGGCGGGCGACGCGGTTCAGCCGCAGCGTGTTCGCGGCGATTCGACCGCGGCGCAGCTGCCGAACGGAACCTATTTCGCCGACTGGGTCCTGCCTGAGGCGCGCGATCAGGCGGGTGAGATTCGGACCGAAGCGACGGTGGCAACGACGCTCGACCGCGACCTGCAACACACCGCCGAACGCGTCGTGCGGCAGGCGGGGCTGCGCCAGGCCCAGGTTGCGCTGGTCGCGATGCGCCGTGACGGGCGCGTTGTCGCGATGGTCGGCGGCAAGGATTACGCCAAGAGCCCGTTCAATCGCGCGACCCAGGCGCGCCGCCAACCGGGCTCCACCTTCAAACTGTTCGTATATCTGGCTGCAATGCGCGCCGGGATGACCCCAGATTCGTTGGTCGATGATTCTCCGGTCGATATCGCTGGGTGGAAACCCAAGAACGACGACGGCCGCTATCTCGGCAAAATCCCGCTGCGCCGCGCCTTCGCGCGATCGTCGAACGTCGCCGCGGCGCGGCTGACGCAGGAAGTCGGGGTGCGCAACGTCATCAAGGCGGCGCGTGATCTGGGCATCTCGACCCCGATTCCCAATGAGGCGACGATCGGGCTCGGCACCGCGGAGGTGTCGCTGCTCGAACTGACCGCGGCCTATGCGGGGATCGCGAACGCCAGTTACCCGGTCCACCCGCGCGGGCTGGAACGTGTCGCCGACCCGAACTGGTACCAGTCGTTGGCGGGGCGCGAGACTAAGCTGCCAGGACCGATCCACGACGAAATGCTCGATTTGCTCGGTGCCTCGATTCGGGGAACGGGGCGGCAGGCGTCGCTGTCGGTCGACAGCTATGGCAAGACCGGGACGACCCAGGACAATCGCGATGCATGGTTCATCGGCTTCGCGGGCGATCTGGTCGTCGGCGTATGGGTCGGTAACGACGACAACTCGCCCAACCCGGGCCTTCATGGTGGCGGTATTCCCGCCCAGATCTGGCGCAATTTCATGGTATCGGCGCTCGACCTTGCCCCCGTCGTCAAGGCGGAGCCGGTTATTGACGTCGATCCGGAGGCCGACATTGGACCTGTCATCGATGAAAATGGCGACCAGATCGCGCCGGACGTGCCGCCGATCGAGGGGACGGTGCGCGGCTTCGGGCTCGAGATGAAGATGGGCCGCGACGGCAGCATCAGCATCAACCCGTCGGACCAGCGCGCGTTGCCGCCGCCCCCGCGCGAGCCCCGGCGACCCGAGGAACTGCCCCCGCCCGAATTCTGATCGGGCCGGAATGCTGATCGGGGCGGAATGCTGATCGGGTAGGCGTGACCGCGGGCTGTTGACGCCGGTGCCGCGTCGCAGCAAGGCGCGGCGATGCGCTTCTTCTCCGACAATGCCGCCCCCGTCCATCCCCGGGTGATGGCGGCGCTGGCCGACGCGAACCATCTCGACACCGCCTATGACGGCGATGCGCTCTCGCAGCAGCTCGATCAGCGCTTGTCGGAGGTGTTCGATACGCGGGTCCGCGCGCTGTGGGTACCGAGCGGCACCGCGGCGAACTGCCTGGCGCTTGCGGCGCTGTGCCCGCCGCATGGCGGCGTCGTCTGCCACCGCGATTCGCACATCCAGAACGACGAGGGCGGCGCGCCCGAATTCTACACCCACGGCGCCAAGCTGTTCCTGGCTGAGGGCGAGGGCGCGAAACTGACCCCGGATTCGATCGCCGCGGTGCTCGATGCGATCCCCGACGACGTTCACCGCGTCCAGCCGCACGCGATCAGCATTACCAACGCGACCGAATATGGCCGCGTCTATTCGCCGGAGGATGTCGCCGCGATCGGAAAGCTCGCCGCCAAGCGCGAATTGCGTTTCCATATGGACGGCGCACGCTTTGCCAATTCGGTCGCGTCCCTTGGCTGCAAACCGGCGGACGTGACGTGGCGTGCCGGCGTCGACGCGCTGTCGTTCGGCTTCGTCAAGAACGGCGCGATGAGCGCGGAATGCCTGGTGTTCTTCGATACCAAGCTGGCCGACGCGACGCTGTATCGGCGCAAGCGGGCGGGGCTGTTGCTGTCGAAGGGGCGCTATCTGGCGGCGCAGATCCTCGCGATGCTCGATGACGATCTGTGGATCGACAACGCGATCGCGGCAAACGCGCGGGCGCAGACGATTGCGGCGGCGGCGGGGGAGCGCGCGATCCATGCGGTCGACGCGAACGAGGTGTTTTTGCGCGCTACACCTGACGAGGCGGCGGCGCTCCGGGCCAAAGGCTTCGACTTCTATGACTGGGCACCGGGCGAGATCAGGCTGGTGACCGCATGGGACACCGCCGAGGCCGACGTTGCGGCGCTCGCGGCCGCGATCGGGGAACTCTAACCACCGTTTGCCCTGGCCACGTCGACGGGGTCGACCACGCGCAGTAAAGAGGATCAACAGTGGTTCGACCGGCTCAGCACGAACGGGGTGCCGATACCCCCCCCAATTCGACCCGCGCCGCGATCCTGATCCCGTTCGCGATCGTGACGCTGATCTGGGGGTCGACCTGGCTGGTCATCCGCGACCAGATCGCGGTGGTGCCGCCGAGCTGGTCGGTCGCGTATCGCTTCGCGGTGGCGGGGGTCGCGATGGTGATTTGGGCGCTGATGCGGCGCGACAGCTTTCGGTTCGACGCGCGCGGCTATGCCTTTGCCGCGGCGATCGCGGTCAGCCAGTTCTGCTTCAACTTCAACTTCGTCTATCGCGCCGAACATTACATCACATCGGGGTTGGTCGCGGTCGTGTTCGCGTTGCTGCTGATTCCCAATGCGGGGTTCGCGCGCGTCTTTCTGGGGCAGCGCATGGGGCGGCAGCTGCTCACCGGATCCGCGGTCGCGATGGCGGGGGTGGCGTTGCTGTTCCTCCATGAAGCGCGAACCGATCCGAATGGCCCGGCGTCGTCGCTGACCGGGATCGCCTGGACGCTGGCGGCGATCCTGTCGGCGTCGACCGCCAACGTCATGCAGGCGACCGAGACCGCCAAACGCTATCCGATGGCGTCGACCCTCGCGATCGCAATGCTGCTGGGGGCGGCACTCGACGCGGGGTTCGCCTGGACGCTGACCGGACCGCCGGTGATCGAGCCGCGCTGGGGCTATGTCGCGGGGATCGTCTATCTGGGGCTCGCCGCGTCCGCGCTCGCGTTTCCGCTCTATTTCACCATCATCCGCGTGATCGGCCCCGCCAAAGCGGCCTATTCAAGTGTCATCGTGCCGGTCATCGCGATGCTGCTGTCGACGCTGTTTGAAGGCTATCGCTGGTCGCCGCTCGCGGTTGGCGGCGCGGTGCTGGCGGGCGTCGGGCTGGTCATTGCCCTCCGGGCCCGAAGGCCCGCCCGTTAAGCCAGGGCGCGAAGGCCCTCGCGATAGGTCGGATAGATCGGCGACCAACCGAGCACGCGCTTTGCCTTGCCGTTGGCGACCCGGCGGTTTTCGGCGTAGAAACTGCGACCCATCGGCGAGAGCGAGTCAAGCGGTACGAACGGCGGCGCGGCGACGCCGAGCAGCGATGCTGCGAATTCGCTCACGACATTGTGCGACATCGGCAGGTCGTCGGCGAGGTTGTACGCGCCCGCGGGCGCGGCGATGGCCGCAACGACGCCGCGCGCGATATCATCGACATGGACGCGGCTGAACACCTGGCCCGGCACGTCGACGCGGTGCGCCTTGCCCTCGCGCATACGATCGAGCGGCGACCGACCCGGACCGTAGATGCCGGGCAAGCGGAAGACGTGAGCCCCGCGCGCCAGCCAGGCGAGGTCGGCGGCGTTGCGACCGGGGCGTCGCCCGGCGACCGGGGCGCTCTCGTCGACCCAGCCGCCCGCCGCATCGCCATAGACCCCGGTCGAGGACAGATAGCCGAGCCACCGCCCGCCGAACGCATCGCCATAGCGGTCGAGCACCGGATCGGCGTCGCCATCGGGGGGCACCGACGACAGCAGGTGCGTCGCGGTGCGCAGCGCAGCGTGGACCGCGTCCCGATCGTCGAACCGCAGCGTGCCGCCATGCCCGCTGCGGGTGATGCCGACGACGGGCGCGGGCCAGCGTGCCGCGATCCGCGCTGCGGTATAGCCGAGGCCGAAGATCAGCAGCATCGACGCGCCATCAAAACGGTCATCAGGACATCCCGGCAAGTGTGGGCCGACCGACTAGCACGGCGCGGCGCGCGCACAAGCTTCCGCTGGCGTGGGCGCGTGCCTATATCGCTGCGATGCTCGACGTCCAGAACAGCCTCGCCCAGCCCGCCCACGCCGTCTCGGTCACGCATCGGGAGGATTACACGCCGCCAGCGTGGCTGGTGCCGCACACGCGGCTCGATTTCGATCTCGATTCTGCCAAGACCCGCGTGACCGCGACGCTGTCGGTGACCCGCAACGGTGGTCACGACACGCCGCTGCGGCTCGACGGCGCAGGGCAGGAGCCGTTGTCGGTCACGGTCGACGGCATCGCGGTGAACGATTGGCGGATCGAGGGCGACCAGCTCATCATTCCGTTGGCGGGCGATGCGCACCAGGTCGAGACCGTCGTTGAGACCGCGCCTGAGCGGAACACCCAGTTGATGGGGCTCTACGCATCGGGTGGGAACCTCTGCACCCAATGCGAGGCCGAAGGATTCCGCCGGATAACCTGGTTCCCCGATCGCCCCGACGTGCTCAGCCGTTACGCGGTCCGGATGACCGCCGACAAGGCGCGCTATCCGATCCTGCTCGCGAATGGCGATCCGGTTGCGCAGGGCGATCTCGAAGATGGGCGTCACTGGGCCGAATGGAACGATCCCTATCCCAAGCCCTCCTACCTCTTCGCGCTGGTGGCGGGCGACCTGGCGGTCAATCGCGATACGTTCACGACGATGTCGGGCCGCGACGTCGAGCTCGGCATCTGGGTCCGCGCCGCCGACCTCGCCAAGACCGAACACGCGCTGGCCGCGCTCAAGACATCGATGGCGTGGGACGAGCGGGTCTATGGCCGCGAATATGATCTCGACGTGTTCAATATCGTCGCGGTCGACGATTTCAATTTCGGCGCGATGGAGAACAAGGGGCTGAACATTTTCAACAGCCGCTATATCCTCGCCGATCCCGACACCGCGACCGATTACGATTACGATGCGATCGCCGCGGTCGTCGCGCACG
>JALYTW010000038.1 GCA_030854075.1 Pseudomonadota bacterium
GCCCGGCGAGGATATCGGGCCACGCCGCCGCCCCGCCCTCGCGCAGAAAAGTGGGGAGGACGAACAGCTTTGCCGCATGGCCCATGCCCGCGCCGCGGCTCACCGCCGCGCCGCTCTTCGGGCTGACGAAGCCAAGATCGTCGACCGCGCCCGTGACGATGCAGCGATCGAGATCGAGCCCGAACCCGAGTTCGGCGAGCAGCAACAGTTCGTAGCGGACCAGCGCGACCGCCCAGCCGCGCGCCGCGGGTGCCGCCTCGATCGCGTCGAGCACCCCGATCAGGCCATCGTAAAGCCGCGGATAGGGTTGCGCTTCGGGCAGCGCGGCCGCGGTCAGCGCGGTCGTCCAGTCGATCGCGGCGGCGGCCAGCGGCTCGCCGTGGAACGCGGCGCGGCTGTGGACGGGCTCGATCGTCAGAGCCGCGAGCTGTTCGCTGGTCCGTGCGCGCCAGTCGCCAAGGATCGTGTCGCCGGGCTGGAGCAGCGGCCGCAACCGCCGCGACCCGCCGCCGCGAACATAGCCGGGCTGCACGCCGTCATCGCGGGTCAGCGCGCGCACGATCGCACCATGTTCGCCATGCGCGCGGACGGCGAGCACGATGGCGGTGGCGGACAGCTGCATCGGATCGGTCTAGCGATTCGGAGCTAGCGGCGCACCTGCTTCGCGACCCGTGCCAGCGCCGGATGCGTCGCGGCGCGCTTGGCCAGCGATACCGCACGGTCGAACCCCGCCAACGCCGCCACGGTCGCGCGGTTGGCCAGCGTCGGGCGGAGCAGCAGCAGATCGACGCATGGGGTGCCGCCGGTCGCGAACAACCGCTTGTGCTGGCCTTCACCCTCGGTGAAGTCGAACCGCGCGAAGCGATCGTCGAACAACTGGGTCATCGCCTCGGCCTGCAGCACGGTTCCGGGCGACAGGTCGTTGTATCCCGGATCATGGCCGACATAGGTGTAGAGCAGCGCGTCATCATGCGCGGTACAGCAGAGATACGCGACCGGCTCGCCCGCGATCGACAGCAGCCATGCGCGCACTCGATCCGCCGCGGCGAGCTCGATCAGGGTTTGAAACGACGCCCCCGTTGCAGGCAGCCCCGCGCCGAGCAGCTTTTCCTGATAGGTACGCGCCGACACGCGGCGCGCGAGCGGATGGAAGGCGGCGAATTCGTCCGGGGTGCGATAGCCGCAAATGTCGAGTGTCCCGCCCGAAGCCTGCACGACCTTCTTTGTCTTCCGCTTGATCGTCGAGCGGGCATTGCCCGACAGTCCCGCTAGCCAGGCCTCGCGCCCGACCGAGAAATCGGTGTGGTAGCGAATATAGCGCTGGCGGATGAAGGCGATCATCCCATCGCATTGCAGCATCGGCAGCTGGGTTTCGGGCAACGACGTGACGAGATAGCCGTCGCCCTGGAGCGGGGGCAGCACTGGCGGGGTTACCGCGAGCACCGCGTCGATCGAATATGGTACGCGCACCAATGCCCGATCGACGCTCGCGAGGGTTCGTGCACCAATCTGGAATTTCAGAGCAACTGCAGTCACGCCGCACGTTCCGAAACCCAGTTCGACCACAATTGTTCGGCTTGCCGCCACCGGGTTCGCAGGACATTGGGCGCCAATGGCTCGTCGGTGCGGCCCAGCGCCAGCACGGAGCGGTCGGCAAAGTGCATCGTGGGTAGCATGTCGGCATCCGCTTCGAGCCGCTTGCACAGCGCTTCGAACCGGCGAACATGGACGGCGTTGGCGCGAGTCCCCGATCGGTTGGCGAGTTCGAAACCATGGCTGACGATCGTGACCGCGGCATGCCCCTCATCGCGGGCATGATCGAGCGCAGCGTCCATCTCCCCGGTCGACAGCGCGCATAGCTGACAGGTGCGCAGGTTGCCCGGACTGTCCTCGATCACCGTCACCGGGACTTCGATCACTGCCTCGCGCAGCGGCGCGATGCAATCGGGGGGTAACGAGATCCGGCTCGCGGTCGGGGCCGCCGCGCCATTGTGGCTGCTGTCGAAGACAAATCCCGTCGCGGCAAGCGCGGCGAGGGTGTCGTCGTTGGCACCATAATTGCCTGCGCGGAACGCGATCGGGTGCGGGGCGCCCGCCGCGACCAGTAACTCGGTCGCCCCTTCGATCAGCTCGATCTGCTCGTCGCGCGAATAGTCGTGCATGTGATCGCGCCTGAGGATGCTGCGGTCGTCGAGCCGGGCGGTCGTCCAGCTGGGATGGAGATGGAGCTGCACCTCCTGGCTTGCCACGAGGATCGTTTCGACCATTCGCCGCACCGGATCGAGTCCGAACACCATCGCGGGCATCGGATCGACGAAGAAACACGCCTTCAGCCCATGCCGCGCGAAGGTTTGCAGCTGGTAGCCGAGCCCCACCCCCGCGGGTTCGAGCGAACGGCGGTAGATCTCATCGACATCGAACCCCGCCGCATAATGCCGCGCGGCGAACTCGGTATCGATCGTGAGGAAAACGGGGGTCGCCATGCACCGGGGTTAACCGACGCGGGTGAATAATTCGCAAAAACTGCGGATCAGGGCGCCGAGCATGCACTATCCCAGCGGCTTATTGCGCCCAGCAGTCAGCGTGCGTGGTAGAAATCATAGACTTGCTGCGCGACACCCTTCGACACGCCGGGGGCCTGTTGCAGATCTTCGAGGCTGGCGTTCCTCACCGCGCGGCCGGTGCCGAAGTGCATCAGCAGCGCCTTCTTGCGCGCGGGGCCGATGCCGGGGACCTCGTCGAGCGGGCTTGCGCCGATGGCTTTCGCGCGCTTGTCGCGATGCGCGCCGATCGCGAAGCGGTGGACCTCGTCGCGGAGGCGCTGGAGGTAGAACAGCACCGGCGCGTTGACCGGGAGCTGGAAATCGCGGCCGTCCATCAGGTGGAACACCTCGCGGCCCTCACGGCCGTGGTGCGGGCCTTTCGCGACGCCGACCAGGCACACGTCCTCGATCCCGAGATCCTCGAGCACCGCCTTCGCGGCGTTCAATTGCCCCCGCCCGCCGTCGAGCAGGACGAGATCGGGCCAGGTGGCGTTGTCGCGATCGGGGTCCTCAGCCTGCGCGCCCTCCTTCTGCAATCGGGCAAACCTGCGGGTGAGCACCTCCTTCATCATCGCGAAATCGTCGCCGGGGGCGGTGTTCCTGTCCTTGATGTTGAACTTGCGATACTGGCCCTTGCGGAAGCCCTCGGGGCCCGCGACGACCATCGCGCCGACCGCGTTGGTGCCCTGGATGTGGCTGTTGTCGTAGACCTCGATCCGGTCGGGCGGCTCGGCGAGATCGAACAGCTCGGCGACCTCGCGGAGCAGCCTGGCCTGGGTGGTGCTCTCGGCGAGGCGGCGTTCAAGCGCCTCGACCGCGTTGCGCTTGGCCTGATCC
>JALYTW010000059.1 GCA_030854075.1 Pseudomonadota bacterium
GCTTCGGCGGCGGCGGCGGCGGTTTCCGCGGCGGCGGCGGTGGCGGCGGCTTTAGTGGCGGCGGCGGTGGCGGCGGTAGCCGTGGCATGCCCCCCCAAGTGGTCGGCGAGGGCACGGGCGTCGTCAAGTTCTTCAACGGTCAAAAGGGTTTCGGCTTCGTCGTGCGCGATGATGGCGGCGAGGATGTGTTCGTGCACATCTCGGCGGTCGAGCAGGCAGGTCTCACGGGTCTCGCCGAAGGGCAGCCGCTCGGCTTCACCCTGGTCGATCGTGGCGGACGAATTTCGGCGACCGATCTCAAGATCGACGGCGAGCCGATGGCAGTCAGCGACCGCGGTCCGCCGCGTGAGCGCGAAGAGCGCGGTGGTGCCGGTGGCGCGGGCGGCGGCGCAGGTGGCCCGCAGCGTGAACTGACCGGTGAGAAGGCGACCGGCACGGTCAAGTTCTTCAACGCGATGAAGGGCTTTGGCTTTATCCAGCGCGACGATGGACAGCCCGATGCGTTCGTCCACATCTCGGCGGTCGAGCGCGCGGGGATGCAGACGCTCAATGAAGGCGACCGGCTCGAATTCGAGATCGAGGTCGATCGGCGCGGCAAATATGCGGCGGTCAACCTGCAGGGCGCGTCCACCTAACCTACGCTTCGTCAAGCGCGGGTTCACGCGACATGACTACATGAGCGGCCCGCCCGGCTTGGTCCCGGCGGGCCGTTTGCGTTTGCACGTGACCGGCGGATAGCGTGACCGGCGGATAGCGAGACCGGCGGATAGCGAAGGGTGATTGGATGACGAAACGCGCGCTGGGATGGATCGCTGCGGCACTGGCGTTGCTGCCCGCTGCGGCGATGATCCCGCAGGCGCAGCAGGCCGCGCGCCCTGCGGCAGTCCCGACCGCGATGCCGACTGTGGCGGCCGCGGCGGCGCCGGTGCACGTCCCGCTGCTGAGCGCGCGGATCGTTCATCGCTACCCCCACGATCCCGCCGCCTTCACCGAAGGGCTGATCTGGCGTGATGGCGCGCTGTACGAGAGCATCGGGTTGGAGGGGCGGTCAGAGGTCCGCCGCGTCCGCCTGACCGACGGGGTGGTCGAGCGCCGTGCGACGATTCCGGCGAGCCAGTTTGGCGAAGGCTTGGCGGCATGGGGCGACCAGCTCGTCAGCCTGACCTGGCACGACGGTATCGCGCATCGCTGGACGGCGGCGACGCTGACACCGGCGGGCACCGCACGCTACAGCGGAGAAGGCTGGGGACTGACCGCGAACGCGACCTCGCTGATCCGATCCGACGGCAGCGCGACGCTCACCTTCCACGATCCCGCGACCTTGGCCGTCCAGCGCCGGATCACCGTGACCGTTGGCGGCCGCGCGCTGACCCAGGTCAACGAACTCGAATGGGTCGATGGCACGATCCTCGCCAATGTCTGGCATCAGCCGTTCCTGGTGCGGATCGATCCCGCCGACGGGCACGTCACCGCGGTCGTCGATTTGCGCCCGATCGTTGCCGAGGTGAAGGCGACCGACCCCGAAGCGGTGGCGAACGGCATCGCCTGGGACGCCAAGGGACGCCGTTTATTCGTGACCGGCAAATTGTGGCCAACGCTGTTCGAGGTGGCGATCGCGGGGTGAGCGCGATGGCATCGAATGAATCCGTTCGTGCTGAGTTTGTCGGAGCAAGGCGAGTCTCACCGCCCTTTGGCCAGGCCCATGAAAAGAGGACGTTCATGGGACTGCGGTAGGCTCAGGGCGAACGGGTTAGGTCACTCCGAACCAACAATTATCCCCCGCCTAGTTGCTCACGCACCCACCCTGTTGATCGACCCAGTCACTTACCATGCGTTAGTTTAATCGTTTTTGTCGTTCTATCGAATGGTGTAGCGTGACCGGGACTTTCGCATTCCCTAGGAGAACAGACATGGATGCTCAGACCAGCGGCGATCCGCTCGGCGGTTGCCCGATGAAGAAAGAAGCAGCACTGCGTTCGCTGCTCGGCCGCACCAACCGCGACTGGTGGCCCAATCAGATGTCGCTCGATATCCTTCACCAGAACGGACTGTCGGGTGATCCGATGGGTGATGATTTCGACTATGCGGAGGCGTTCAAGACGCTCGACCTCGCCGCGGTCAAGCAGGACCTTACCGCGCTGATGACCGATAGCCAGCCATGGTGGCCTGCCGATTATGGCCATTACGGGCCGTTCTTCATCCGGATGGCCTGGCATTCGGCGGGCACCTATCGCACCGGCGACGGGCGCGGCGGCGCGTCGTCGGGATCGCAGCGGTTTGCGCCGCTGAACTCGTGGCCGGATAACGGCAATCTCGACAAGGCGCGGCGCCTGCTGTGGCCGATCAAGCAGAAATACGGCCGCAAGCTGAGCTGGGCGGATCTCATCATCCTGGCGGGCAATGTCGCGATCGAATCGATGGGCGGCCCGGTATTCGGCTTCGGCGGCGGTCGCGCCGACGTGTTCGAGCCCGAAAAGGATATTTATTGGGGCACCGAGGAGGAATGGCTCGGTGATACCCGGATCGATCCGGACCAGGAGATGGCGCTCGAGAACCCGCTCGCGGCGATCCAGATGGGGCTGATCTACGTCAATCCCGAAGGACCGGGCGGCAACCCCGATCCGCTGGGATCGGGCCGCGACATCCGCGAAACCTTTGCGCGGATGGGGATGAACGACGAGGAGACCGCTGCGCTGACCGCGGGTGGCCATACCTTTGGCAAGGCGCATGGCGCGGGCGATGCATCGCTGGTCGGTGCGGAGCCGGAAGGCGGCGACATCGCGCAGATGGGCCTCGGCTGGGCGTCGACGCATGAAAGCGGGATGGGCGATCACACGATCACCAGCGGCATCGAGGGTGCGTGGACGCCGACGCCGATCACGTGGGACATGACCTATTTCGACAATCTGCTCGACCATGACTATGAGCTCGTGACGAGCCCTGCGGGTGCGAAACAATGGCAGCCGGTCGGGAATCCCGAAGAGACGCTCGCCCCCAAGGCGCATACGCCAGGCGTCAAGGTCCCCACGATGATGACGACCGCCGACATCGCGATGAAGGAGGACCCCGCATACCGAAAGGTCATCGAGAAATTCCGGGCTGATCCTGCCTATTTCGCCGATCAGTTCGCGCGTGCGTGGTTCAAGCTGTGCCATCGCGACATGGGGCCGACGTCGCGCTACCTCGGCCCGGACGTTCCCGCCGAGGTCTTGATCTGGCAGGATCCGATCCCCGCCGCGGCATATGACCCGATCGACGCCGATGACATCGCGGGCCTGAAGCAGGCGATCAGCGCGTCGGGGCTCTCGGTCGCCGAACTGGTGACGACCGCTTGGGCCTCGGCGTCGACCTATCGTGGGTCCGACCATCGCGGCGGCGCCAACGGCGGGCGCATCCGTTTGGCCCCGCAGAAAGACTGGGAGGTCAACCAGCCCGACCAACTCGCCAAGGTGCTCGGCGTCTATGAGGGCATCAAGGCGGATTTCGACGGCCGGAGCGACGGTGCACAGGTGTCGGTCGCGGATCTGATCGTGCTCGGCGGCTGCGTCGGGGTGGAAAAGGCGTCGCAGGAGGCGGGGCACAAGGTCGACGTGCCCTTCACCCCGGGGCGCACCGACGCGAGTGCGGAGCAGACCGATGCCGATGGACTCGACGTGCTCGAACCCAAGGCGGACGGGTTCCGCAATTATCTCCAGGTATCGTTCAGCGTGCCCACCGAGGAGCTGTTGCTCGATCGCGCCCAGTTGTTGCGGCTGAGCGCACCCGAGATGGCGGTGTTGGTCGGTGGCTTGCGCGTGCTGGGGGCGAACTACGACGGTTCGCAGCAGGGCGTGCTCACGACCCGTCCGGGACAGCTCACCAACGACTATTTCGTCAACCTGCTCGACATGGGCACCGCGTGGAAGGAAGTCGATGAGAGTGGCGACGAAAACTATGTCGGCACCGACCGCGACACCCACGAACATAAATGGACCGCGACCCGCACCGATCTGGTGTTCGGATCGAATTCGCAGCTGCGCGCGATTTCGGAAGTCTATGCGGCCAACGATGCGGGCCACAAGTTTGCCCGCGACTTCGTCTCGGCCTGGATCAAGGTGATGGACGCCGATCGCTTCGACCTCGCGGCGTAGCGGTTCCCCGATTCAGCTCGACGAACACAGCCCCTCGCGGAAACGGGGGGGCTGATGTCGTTTCAGGTCGATGTCCGACCATAGGACGTCGCCAGGTCGACAGACGGCAGGTCGACGGAGGGCGCGACCGTCCGCGGCACCAAACCCGCCGATGGAGCGTTCGGCAGTCATATGAAAAAGAACCGTTCCGTAAATCTCGCCGCCGCAGCCGTGATCACCGCCGCGCTGGCGTCTGCCATCACCGCATCGCCCGCGCTCGCAGGCCAAGCCGCGCCGGGCGCGACGCCGGGCCGCCCGTCGATCACCGCCGAGGCGTTGCGGTCCGCCGCGTCGGATCCTTCCGCACAGTCGTTCTATAAGCGGAACGGGTGGAAGCCGGTGTGGACGAGCGCTGCAACGCAGGCACTCGATACCGCGTTGAAGGATCGCGCGCAGCACGGTCTGGATAAGGTCGACTTCCTCGAGACCGCCAGCGCTCAAGCGGACCCCGCGCGCCAGGAAGTCGCGCGCACGAACGCCGCGCTGCGCTATGCGGCGGCGTTGGCGAGGGGGCTGATCGACCCGTCCGCCGAGCACGAGGTCTACACCATCCCGCGGCCCGCCCCCGATCTTGTCGGCGGTTTGGCGACCGCGATCGCACAGGGCAAGCTGGGGCCATGGTTGGCAAGCTTGCCGCCGCAAACCAGCGATTACGCTGCGCTGTCGAAAGCCTATCTCACCTACTCCACCCGCTCCGACGGTGATGCGGAAACGATCGCCGACAATGGCCTGATCCATGTCGGCGATCAGGACCCGCGCGTTCCAGCGATCGTCCAGCAATTACGCGATGGCGAATATCTATCGCCGTCACACCCCGGCGGCGCGTCGGCCGGGTCCGTCGGTGGCGGCAACCAATATACCCAGCAGGTTGCCGACGCGATGAAGCTTCTGCAACGCGACTATGGCATCGGGGATGATGGCGTGGTCGGGCCAGACTCGCTCAAGGTGCTGAACCTCGGGCCCGGCGACCGCGCCCGCGCGCTGGCGGTCGGGCTGGAACGGCTGCGCTGGCTGCGCCGCGATCCCCCCGCGACCCGGATCGATGTGAACACCGCGGCGGCTAGGCTTGCCTATTATCGCGACGGCAAGCTGGTCGATACCCGCAAGGTGATCGTCGGACAGCCCGGACGGGAGACGCCACCCTTGCTGGCGCCGATATATCGGCTGGTCGCCAACCCGACCTGGACGATTCCCAAGTCGATCGAGAAAGCCGAACTCTCGAACGTCAGCAGCAGCTATCTGCGGAGCCGCAATATGGTCCGCCGGGGCGGCTATATCGTCCAGCTGCCCGGGCCGCACAACGCGCTCGGGTTGGTCAAATTCGACATGAACGACGATCAGGCGATCTATCTCCACGATACCGGATCGCCCGCGCTGTTCGATCGCAGCCAGCGTCATCTCAGCCATGGCTGCGTTCGGGTCTACGATGCGCTCGGCTTCGCGGAGATGATCGCGGCGGACCAGGGTGTCACCGATGCTTGGAACAAGGCGCATGCGGGCAGCGACCAGACCTTCGTTGACCTGCCCCACGAGATTCCGGTGCGGTTGCTGTATCAGAATGTGTTCGTCGACACCGATGGCGGCGTCGCGTTTCGCACCGATCCTTATGGCTGGAATGCGCCGATCGCCAAGGCGCTCGGCTTTACCGACATGTCGAACGCCCGCGCACACGCCGATGCGATCGATCTCGGGCCGTAGGGTGGTACACGGCCGTGAGCCGCTGAGCTGGAGGTGTAGACCATGATCTGCTTGACCATCGATTTCGTATCCGATGTCGTTTGCCCGTGGTGCGTGGTCGGGTTGCGCTCGCTCGAGATCGCGCTCGATCGCATCGACGACGTCGAGGCGGACATCCGGCTCCATCCGTTCGAGCTCAATCCAGCGATGGGTCCGGCAGGGCAGGACATCGGCGAACACATTGCCGAGAAATACGGTGCGACTCCCGACCAGTCGGCGGCGAATCGCGAGACCATCCGGCAGCGCGCGGCCGAAGTCGGGTTCACGATGAGCGCCGCGCCGGGCGGTCGGATCTACAACAGCTTCGATGCACATCGGCTGCTCGATTGGGCGGGGCAAGCGGGGCCGCCGGGCGCGGCATTGGCGCTGAAGCATGCGCTATTTTCCGCCTATTTCACCGAGCGGCGCGATATCGGCGATCACGCGGTACTGGTCGAGGCGGCGCGCGCGGCGGGTCTGGATGGCGACGCGGCGCGCGCGATGCTGGCAAGCGATGCGTACGCCGATCATGTCCGCGAGGAAGAGCAGCGCTGGCGCAACGAGGGCGTCTCCGCGGTGCCGACGATCGTGATCGATAACCGCTATCTCATCTCGGGCGGGCAGCCGCCCGAGGCGTTCGAACGTGCACTCCGCCAGATTGCCGCGGAGGTCGACGCGCGCGCGCCTGTATGAGGTTCCCCATGGGTCCGCCCCGCATAAGGACCTCGGGAGGATAGCGCGGGCGGTTGGCACTTTTGGCTGAATGCCGATAAGCCTCCCCGCCATGGGGGGAGGATCACGATGAACGCGACGGTGAGCGCGACGACGGGCGGCAACGCGCCGACGCGGCAGGGGCGGCTGTTCTCGATCGTCGGCGGATCGGCGGGGAACCTCGTCGAATGGTATGATTTCTACGCCTACGCCGCGTTCGCGATCTATTTCGCGCCGGTGTTTTTCCCCTCGGGCGACCGGACCTCCGCGCTGCTCGGTACTGCCGCGATCTTCGCGGTCGGGTTCCTGATGCGGCCCTTGGGCGCGTGGGTCATGGGGATTTACGGCGATCGGCATGGCCGCAAGGCGGGGTTGACGCTGGCGCTTATCCTCATGGCGGGCGGATCGCTGATGGTCGCCGCGGCGCCGACGCATGCGATGGCAGGGATCTGGGCACCTGCGATCCTGCTCTTCGCGCGGATGCTCCAGGGGCTCAGCGTCGGCGGCGAATACGGCGCAAGCGCGACCTATCTGTCCGAAATGGCGACCGATCGGAACCGCGGTTTCTGGGCGAGCTTCCAATATGTCACGTTGATCGGCGGCCAATTGTGCGCGCTGCTCGTCGCGCTGCTGCTCGGCGCGGTCCTGACCGATGCACAGCTTCAGGCCTGGGGCTGGCGGATCCCGTTCGCGATCGGCGCAGTGCTTGCGCTCGGGGTCTTTCTGATCCGCCGCCGCCTCGACGAGACCGAGGCATTCCGCGCGATGCCCGCCGATCGCCCGAAATCCTCGCTCGGCAAGCTGTGGCGCGACCATCCCAGGGAATTCCTGTTGGTCGTCGTGATCAGCGCGGGCGGTGGGCTCGGCTTCTATGCGTACACGACGTACATGCAGAAATTCCTGGTCAACACGAGTGGCTTCGCGCGCGATACCGCGACCCAGGTGATGACCGCGGCGCTTGTCGTCTATATGCTCGTCCAGCCGCTGTTCGGCGCAATCTCCGATCGGGTCGGGCGTAAGCCGATGCTGCTGTTCTTCGGCCTGGGCGGGATGGTCGCGACGGTCCCCGCATTTTATCTGCTCAGCACGATCGGTTCGCCGCTGGCGGCGTTCGCAGCGATCACCGGCCTGCTGATGCTGCTGTCGGGCTACACCGCGATCAGCGGGCTGATCAAGGCGGAGCTGTTCCCCTCGCACATCCGCAATCTCGGGGTCGCCTTTCCCTATGCGATCGGCAACGCGCTATTCGGCGGTACCGCCGAATATGCCGCGCTGTTCGCGAAATCGCGCGGGTATGAGAGCGGCTTCTATTGGTATGTCGCGGTCATGCTCGCGATCACCAGCTACGCTTTCTGGCGGCTACCCGAGACCCGATCGAGCGCGCTGGTCGGGCGCTGAATTCTCGCCTACCGTCGCCCGACAAGAAGAAAAACGGGGACGGAAAACTTGATGCGTAACGACGTGACCGCGGTGATCGCGATGCTGCTGGCTGCTCCGGTTTCGGCGCAGACCGCCCCGCCGCAACAGCCCGACAAGGTCGCCCCGACGCAGGCGCCCGAGAACCAGGTGCTCAACCCCGATCAGCGCGTCACCGGTCCGCTCCCGCTCGCCACTCCTGCGCCGACGCCGAGCATTGCTGTGGCGAAGAAGCCCGACAAATGGAACGTCGAGGCGCCCCGCGGGCTGAGGACGCGATTGATTCCGATCGGGGTCGACGAGGGGACGTGGATGAACGTCGACGTCGCGCGCGACGGCCGCACGATCGCGTTCGACCTGCTCGGGGACATTTATACGATGCCGATCGCGGGCGGCACGCCGACGCGGATTGCCGAAGGGTTGAGCTACGAACATCAGCCCCGCTTCTCCCCCGACGGCCGGCGGATCGCGTTCGTTTCCGATCGCGCGGGCGGTGACAATATCTGGATCATGAACGTCGATGGCAGCGACAAGCGTCAGCTGACCAAAGAGGATTTCCGCCTCCTCAACCAGCCGAGCTGGAGCCCCGACGGGCGGTTTATCGTCGCCAAGAAACATTTCACGACGGGGCGTTCGCTCGGCACCGGCGAGGTCTGGCTGTACTCGGTCGCGGGCGGCGGCGGCGTCCAACTCGTCAAGAAGCCCGACGAGGTCTTCCAGAAGGAACTCGGCGAACCGATCTACGCCGCGGATGGCAAATCGGTGTTCTTCACCAAGAATGTGACGCCCGGCCCGATTTTCGAATATGCACAGAACAGCTACACTGACCTGTTCGACATCCTGCGTTACGACATGGACACCGGCGAGACGACGACCGCGGTGTCGGGTGCTGGCGGATCGGTGCGCCCGACGCCGTCCCCCGACGGCAAGCGGATCGCGTTCGTGCGGCGCGAAGCAGGGAAGTCGAAGCTCTACGTCAAGGACATGACGAGTGGCGAGGAGCGCAAGATTTACGACGCGCTCGACCGGGACGTCCAGGAAACCTGGGCAGTGACCGGGGTCTATCCCAACATGGCCTGGACCCCCGACAGCAATAGCGTCGTCTTCTGGGCGGGCGGTCACATCATGCGCGCGAACGCGGATGGATCGGATGCGCGGATCATCCCGTTCCGCGTCAACGACACCCGCGTCGTGATCGATGCGACCCATCCCGTCGTGGCGGTATCGCCCGACAGCTTCAGCACCAAGATGCCGCGCTGGGCGAGCGTGTCGCCCGATGGCCGCACCGTCGTGTTCGAAACGCTCGGCAAATTATGGACCAAGCCGATCGCAGGCGGCACGCCCAAACGCTTGATCAGCGGCGATGGCGAGGCGTTCGAGATGTGGCCGAGCTGGTCGCGCGACGGGCGGACGATCGCGTTCGTCGGCTGGACCGATGCGGGGCTGGGGCAGGTTCGCACCGTCGCGGCGGGGGGCGGATCGGCGAAGGACGTGACCAGCCTCGCCGGTCATTACAGCTTCCCGCGCTTTGCGCCCGACGGCAAGACGATCGTCTTTCAGCGGACCGAGGGCGGCTTCCTCACCGCGGCGCGCGGCAGCGAAAATCCCGGCATCTACAAGGTCGCGGCCACTGGCGGCACCGCCAGCCTCGTCACGGCGAAGGGCAGCGAACCGCAATTTGCCGCCGCCAGCGACCGCGTGTTCTTCATCGCGAACGAGAAAGGCAAGCGCCAGCTCGTCAGCACCGACCTGACCGGGCAAGCGAAGCGCGTCCATGCCGCGGGCGAACTCGTCAACGATTACCAAGTGTCGCCCGATGGGCGGTTCTTCGCGTTCCGCCAGAATTACGAAGCGTTCGTGATGCCGCTGATGCCCGGCGCGCAGGAAGTGGCGGTCGAGACCAAGCAGGGTGCGCTGCCGGTGACGCGCGCGAGCGGCGAGGGCGCGGACTTCATCAACTGGTCGAACGGCGGCGACCGATTGCACTGGTCGCTCGGCCCGACGCTCTACACCGTCGCGACCGACACGCTGTTCCGCGACGCTCCCGCCGCTGCTGATGATGGCAACGACGCGCCGAAGTTCGTGCCCCCCGCGACCGGCGTGTCGCTGTCGATGGACGTCGCCGCCGACAAGCCGACCGGGACAATCGCGCTGACCGGTGCGCGGATCGTCACGATGGCTGACACGGCAGGCGGGATCGTCGACGATGGCGTCATCGTGATCCGCGGCGATCGCATCGTCGCAATCGGCGCGCGCGCGGCGGTCGCGATCCCTGCCGGGGCGACGACCGTGGATGTGACCGGCAAGACGATCATCCCCGGGCTGGTCGACGCGCACGCGCACGGGCCGCAGGGCGAGGACGACCTGGTGCCGCAGCAGAACTGGACGTCCCTGCTCAACCTCGCGATGGGCGCGACGACGATGCACGATCCGTCCGCGCGCGCGGCGGAGATTTTCGTCGCCAGTGAAATGCAGCGCACGGGCAAGATCATTGCGCCGCGCATCTTTTCGACGGGTGAGATCATCTACGGCGCGAAATCACCCGATGTGTATGCGCAGATCGATAGCTACGAAGACGCGCTCGCCGATGTCCGGCGGCTCAAGGCGCAGGGCGCGCATAGCGTCAAGAACTACAACCAGCCGCGCCGCGAACAGCGCCAGATGGTGGTCGCCGCCGCGCAGGCCGAGGGGATGGAGGTCGTTCCCGAAGGGGGCTCGCTCTACCAGATGGACATTACGCTGATCCAGGACGGCAATTCGACGCTCGAACATAATCTGCCCGTCGAACATTTCTACAATGACGTCGTCAGCCTGTGGACGCAGACCAAGACCAATTACACGCCGACGCTCGTCGTCACCTTCGGCGGGCTAGCGGGTGACCCCTATTGGCGTCAGCATATAGACGTGTGGAAGCACCCGATCGTCTCGAAATACGAACCGCCCGCGATGCTGCTCGCGCAGAACGCGCGGCGGACGATGGCGCCCGAGGATGCGTTCGTCGACGACGAGAGCGCACGCGAGGCCAAGAAGCTCGCCGACAAGGGCGTCCAGGTGTCGATCGGCGCGCACGGCCAGCAATCGGGGCTGGGGCCGCATTGGGAGATGTGGAGTTTCGTGCGTGGTGGCTGGTCGCCGGTCGAGGCGCTGCGGGCAGGAACGATCATGCCCGCGACCTCATTGGGCTATGCCAAGGACGTCGGCTCGCTCGAAGTCGGCAAGCTTGCCGATCTGGTCGTGCTCGACGCCGATCCCACGGTCGACATCCGCAACAGCGACAAGATCAGCCGGGTGATGCTTGGCGGGCGGCTCTACGATTCGGCGACGATGAACGAAGTCGTGACGGGCAATCGCAAGACCGCGCCGCTCTGGTGGCAACAGGCGGGCAATGGCCTCGGCGGCATGCCCGCGGTCGAGAGCGCGACTGGGGGGGATTGAATGGTCCCGGTCTAACGGTCGAACAGCATGACCGCGGCGGGGCGCTTGGCGGGGATGGCCAGGCGCTCCTTGACGAACCCCGCGCGCGCATAGGCGCGCCGCGCGCGGTAGTTGCCGATCGCGGGGTCGATCGCGACGATCGGCACGCCGCGGCCGCGTAGATGCTGCGCGAGCAGCCGGACATAGGTGCTGCCATGCCCCATCCCGATCATCGCGGGATCGCCGATGAAGGTGTCGATCGCGCGGGTGCCGCGGGGCAGGTGCGCGAACTGCGGCGACGGCCAGGTGTGGACCGCATAATGCTGGGCGAAGGCGAAGGGGGTATCGTCATGCGCGACGATCAGCATAGCCATGGCGGGCTCGTCGAGATCCTCGGTCAGCAACCCCGCCTCGAGCTCGGGTTCGCCCCACCAGCGCCGCGCGCCGGGCGTGTCGAGCCAGCGCCTGACCATCGGCAGGTCCGCACGGATCATCGCGCGAAAGCTGTAGCGGTCAGCTAAGATCGCGCGCGACCTTGGGATCGCGCAGCAAGCCGTCGATATGGCTGCCCTCGTCGAAGCTCTCGTCGGCGAGGAATTTCAGCTTCGCGGCATATTTGTTCTGGACGCGTGTGGCGACCTCGCGCTGGAGATAGGCGGTGTTGGTACGCAGCGCCTTGAGTACCTGCGCCTCGTCCTTGCCCAGCAACGGCTTCACGAACACCGTGGCATGGCGCAGGTCGGGTGACATCCGCACCTCGGTCACCGACACCATGTGCCTGACCAGCGTCTCGTCATGCACGTCGCCGCGCGCGAGGATTTCGGACAGCACATGACGCACCTGTTCGCCAACGCGAAGCGTGCGAACCGACTTTTCCTGGGGTTCCTTGTTCATTAATTCCCTCTCCCGGCGGGAGAGGGAGGGGCCCGCTCGGCAACGCCGAGTGGGAGGGTGAGGGCAGCGTTCCCGCCCGTCACCTGCCCTCACCCTTCCGCCGACTTCGTCGGCTCCCTCCCTCTCCCAACGGGAGAGGGAGAGCGGCTTACAGCGTGCGTTCGCGCATCTCGACTTCGAAGGTCTCGAGATAATCCCCGGCCTTGATGTCGGTGAAGTTCTGCGTGAACGTGACCCCGCATTCCAACCCGGTGCGGACCTCCGCGATGTCGTCTTTGAAGCGGCGCAGCGACGCGATTTCGCCCTGATAGATGATGACATCCTCGCGGGTGATGCGGGCCTTGAGCGCCTTGCGGATGACGCCTTCGGTGACGAGGATACCCGCTGCCTTGCCGTGCTTGCCCGCGGAGAAGACGTCCTTGATCTCGGCGCGGCCGACGACGGTTTCGAACGCCTCGGGACCGAGTTCGCCCGCCATCCCGGCGCGGATCTCGTCGATCAGGTCGTAGATGACGTCGTAATATTTCAACGCCACCTTGTGCCGATCGGCGATCTCGCGCGCCTTGGCGTTGGCGCGGACGTTGAAGCCGATGATCGGCGCGCCGCTGGCACCCGCCAGCGTCACGTCGCTCTCGGTGATCCCGCCGACGCCCGAATGAAGCACGCGCGCGCGGATGAGATCGGTCGAGATCTTGTTGATCGACGCGACGATCGCCTCGACCGTCCCTTGCGTATCCGCCTTCACGACCAGCGGATATTCGATCGCCTGCTTGTCCTTGAGCGCGGAGAACATCGTCTCCAGGCTGGCCGGCGCGCTCGTCGTGCGCTTTTCGAGCAGCACGCTCTGGCGATATTCGGCGACCTCGCGGGCCCGGCCCTCGTTCTCGACGACCTGCATCGGATCGCCTGCGGATGGGACTCCCGACATGCCGAGCACCTCGACCGGCATCGACGGGCCGGCTTCCTTGACCTGGCGACCCTTGTCGTCGATCAGCGCACGGACCTTGCCGCTTTCGGCGCCGACGACGAACACGTCGCCGATCTTGAGCGTGCCGCGGTTGATCAGGATCGTCGCGACCGGGCCGCGGCCCTTGTCGAGCTTCGCCTCGATCACGGTGCCCTCGGCGGCACGATCGGGATTGGCCTTCAATTCGAGCAGTTCGGCCTGAAGCTGGATCTTCTCGATCAGCGTATCGAGCCCGGTCTTCTTGAGCGCGGAGACCTCGACGTCCTGGACGTCGCCGCCCATGCCCTCGACCACGACGTCTTCGCTGAGCAGCCGTTCGCGAATCTTCTTCGCATTGGCCTCGTGCTTGTCGATCTTGTTGATCGCGACGATCATCGGGACGCCCGCGGCCTTGGTGTGCGCGATCGCCTCGATCGTCTGCGGCATCAGCCCGTCGTCGGCGGCGACAACCAGCACGACGATGTCGGTGACGTCGGCACCCCGCGCGCGCATCTGCGTGAACGCTTCATGCCCCGGGGTATCGAGGAAGGTGACCTGGCTCTTGTCCTTGAGCGTCACCTGATACGCGCCGATGTGCTGGGTGATGCCACCCGCTTCGCCGCGCACCACGTCGGTGCCGCGCAACGCGTCGAGCAGGCTGGTCTTGCCGTGATCGACATGCCCCATGATCGTGACCACCGGCGCGCGGGGCTTGAGCGATTCGGGGGTATCGTCGGTCGTGTCGAGCACCAGGTCGATGTCGCTGTCGCTGACCCGGACGATATTGTGGCCGAACTCGGTCACCAACAACTCGGCAGTGTCCTGGTCGATGACCTGGTTCATCGTGACGGGCGAACCCATCTTGAACAACGTCTTGACCAGGTCTGCGCCCTTTTCGGCCATCCGGTTGGCGAGTTCCTGGACGGTGATCGCCTCGGGAACCTGGACGTCGCGGATCTGCTTGACCTGCGGTTCGCGCGGCCCGCCATAGGTCCGCTTTTCCTTCTCGCGCGCGCGCTTCAGCGCGGCGAGGCTGCGCGAACGCGCGCCGTCGTCACCCAGCGCACGGTTGACGGTCAGCTTGCCGCCGCGCCGCTCGTCGCCCTTGCGATCGCGCGGTTGCGAGCGGCTGGCGGG
>JALYTW010000081.1 GCA_030854075.1 Pseudomonadota bacterium
CTTCTTCTTTTTCTTGAACATCCCGCCCATCAGACCGCCAATCAGCGCGCCGCCCGGGATTCGTTTGGCAAGCTCACTGCTCGCGGTGTCGGCGGCCATGGACGCTGCGGCTTCGTCGATGTGGCCGCCGTTCGCGGCAATCTGCTGCATTGCCGCCAATCCACCGATTGCGGCGGTAGCCGTACCACGGCTGATCCCCGCCGCGGCAGCTTGCGCCTGAAGTTGACCGAGCTGCTGCATGTTCTGCGCCTGCTGAACCTGCCGCCCCAACGCTTCCAGTCCGCCAGGGGTCGCGCGTGCCGCGGCTGCCAACGCGGCGTCGGCTTGGGCCAGTCCGGTCGTCCCGGTGCCGGTTTCGACAGTGCGCGAGGCGTTGGCAACCGACTGGGTAGCGGCGCCCGCCATCACGGTCGCGACGCGGCCCATCTCGGTAGCCAGTTGGGGACATGACAGCTGGGTGTCGGTGGCCTGCGCGACCGCGAATGGAGCTACTACCGGCGTCGCGGCAGTCTGTGCGGCCGCATTCCCGGTACCGAAGATGACGACAGTGCTCGCAACAAGCGCGGTAATCCGATTGGTCTTCATCGTGATGCTCCCCCGGGTGAATGCTCGTCAGATCGGCTGCGCGTTCCGCATGCCGACGATGACGGAGAATTGCCGAAGGGCATTGGGGGCGCCATCCCCCAGACGGGGGGGTCTGCCCCCGGCTGATACGCGATCATGCGTTTCGGCAGCGGACGGGCGCGTCAGGTCAGTCGGCGCCGCTGTGCTTCCAACGTGACTTCGGCGCGCGATGAAACATCGAGCTTGCGATAGATCGACTTGATGTGATCGCGCACGGTATGCGCGCTGATGCCAAGCGTGACCGCCGCCTCGGTCGCGCGCAAGCCGCGGGCCACCAACGCCAGCACTTCTCGCTCGCGCGCAGAGAGGGGATCGTCGGATGGCATCGCGTCGGTTCTGAATCGCGCGAGCACGCGGCGCGCAATCGACGGTGACAGCGACGGCTCGCCAGCGAGCAGTCTGACGATCCGCGATTGGAGGAGCTCGGGCTCCGAATCCTTGAGCAGATAGCCGTCGGCCCCTGCGGCCAGTGCGTCTTCGATACTTGGATCGTCGTCCATAACGGTGACCGCTGCGGTAATGCAGGTTGGGTTACGCTTCAGTTGTCGGATGAGCGTCGATCCGCGGCCGTCCGGGAGTCCCAGGTCGATCAGCGCGAGATCGAACCGGCGTTCGATGACCGGCTGCGCCTCGGCAATGGAAGCCGCCTCGACAATGACGACGTCGGGAGAAATCGCTCGGAGCGTGGCGGCGAGAATCGAGCGACCCGCGGGCACGTCGTCAACGATCAGCGCGCGCGTCAATATCGTCATCCGGACACCGGCAGCGCCAGCGTCATGCGGAACCCCGATGGTTCAAAGGCGTAATCCGCGCTGCCGCCGATCGCGCGCAGACGCTGGACGATATTGTTCAGCCCGTTGCCCGCCAACGCCGAACCGTGGTGGCCCGCGCTGCCGTCATCCTCCGCTCTCAGGTGAAGCAGGCCATCGTGGAGCCGGGCCGATACCGTCATCTGGCTCGCGCGCGAATGGCGGATCACGTTGGTGGTCAGTTCGCGCAGTGCCGATGTCAACGCCTTGGCAGCCTCAGCCCCAAGCGTGCCGGGCATTGCGATCGGTACCCAGTCCAATCCGATCGCCACTGCCTCGAGCCGCTCGGCCGCCTCGGTGCGGCTGTCCGCCAGCACGTCGACCACAGGTGCGGGCCTGGACAGCGTCGCGTTGACGATGTCGCGCACCTCAACCAGCGACGCCCGCAAGGTTTCGCGCAACCGGACCGGATCGTCGAGTTCAAGTCCGCTCATCAGGCGAGCGGCAAGATCGTCGTGAAGATCTCTCGCCATGCGGACGCGCTCGGCGTCGACGCCGCGACCATAGGCCCGCCGATCACTGTCGACCTGGTTCGCCAGACCGACCATCCGTCGCGCCAGTTGCAGGTCGGAGGGTTTAAACAAACGAGCGCCACGATGCGCGAGCGTCAGCCGATACGCGTCGCCGTCACCGATACCGGGCACCAACAGAATAAGGCCGTCATCCTCGATTGCGACCTCGGCAACAGCCGGGATCGCCGTAATGTCGAGCGGCATGAAGATCCGTTGGAGCGCGCCGCGCCACAAGATCGCGCGCTCTTCTACGGCCGGCACCAGCGATACCCGTGCGACTTGCTCGAGTGCCGCCGAAACGTCGGTGGATCCGATCAACCGTCGCGCCGTCCAGTCACGGGCTGGCAGATAGAGCAGGGGTAAGAGGATGATCCCGGTCAGCGCCGCGGCGGAAGACAGCGAACCGAGCAGGACCGCAAGCGCCAGATCCAGCGCCACGAACAGGATGGTGACGCCGCCATAAAACAACAGCCCGAAGCTCCAGCTCTCGATCGCGAACAGCCGCTCCCGGCGTAGGCCGATCGCCACCCCCAGATGGATCAGCAAGAAGAAGGAAAATGCCCAGCCCTGGTCCACGAGCGGCGCGATCCCGATTGTGATCGGTACGGACGTGGTCGCGATGAACAGCCCCGCGCCGAGAAAGGTGGCCGTACCGATCCATCGCAGGGCGGCGCGGCCCAGGGGATCGCCACGGGTGGCGATGATCTGAAGGCCAATCGCCACCGCGATCAACGCCATTTCCGCGGTTACCGCCAAATGGCCCCCGATCGCTGGCGAGGGCAAGACCCGGAGCAACGCCGCGAGCGTCCACGTCCCAAACAATGCGGCGAGCGCGATCAGCAGGGGCCGGTTAACCAGCCGATGCGGATAAACCAGAAATAGCGATGCCATCGCCACGCCGAACGTCGCAGCGCCAATCGTATTGATCGAGGAGAGCCACCAGAACAGGCGTCCGTCGAGCGCGATTTCACGGGACGAATATACCCCGGCGGTGCCGGTAAAAGCCAACATCGCGACGCCTGCGATCCCGAACAACTGGTTGGGTAGCCGACGGGGCGCGATTGCCCAGATCCACGCGGAAATCGCGAACCCCAAAAAGCCGATTCCCAGCTGCTGCCAGCAACTGAACGGGATCGACGGCTGAGGCGTCAGCACCACCATCTGCCGCGCGCTGCCGCCCGATGTTGCTTCAAGCACGCCGCCCGCATCCAGCGCCGCAGCGAGCCGCGACTGCCGCGCGAAAAAGCGATCCATGCGAACATAGTCTGGCAGCACGTCCGGTTCAGGGGTTAGATCCTCAGCAATCAGCGGTACTTTTCCGAGCGGAGAATTTATTGCGCTGATGCTGAGCGACGAACCGTTGTGCATCGTCGCCACCCCGGCTCCCACCGGCGTGAGACTAAGACCGTGGCGCGGCTGCTGGTAGACCAGAGCGAGCAGCGATGTCGCGATCAACAGCGCGAAAACCAGCGCAGAGAAATATCGCGCGCCGGGTGTACGCCAATGGCCGGTGAAGCGTTCCACGGTCGATTCCCCCGCCGCAATACAGGCCGTCGGGCGATGTGCGTCAATGCTGAACAGCACGATCAACAATGTTCTGATCGCGCTGATCCGCATTACCTGAACTTGGGAGTGGCCAAGTCGCGCCGTGCGAGCCTACGCGTGCTCTCAAAGAGCGCAGTCTCATCGCCGCGCACACGAGCGACACGGCGGTCATTTCGGCTGCGCGGAGCGTTAGCGGGCTTGATCGACCCCGCCATGCACGACCCCACACGGCGAACGTCGTAATCAACCGCGAATGGCTCGCCATGCGAAACACCCTGCGTTTCAAGCTGTCCCATCGCGCCATCGATGGCGCGCAGGACATTGCGGCCATTGCGGCTATTGCAGCTGTAGTTCACCGTGAGCAGGGTTCGCTCGTTATCCAAAATCTGGACGCGGCATCCAATTTTGCGCATCGCGATCCTGCTGAGGGGCACCACTGCCAGATCAATCGGATCCGTCACGCACAGCCGCTGATGGGTCGAACCGCCTCGCTCTGACCATTGCCATTCGCCAGGCTCGACGTTCAGTGCGGTGCCGCCACCTTGGGCGTGCAAGCTGGCGACCCAGATGATCGAGGCACCGAGCGTGAAGCCGATCAGCGCCAGACGAAAGAATTTCCACATCCGCGCTACCTGTGGCGAGCAACGATAATGCGCGACGATCGAGCCCGATGACCGATCAACGCGCCTGAAGCGAAACTGCCCGCCAACACAGTGACGTGGCCGGGGATAATGACCGCCGTCTCATAAATCCGCCCCGCGACTGCTGACATCACTCGCCTCCGGTGCCCGCTCCGATTCCGCTTTCTGCTACATTCAATGGATTCACCATCCCCCAGTCAGGGGGGCAAACGCTACGTGCATCGCGCTCTTCCGGATTGCGCCTTTCGCGGAAGGACGACGTACTCCCCGCTTCACCGACAACAGCATCTCAGGCGGGGGATACGCCGCCACGTCGGCACCGTCGGTTCGAGCGTGTCGCTCGCGTCGAGGCGTTCACGCGGGCCACCGCGATGCCCCGGCGGGCGGTGTTCACGGTCCACGGCCGGGTGTGTATCGGCGCGCACCGATGCTCAGTCGAGGTCGATCCGCTCGGGTTGGTAAACTATATTCCTTGACCGGCCCGGTCGTGACGATCGCCGTGTCGCACTTATCAGCGCCGGCAGCGTGAGCGCGCTCCCCGACCACGTCCGGCAGTCGCGACAATCGCAGCAATAGATCGACGGCATCGTCTCGCCCGCGACCGTAAAAGCTTACGGGCTGCAGCGGCATCCCTCCTGGATCGTCATCACGAACTCCCGCCCTTGGGCGCAGCCCAGCGCGCCCGCGCGGCGGCGTAATCGCACGGCATCGACCCTCCGGCGACGCTGACCGACGGCGCGCCCGGCACATTCCAGCGGAAGAGCGCGACGTGCCAGCCGTCAGTGATCCCGCGAGATCGATCGACGATGCCATCCGCGCCGATGCTGCGTATCCGGTCCGATGCGATCCACGACGGTGGCTCCTTCCCCACCGCCAGCATCGGTTGCCATGGGCAGTCCGACTCGTCGGGATCGATCCCCAGCAGCGCGCACGCCGCGGCGTCCCGCTGGCCGAATAGCTGCGCCTCGCTCACGTCGACCGGGACGATCACGCGCGCCAGCCCATCCTCCGCGATGTAGCGTCCGACCGCGATCGTCGCCCAATCGGGGTCACGGGTGATGTAGAGCGCGGGTTCGCCGGGCCGGTGATAGCGGCCCGCGCTTGCCGGGCCAGGCGGGTCGAGCACCGTGCCCGCACGCGTCGCGAGCATGCTACGATAATACCGCCCGCTCACCGTGATCAGCGGCAGCGCGGGCGCCACGTCTCAGGCCGCCTTTTTTAGATGCCGCCGCCCGAGCAGTTCGGCAATCTGCACCGCGTTGAGCGCCGCGCCTTTGCGCAGGTTGTCGCTGACGCACCACAGGTTGATGCCGTTCTCGACCGTCGGATCGTCGCGGACGCGGCTGACATAGGTGGCGTCGTCGCCCGCGGCCTCGATCGGGGTGATGTAGCCGCCGTCCTCATGCTTATCGATCAGCATGATGCCCGGCGCCTCGCGCAGGAGGCGTTTGGCCTGCGCCGCGCTCATCTCACGCTCGAATTCGATGTTGATCGCCTCGGAATGCCCGACGAACACGGGGACGCGCACGCACGTCGCGCTCACCTTGATCTTGGCACCCAGGATCTTCTTGGTCTCGACCACCATCTTCCATTCTTCCTTGGTCGATCCGTCGTCGAGGAAGCTGTCGATGTGCGGGATCACGTTGAACGCGATCTGCTTGGTGAAGAGGTTGGCGACCGCGGGATCACCGACGAAGATGTTGCGGCTCTGCTCGAACAGTTCGTCCATCCCGCTCTTCCCCGCGCCGGACACCGACTGATAGGTCGCCACGACGACGCGCACGATCGTCGCGGCATCGTGGAGCGGCTTGAGCGCCACGACCATCTGCGCGGTCGAGCAATTGGGGTTCGCGATGATATTCTTCTTGCGATACCCGTCGATCGCGTCGGCGTTCACTTCAGGGACGATCAGCGGCACATCGGGGTCCATCCGATACAGCGATGAATTGTCGATCACGGTGCAGCCTGCCGCGGCGAACTTGGGCGCATAGACCTTGGTCGCCTCGCTGCCGATCGCGAACAGCGCCATGTCCCAGCCCGCGGGATCGAAATGCTCGAGATTCGTCACCTTGAGCATCCGCCCGGTATCGCCATATTCGATCTGGTTACCCTGGCTGCGCGACGAGGCGACCACCGCGATCTCGTCCGCGGGAAACTGACGTTCCGCCAGAATGTTGACCATCTCGCGCCCGACATTGCCGGTCGCGCCCGCGACCACGATCCGATAACCCATGTTCATTCTCCGTCACCCCGGACCTGATCCGGGGTCCCGCTTGTTGCCACCCCCGCCTAGAAGGAGCGGGTCCCCGGCTCAAGGCCGGGGTGACGAAGAATTACTTCGCCGCGGGCCTGTCCTTCACCTCGCGGTCGAGGAACCCCATGATTGTCCCCCACAGATGCTCGCTGATCCCGGGACCGCCGACGCGATGGGTATAGCCCGGATACAGCATCATCTCGAACGGTGTATCGGTCTTCTGCATCTCGGCGATCGCCTTCAGGCTGTTGTCGAGGAAGACGTTATCGTCGCTCATCCCGTGGACGATCAGCAGCGGGTCCTTGATCCTGGGCGTATCCGCCCACGCCGCCGACGACGCATAGCTCTTGGGGTCCTTCGCCGGATCACCGAGATAGCGCTCGGTGTAATGCGTATCGTACAACTGCCAGTCGGTCACCGGCGCGCCCGCCACCGCCGCGGCATAGACCCCCGGGGTCTTCTCGAGCATTTTCAGCGACATATACCCTCCATAGGACCAGCCATAGGTCGCGATCTTGGTGGGCTCGACGAACGGCAGCGCCTTCAGATAATTCGCGCCCGCCAGCTGATCGGCAACCTCGACGGTTCCCATCGCGTGATAAATCTGGTCCTCGAACGCCTTGCCGCGGTTGTACGACCCGCGGTTGTCGATCTGAAAGAAGATCCAGCCCTGATCGACCAGATATTGCGGCAACGCCCCCATCCAGCCGTGCGTCACCTGCTGGCCGGTGCCGGGGCCGCCGTAATGCTGGAAGAATACGGGGTATTTCTTCCCCGGTTCCAGCTTGGGCGTGATCATCTCCCAGTAGAGCGGCGTGCCGTCGGCGGCCTTGATCGTCCCGAACTGCGTCGGGCGATGGCTCGCGAGATAGGGGTAATAGGGATGCCCCGGCACGACCGCGTTCTGGTTGATCCATTCGATCCGCTTGCCCGCATTGTCCGCCAGATAGACTTGCGACGGCTGGGTCGGGCTCGAGCGCGATACGATCAGCCGCGTCGCGTTCGCATCCATGCTTGCGCCGTTGGTATAGCCGGGCTCGGTCAGCCGGGTGATGACGTTGGGATGCGCGATATCGACCGAATAGAGCTGCTGTTCGAGCACGTCGTCCTTGGTTCCCGTGAACCACAGGCGTCCTTTCGCCTCATCCACACCGACGAGGTTGGTGACGACCCACGGCCCCTTGGTCAGCTGTGTCCAGGTGTCGTTCTTGTAGAGATACAGATGCCCGAAACCGTCGCGTTCGGAGCGCCAGATCAGGCTGCCGTCCTTCATCGCCTTGTAGTCATCGCTGAGGTTGAGCCAGCTCTTCGCTCCCGCCTTTTCGGTGAACATCACGCTCGCCTTGCCCGTCTCGGGATCGACGCGCAGCATGTCGAGCGTCTTCTGGTCGCGGCTCTCGCGCTGGACGAGCAACGTGCGTCCGTCGGGGGTCCAGTTGACCCGCGCGAGATAGATGTCGGGGTCATTCCCCAGATCGACCTTCACCTGCCCCGATCCATCGGGCTTCATCACATACAGGTCGACCAGTACGTTGGGCGTCCCCGCCGCGGGATAGCGCTGGTCGTAGACGCTCGTCCCCGTTGCGCCGATCGACGCTCGGGTGAAGACGTGGACGGGGGCCTCGTCGAACTTCTCGACCGCGATGTGGCGTTCGTCAGGGCTCCACCAATAACCCGTGCGGCGATCCATTTCCTCCTGCGCGACGAATTCCGCCTCGCCAAAGTGAATGGTGCCGCCACCGCCGGTAGTCAGTGCCTTTGTATCGCCGCCACCGAGCGGCTGCGCGAACAAATTCTGATCGCGGACAAAACTGACATAGCCGCCTTGCGGGCTGACCACCGGATTGAGCTCGCCACCCGGCGTATTGGTCAACCGCCTCGTCTTGCCATCGAGACTCGCGAGATACAGGTCGCCATCCAACGGCACGAGGATGGTCTTCCCATCGGGCGCCCAGTCATACGCGACGATGCCCTTGCTCCCGCCGATCCGCGCGCGCTCGCGCTGCATCTTCTCGGCCTCGGACAGCTCCGCCCCGCTCCCGACCTGCTTCGAATCGACCAGCATCCGCTCCGCGCCGGTGCGGGTGTCGCGTGCCCACAGATCGAGCCGCTCCTTCTCATCGGCGCGGGGTTTCAGGAACGTCAGCAGCGTTCCGTCGGGCGACAGCCGCAGCGCGCGCGGCTGGCTACCCGACAGCTCGGGGCTACCGAACACCCGCGCCAGCGTCAGTTCGCCACCCGCGCTCTTGGCGGCGACCGGCGTCTTGTCAGCGGCCATCGCGGCGCTCCCCACCGACGCCAGAACGACTCCCAGCAACCATGCGCGCATCCCATATCTCCGTGAAACCAACCGCCGACGGACGCCGACCAACTCGCGTTATCGCGAGCCTGTCCCACGCGGTAAAGCGATCTTTCCCCATCGTTACCGCACCGTAAACCTCGTCTTTACGCAGTTCGGTATACATCCAAGGCTCAACGTTCGCTGTGGACACCGAATAGCGGTGGGGCAGGAACGGCCGGGGACAGATGATTTCGGAACGCGCACAAACGGGCTGGCAGGCAGGGGCATGGGGCCTTGTCACGCGCCTCGAGAATGCCGACGGCAGCGCGACGCATCCGTATCTGATGCATCTCGCCGGCGGGCAGGCCGCGGCACGCGACCTGTCAGACGCGGTTCACGCGCTCTGTACCGTCCACGGCCATCAACCCGGCGTCGCGGACGAGGCGCGCACGCGGGGCGTCCAGCCCGATGCAGCCGACTGGCTCGACGCGGTCGAGCAAGGCTTTGCGGACGAACGCGCCTATCTCGCGGCACTCGCCGCTGCGGTCGGCCCGGTGCCCTCGACTCCGGGCCAGGCGCAGAGTGAAGCCGCAATGATCGGCGCGCGCCATACGCTCGAGATGCTCGCGCGCTCCGACCGGCGCGGCTGCGCGACCGGTGCGGTCGCAGCGCTCATGTCGGATTGGATCGCGATCCGTCGGGTCATGGATCGTGCCGCGCTCCGCTTTGGCACCGACGTTGCGCCGCTCGCGCTCCCGATCGAAGCCGATACTGCGACCTGCGTCGCGATGCTCGGCGGTTCACCGGGGGTCGAACGCGCGATCTCCTTCGGTGCGCAACAGCTGTTCGCGCAACACCGCGGCCTCTTCGATCTCCTCGAAACCCGCGCGAGCGCCCGCGGCAGTTAAACCCGTTGGCGGGTTGCGCCGCCGCCTCCGATCGTCCAATCCATACCCGGTTTTCGAACGGGACGGATAAACATGAAGCGCTTCGAGGGTACCCAAGGTTACGTCGCGACCGACGATCTCAAAGTTGCGGTCAACGCCGCGGTCACGCTGCGGCGGCCGCTGCTCGTCAAGGGCGAACCCGGCACCGGCAAGACCGTCCTCGCGTATGAAATCGCCAAGGCGCTCGACGCCGAACTGATCGAATGGAACGTCAAATCGACGACCAAGGCACAACAGGGCCTCTACGAATATGACGCGGTCGCCCGCCTCCGCGATGGTCAGCTCGGCGACGAGCGCGTCCACGACATCGGCAACTATATCCGCCGCGGCAAATTATGGGACGCATTCACGCGCGACAAACCTCCCGTCCTGCTGATCGACGAGATCGACAAGGCCGATATCGAATTCCCCAACGATCTGCTCCAGGAGCTCGATCGGATGGAATTCCACGTCTACGAGACCAAGGAGACGGTGCGCGCCACCGAACGCCCGATCGTCGTCATCACCAGCAACAACGAAAAGGAACTGCCCGACGCGTTCCTGCGTCGCTGCTTTTTTCACTATATCAAATTCCCCGACCGCGCGACGATGCAGGCCATCGTCGACGTCCATTTCCCCGGTATCCAGAAGATCCTCGTCAGCAAGGCGATGGATATCTTCTACGACGTCCGCGACGTCCCCGGGCTCAAGAAAAAGCCGAGCACCAGCGAACTCCTCGACTGGCTGAAACTCCTACTCCACGAAGACATGCCGCTCGACGTCCTCCAGAACCGCGACCCAACCAAAGCGATCCCGCCGCTCCACGGCGCGTTGCTGAAGAACGAACAGGACGTGATGCTGTTCGAACGCCTCGCGTTTATGGCGAAGCGCCAGGCGAACAAGGGCTGAACCCCGTCCGATGACGTTCCCGATCGACGCGGTCCGCGCGCGCTTCCCTGCGCTCCACGTTACCGACGAGGATCGCGCACGGGTCTATCTCGACGCACCCGGCGGAACCCAGGTATGCAGTGCCGCAATCGAGGCAATGACGCGCCACCTGTCGACGGGCACAGCAAACGCCGGGGGCGCGTTTGCGACATCGGTGGCAACCGACGCCACCAGCCGCGCGGCGCATCGCGCGATTGCCGATCTGATCGGCGCGCACCCCGACGAAATCGCCATCGGCCCGAACATGACGTCGCTCACCTTCGCGGCGTCGCGTGCGCTCTCCCGCGACTGGCAGCCGGGGGACGAGCTGGTCGTCACCCGGCTCGATCACGACGCCAACGTCGCCCCTTGGCTCGCGGTCGCCGCGGATCGGGGCATGACGGTCCGTTGGCTCGATTTTGATCCCGCCGACGGTCGCCTCTGCCTCGATCTGCTGGCGCCGTTGCTAAACGACCGTACCCGTCTGGTCGCGGTCGGCGCGGCGAGCAATGCGCTCGGCACCGTCAACGACGTCGCGCGCATCGTCGGGATCGTGCGCAGCACCGCGCGCGATGCACTGATCTATGTCGATGCGGTCCAGTCCGCTCCGCATTTGCCGATCGACGTCGCGACGCTCGGCTGTGACCTCCTTGCCTGCTCGCCCTACAAGATGTTCGGTCCCCACGCGGGCGTCCTCTGGGCGAAGCGATCGGTGGTCGACCGCGTCGAGGCCTATAAGGTCCGCCCCGCGGGCAATGTCGGCATGCGCCGCTTCGAAACCGGCACGCCGTCGTTCGAGGCGCAGGCAGGCATGGTCGGCATGGTCGATTATCTCGCCTGGTTGGGCGGGGAGCTCGTGCCCGACCAGTCCGACCGCCGCGCCCGGTTGCTCGCCGCGCTCGCAGGCTGCGAGCGCTACGAATCGATCCTCGGCGAACGCTTGCTCGCCGGAATCGCGCAGAGCAATGCGATCACGCTCGTCGGCCCGCGCACGATGGCAGGTCGGGTCCCGACTTTCGCCTTTACCGTCGAGGGGATGTCGTCGGCGGATGTCGCGCAAGAACTTGCGAACCGCGGCATCTTCGTGTGGTCGGGCCATTTCTATGCGATCGAAACCCTCGCGCGACTCGATCTGGCCGATGCCACCGGGCTCGTCCGCGTCGGCTTCTGCCATTATAATACCGTCGCGGAGGTCGACCTGCTCCTCGCTGCGCTTGCCGACATCACCAGCGCAGTTGCGTAAAAGGCCAATAGTCGGAACTCGTTAACCACCACAGGCAACCGCTTGGTAGCGCTTCATGGTTACGCCAAGGCCATGCGCATCGCCCTCGCCGCACTGGCTGTTTCCCTCGCGGCGGCGAGCGCTCCCTTGGCCGCCCGTGCCGCCACCCCGCTTCTCGACTACGTCGGCCAGTGCGTCCCCTTCGCCCGCGTCGCCTCCGGCATCCAGATTTATGGCGATGCCTGGACCTGGTGGGATCAGGCCGACGGACGATACGATCGCGGCCATGCCCCGCGCGTCGGGTCGGTCATCGTGTTCGCCAAATCTGCCAAGCTTCACCTCGGCCATGTCGCGGTGATCAGCCGCATCGTCGAAGACCGCGTCGTCATGCTCACCCACGCCAATTGGTCGCGCGTCAATGGCGAGCGGGGTCACACCGAACAGGACGTCACGGTTTACGACGTTTCAGCGCGCAACGACTGGAGCGAGGTCAAGGTCTGGTACCGCGACTCCGCGGGGCTCGGCACCAGCATCTATCCGGTCGACGGCTTCATCTACGCCGATGGTCCTCCCGCCAAGGGAATCACGGCGAGTAATCCGGACTATGTCGGTGCGCTGATCGACGCCTATGTTCCGGGCGCCGGAGCAGGGCGGTAAATCGGGGGTCGATCGACGCAAGATCGTTGACCCTAGATTGTAAGCAAGACGATATTCGTTACGCGCTGTGCCATATTTAGTTTGGCATCACGATCAAATCTTGGAATCATCCGCTTCATCGAACTTGATGGAAAGTGACAAAAGATGATTCGCTGGCATGGGGCGCTAGCATTGCTTGGCGCAATGACGACTCCCGCGCCAGCACTGGCTGCCTGCCACGTCGCTAAATATCTGGATCTGCCCATCACCATGGTCGGTGGACGACCAATCGTGACGGTCCAGATCAACGGTCGCGACGCACGCTTCATCCTCGACAGCGGTGCCTTTTTCAGCACCATCGCCAAGGCCAACGCGCTCGAATACGGACTCAAGATCAGCGACCTCGGGGGCGCGCGGCTCAAAGGGATCGGCGGCGATACGTCGCTCGGGGTCGCGACCGCAAAGGAACTGCGGATCGACGGCAATGCAATTCCCAATGTCCAGTTCGCTGTCGGTGGCAGCGACACCGGGTTCGCGGGGCTGCTCGGCCAGAACATCCTCGGGATCGCCGATGTCGAATATGATTTGCCCCACGGCATGGTCCGGATCATGAAGGGCACCGATTGCAAGGCAACGGGCATGGCGTATTGGGCTGGCACCAAGCCATATACGATCGTGCAACTCCGTCCGATGAGCCAAACTCAACGTCACACTGTTGGCACCGTGACGATCGACGGCAAGAAGGTCGATGCGACGTTCGACACCGGCGCGATGTCATCGCTCCTGACGCTCGCGGCGGCGCAGCGGCTCGGGAAGAAGCCCGCTGACCCCGGCGTCGTTGCCAGCGGCTTCGCCTACGGCCTCGGCCAGCGCCGATCGCGCTCCTGGCGCACCCACTTCGGCTCGATCGATATCGGCGGAGAAGTGATCAGCAACCCCTGGATTACCTTTGCCGACGAACAATTCGGCGAGGCGGATATGCTGATCGGCATCGACTTCTTCCTCGCCCACCGGGTCTATGTCGATAACCAGAACCATCGCATGTTTGTCACCTACGAAGGTGGCCCCTTGTTCGGGCTCACGCCGCGCGGCGCGATCGACGACAGCGGCAAACAGCTCGACCTGACCGACCAGGCCGGCGATCCTACCGATGCGGCGGGGTTCAGTCGCCGCGGCGCGCTACGCGCCTCGCATGGCCAGTTCGCCCAGGCGCTCGCCGATCTCGACAAGGCGGTGGCGATGGCCCCGACCGTAGCTGAATTCGTGTACCAGCGCGCGCTCGCGCATCTCGGCAACCGCCAGCCGTTGCTCGCCACACAGGATCTAGACTACGCGCTGGCGCTCGCGCCCGCCGATGCACCGGCTCATCTGACCCGCGCACGGATGCGCCTCGGCGCCAACGATCCGGCGGGTGCGCTCGTCGACCTGAAGGCTGCGGACGCCGCGCTCGCGCCCTCATCCGATGCGCGATTGCAGCTCGGTGAGCTATACGATGCGGCGGAGGAGGCCGAGCCCGCACTTGCCAGCTACGACCAGTGGCTAAAGGCGCACCCCGAGGATCGCGATCGCGCCAGCGCATTCAACGGGCGGTGCTGGGCGCGGGCGAAACTCGACCGTGAGCTCGACAAGGCGTTATCCGATTGCAATGACGCGATCAGGCTTCGGCCCAGCACCGCGGCGTATCTCGACAGCCGCGCGCTGGTCCGGCTGCGCCGCGGTGAGCTCGACAAAGCGCTCGCCGATTACGATGCCGCGCTGGCGATCAAACCACGCAGCGCCTGGTCGCTCTACGCCCGCGGGGTCACCGCGCGCCGCGCCGGTCGAACCGCGCAGGCTGACGCCGACAAAGCCGCTGCGATCGCGATCGACCCGCGCGTTGCGGCGCGCGCCAAGCGCTATGGTATCGGATCATGAGCAGCAGCGGCATCTGGCGTCTCCCCGGGGGCTGTCCTACCGCCTTCCGATCTGCCACACTCGCGGCCATGACATTCCCGCACGACAGCCTGGCTTGCAACCGCATCGCCGACCGCACCTGGGCCGATCGCGATCGCCCAGATTGCACTCGGTTCGTCGCACTTTCGCCTTCCCGTCGCGTTACCTTTGTCACCTTAGCATGTTTCTGAATTTCCTCGACGAGCTGCGCGGCGCTGGAATCCCCGCCAGTCTCAAGGAGCATCTGATCCTGCTCGAGGCGCTCGACGCCGACGTGATCGATCACACCCCCGAACAATTCTATTATCTCAGCCGCGCGGTGTACGTGAAGGACGAGGGACTGCTCGACAAATTCGACCAGGTCTTCGCGCATGTGTTCCGCGGGATCGCCACCACCTTTGGCACCGAGAATGCCGACATCCCGCTCGACTGGCTGAAGGCGGTCGCGGAGAAGTATCTCACCGCCGACGAGATGGTCGCGATCAAGTCGCTCGGCTCGTGGGACGAGATCATGGAAACGCTCAAGCAACGGATGGAGGAGCAGGAAAAGCGCCACCAGGGCGGCAACAAGTGGATCGGGACCGGGGGCACCAGTCCCTACGGCAACTCGGGTTACAACCCCGAGGGTGTTCGGATCGGCGGCGAGAGCAAGCACGGGCGCGCGCTGAAGGTGTGGGACCAGCGCGAGTTCAAGAATCTCGACAGCACCAAGGAATTGGGCACCCGCAATATCAAGGTTGCGCTCCGCCGCCTGCGTCGCTTCGCGCGCGATGGCGCGGCGGACGAACTCGATATCGACGCGACGATCGATGGCACCGCACGCCAGGGCTGGCTCGACGTCGTGATGCGCGCCGAACGCCGCAATGCGGTCAAACTACTGCTGTTCCTCGACGTCGGCGGCTCGATGGATCCTTGGGTCAAGCTCTGCGAGGAACTGTTCAGCGCGGCGACCAGCGAGTTCAAGAACCTCGAATTCTTCTATTTCCACAACTGCCCGTACGAAGGCGTGTGGAAGGACAATCGCCGCCGCTTCGCCGAACGCACCCCGATGTGGGACGTGCTCCACAAATTCGGCCACGACTATAAACTCGTGTTCGTCGGCGACGCCGCGATGAGCCCGTATGAGATCACGCATCCGGGCGGATCGGTCGAACATTTCAACGAGGAATCGGGCGCGGTCTGGCTGCATCGCCTCACCACCACCTACCCCGCCGCGGTGTGGCTCAACCCGGTTCGCGAGGAGCAGTGGGGGTATTCGCAATCGGCGAAGATCATCCGCGATCTGATGACCGAGCGGATGTACCCGCTGACGCTCGCCGGGCTCGACGACGCGATGCGCGAGCTGACGCGCAAACGCTGATTGCAGCCGTGGAAACCCGCGACGAGGGAACTATTCCGGTTCCGACACGATTGGTTGGCCATCATCTTTCATCGGAGCAACCGCACCATGTCCAGCATCCCAACCTCCGCCATGCCGCACGCTAAAACCACGCACGAGGAGCCCAAGAAGGCGTCGCTCACCAAGCGCGCCAAGACCCAGGCCAAGGCCGTCGGCGATGCGGCTGAAAAAGCTGCAAGCAGCGCGACCAAGGTGGTGAAGAACAACCCGAAGACCGCCGCAGCGGTTGGCGTCGCGGTACTGGCCGCCGGTGCAGTCGCGATTGCGGCGCCGTTTGCTAAAAAGGCAGCGACCAAGAAACCAGCGGCAAAGCCGGCAGCAAAGAAGACGCCGCCTAAAGCTTAAGCGGTGCTAAGGCGGGCAGGGTTTGACAAGCTTCATCTGGAGGAGACATCATGACCCGCCTGCCGATCGCCATTGCGATATTGCTGGTCCCTGTTACCGGTGCTGCCTACGCTCAAGTCGCCAAGGCACCAGCCGCAAAGTCTTGTACCCAGGCGCGTGCGACGCTGGTCCGCGACGACAAATCACGTACCGGTATTCATCCGCTTAGCAAGGAACCGCCGGCTAAACAGTATTTGACAGTATCGCGCTCATTCGATGGCTGCCCGGTTCCCGTCGTCTTGCGCGAGGATATTGGCAACGGACGATAAGTTCCGCGGTTAGACGCAGGCGGCTTCCAGCTTTAGTTGATAGCTTTCGACCAGGCGCATCCGCCGCTGGCGCGCCGCGTCGGTCAAGGCGCGATCAGCCGCGAGCACTTCGGCCTTCATACGACGTTCGTAATAGCGACGATCGGATTCCATGCAGCCCCACCCCAGGAAGTGATGATCGGCTCGAGTCCTTTCGACCGACCTCAGGCAAAAATATGCGCGCCGGCTTCAGGTGAGTCAAAGCGTCCGGTCTCAACTGGATACCGGGCTATCACGATAGCGTGCTTCAGACGCGATCGATTACGCCGGCAGTCATCGGTACCGGTGCGCCCGTCGTTCCGGGAAAGCTGATCGGCAGCGCCCTGAGCGCGCGCACCGCCATATAGGCCCAGCCCTCTGCCTCGACCGAATCGGCATTCCAGCCGAGCACGTCGGCGGGCACTGGGGCCAGGCCGGTGCGCTCCCCGATCATCGCCAGCATCGTTGCATTGTGTCGCCCGCCACCGACCACCAGCAGCCGCAACGGCCGCTTCGGCAAGCGCTCGATCCCCTCGGCCACGCTCGCCGCGGTAAACGCGGTCAGCGTCGCTGCCCCGTCCGCCGCGGAGAGCCCGCGTGCGGGCTGGATCGTGAAGTCGCTGCGGTCGAGCGACTTGGGCGGCGGTACGGCGAAGTAGGGATGGTCGAGCATCGCGGTCAGCACCGTTTCGTCGACTCGCCCGCTCGCCGCCAGCGCACCGCCGACATCATAGCGTGCGCCCGTCTCCGCCTCGACCCAGCTGTCGATCAGCCCGTTGGCTGGGCCGGTGTCGAACGCGACCAGTTCCCCATCCGCGCCAATATAGGTGACATTCGCGACCCCGCCGAGATTGAGCACCGCCACCGGCTTGTCGAGCGGCGCAACCAGCGCGGCGTGATAGATCGGCAGCAGCGGCGCGCCCTGCCCCCCCGCTGCGACGTCCGCGGACCGCATATCGGACACCGTCGTGATTCCGGTCGCCTTCGCCAACGCCGCGCCATCGCCGATCTGCCACGTCCAGCCGCGGTCGGGTCGATGCGCGATAGTCTGGCCGTGAAACCCGATAACGTCGATATCGCTCGCGCCCAGCCCCGCTTCGGCGAGCAGCTTGTGGACCGCCAACACATGCGTCCGCGTGATCAATTCGCCTGCCTGCACGATCGCCGGGCTCGCGCGGGGACGCTCGAACGTCAGCGCCAATGCGGCCGCATCGGCGAGCTCGGTGCGGGCGGCATCGGAATAGGCCTCGCCGCGGAACGCGATTGCGCGGGTCTCCCCCTCGCCATCGGTCTCGATCAACGCCGCGTCGATCCCGTCGAGCGACGTCCCCGACATCAATCCGATCGCAAGCATACCCGTCTCCCTATCGCGTGCCTCCTGCCGTTCGTTTCAAGCAAAGTCGAGCAACCCCGGGCCCACGCTGGCAAATCCGCGCAGTTGGCGCTATGTGCGCGGGTTCGCATGGCAACGATACTTCCCTCCCCGCCGAAAATCGGCATGGTCTCGCTTGGCTGTCCCAAAAACTTGGTCGACAGCGAACGTATCCTCACGCAATTGCGCGCCGACGGCTACCAGATGTCCGCCGACTACGCGGGGGCCGACGTCGTGCTGGTCAACACCTGCGGTTTTCTCGATTCGGCCAAAGAGGAGAGCCTCGAGGCGATCGGTGAGGCGATCGCGGAGAATGGCCGGGTCATCGTGACGGGCTGTTTCGGCAAGGAAGCCGACGTCATCCGCGCCAAATTCCCTCAGGTCCTCGCGATCACCGGCGCGCACGAATATGAGCAGGTCGTTACCGCCGTCCACGAAGCCGCGCCAGCGAACCTGTCGCCTTATCTTGACCTCGTGCCCGACGCCGGGCTCAAACTCACCCCGCGTCACTATAGCTATCTGAAGATTTCGGAGGGCTGCAATCACCGCTGCGCCTTCTGCATCATCCCCTCCCTGCGTGGCGATCTCGTCAGCCGCCGCCCCGACGCGATCTTACGCGAGGCGGAAAAACTGGTGGTGGCGGGAACGAAGGAATTGCTGGTCATCAGCCAGGACACGTCGGCATATGGTGTCGACCTGCGCCATGCGTCCTGGCCGTTCAAGGGCGGCGGCCCGTTTGCGGGAGGAGCGCCTCGGGACGTCCGCGCGCATATGACCGATCTCGCCCGCGAACTCGGGCGTATCGCGCCGTGGGTCCGCCTCCATTATGTCTACCCCTACCCCCACGTCGATCAGGTCATCCCGCTGATGGCCGAAGGGCTGATCCTCCCTTATCTCGATATTCCATTCCAGCACGCCGCCCCCGCGGTCCTCAAGCGGATGAAGCGCCCAGCCAACGATGCCAAGGTGCTGCAACGCATCCACGCCTGGCGCGAGGTTTGTCCTGACATCGCGATCCGATCGACCTTCGTAGTTGGCTTCCCCGGCGAGACCGAGGCGGATTTCGCGTATCTGCTCGACTGGCTCGACGAGGCGCAACTCGACCGAGTCGGGGCGTTCCGTTTCGAACCCGTCGCGGGCGCCGCTGCCAACGCGCTGCCCGACCACGTACCAGAGGAAGTTAAGGAAGAGCGCTACGCCCGCGTCATGGCAAAGACCGCCGCGATCAGCGCTGCCAAGCTTGCCACCAAGGTCGGCCGCACGCTCGATGTCATCATCGATGCGGTCGACGAAGAGGGCGGCGCGACGGGCCGGAGCTATGCCGACGCTCCTGAAATCGATGGCGAAGTCTTCCTCCGCGATGCGGTCGGCGTCGTGCTCGGCGATATCATCCCCGTCGTCATAGAAGATGCCGACGAACACGACCTGTTTGGCGTGCCGCTCGGCGTTTGACGCGATGCAGTGGCCGCTCCTCGCGCTGGTGGCGGCCTTACTGTTGCCAGGCGCTTACGATCCCGGTCCGATCACCGTTACCCGCCTCGACCCGCTGACCGTCGACGACGACGATTTCGCGCGCCACCGTGATCCAGCCGACTGGGTGGGGCTGACGGCGGAGGAGATCAGCTTCGACGAGGAGCGCGCGAGTTGGCACCTCTACCGAATCATCAATGCCAGACGCGTAAACGGTCCCCTCTGGTTCGTCCCCCACGACAACGAGAACGCTGGCTTTGAAGCGGGGCTCGTGGCGTTACGTCGTTACGGCGGCACGATGATCGCCGTCGACAGCAACGGCAAACGCCGCAACTCCGCGGTCGCCTTTGGCCCAGCGATCGATCCCAACCGCAATTTCCACGACGGCCTGCCGCGCTATCCTGGCCAAGTGCTGGGGAGTCTCAATCATGGCGGTTGGCCGATCATCGCGCTCCACACCAACGCCCCCGGCTATGATCCCGCTGGCAGCCTGTGCCCGCCCGCGGGCGACACCGCGGGCAGCGGCGTCATCTCGATCCATTATTGCGACGCGACGCTCCACCCGAGCGCGTCGAAACGCCGCGCCTACCCGTTCGACGACGACGACAGCGTCGCCTTCGCGACGTATCTCGCCACGCAACGACCGCAAGATGCCTTTTGCGCCGACCAGATCGTTGCCGCCGATTACAACGTTGTTTTCGAGCGAGTCGTGAACAGCGACGGCTCGCTCTCTAATTACGCCGTGACCCATCACCTCGCCTATCTCAACTTCGAAACCCGAAATCGCGGGCTCGACCCAGCCAACCTCGCCGACGCACGCGATCGGCTGACCTGGATGATTGATCACACGATCGCGATGTGCGGCGGGCAGCGCCCCACGACGCGCCCGCATCTCCCGTTCCGCTAGCGCTCCGTACAGTTGCGCGCGCGCGACCTTTCCTGTTTGGTAGTCGTATGATCACCCGCCTCATCGCCGCCGCGCTCGTCCTGTTCCCGGCTCCCGTCGTCGCCCAGGCATTGAGCGCTGAAGAGGTCGGCCAAATCGACACGGTGGTGACGCGGGCGCTGGGCGAAACCGGCGTCCCGTCTGCCTCGATCGCGGTCGTGCGCGGTGACAAGATCGTGCTCGCCAAAGCCTATGGAAAGCAGTCCGAATCGCGCCCCGTCGCCGATCCTGCGGCACCTTATCAGATCGCGTCGATCTCGAAGCAATTCACCGCCGCCGCGATCCTGCTGCTCGAGGACGAGGGCAAGCTGAGCCTCGACGACCACGTCTCGACCTATGTTTCCGGCATCACCGATGGCGACACGATCACGATCCGCCAACTGCTCAGCCACACCTCGGGGCTCCAGGATTACTGGCCACAGGACTACAGCTTCAAGGCGATGGCGACCCCGGTCACCCCGCAGCAGATCGTCGATCGATGGGCCAAGAAGCCGCTCGATTTCGCGCCGGGCACGCAATGGCAATATTCGAACACCGGCTACGTCGTGGCGGGGATGATCGTCGAGAAGGTCTCGGGCATGCCGCTCCTCGCCTTCCTTCAGCAGCGGATATTCAAGCCGCTCGGGATCACGGCGATCGACCAGGATCTCGCGATCGGCCCCAACTATCCTGCGGGGTACAAGCGCTTCGCACTCGGCCCGGTCCGCGTCGAGACCCCCGCTGCGCATGGCTGGCTGTTCGCAGCGGGCGAACTCGCGATGAGCGCGCGGGATGTCGCCAAATGGGACGTCGCCCGGCTTACGCGAACGGCGCTCCCCGCCGACGACTGGAAGGTTCAGGAAACCCCGGTGAAGCTCGCCGACGGCTCCACCAATGGCTATGGCCTTGGCGTGTCGACCGGTACGCGGAACGGCCACGCCTATGTCGAACATAGCGGCGAAGCGGTCGGCTTTCTGTCCGAAAATATCGTCTTTCCCGATGACGATATCGCCATCGTGGTCCTCACCAACAGCTGGTTCAGCGACGCCTTCATGCGAATCGCCCGCGGGATCGAGGGGGTGGTTCTGCCGGCTGACCAAGCCGACGCCGCGGACACCGCGGCACTCGCCAACGCGACAGCGGTCTTCGGCCAGTTGCGCACCGGGACACTCGATCGCGCGTTGTTGAGCGAGGACGCCAATTTCTATTTCACCCCCACCGCGCTCGGCGACTATCGCGCCAGCCTGTCGGCACTCGGCGAACCCACCGGGTTTAAACAAATCGGCAAGGCCCGGCTGCGCGGCGGATTCGTCAACCGCAGCTACCGCATCACCTATCCCGACCGAGCCTTGTCGGTAAGCACCTACGCGCTGCCCGGGCCAGCGGGTATTTTCGAACAATTTCTGGTAGCGCCCGCGCAATGACCCACTTCGCACCCCTGCTCCAGCCCGACCGCGGCCAGCCCGCGCGGACGATTCACGTCGTCCACCCCGACGACTATGAAGCATGGCTCGGCGGCCAGCCCAAACGCGCGCGCACTGCGATCGCCGCGCACCGGCTGACCGGCAAGCCCGGCGACCGCGCGGTCCTTCCCGCCGATGCCGACGACGATTGGTCGATGCTGCTCGTCTGCAACGAGGCGATCGGGTCGCCGTGGCGGATCGCGTCGCTCGGGGCATCGCTCCCGGAAGGAACCTATCGCCTCGCAACCGCTGGCGTCGGGCGCGCCGGCCTCGGCTGGCTGCTCGCCCAGCATCGCTTCGATCGGTACGCGAAGGGCGATGCGGTCGGCCCCCGCGTCTTGTTGACGAACGATGCGGCCCAGATCGATGAGACCGTCCGCCTCGCAGAGGCCACCGCGCTGGTCCGCGATCTCGTCAACACCGGGGCCTCCGATCTCGGCCCGGCCGAACTCGAAGCGCAGGCCGACACGCTCGCCAAGCAGCACGGAGCTTCTCTCACGGTCACCCGCGGCGATGCGCTCGCGATGGGCTATCCGATGATCCACGCCGTCGGCCAGGCCGCGACCAAGGAACGCGCGCCGCGGCTGATCGAACTGGAATGGGGTAATCCCGACCATCCCCGCGTCGCGATCGTCGGCAAGGGTGTCGTGTTCGACTCGGGCGGCCTGAACATCAAGCCTGGCGCCGGCATGCGGCTGATGAAGAAGGATATGGGCGGCGCGGCACACGCACTGGCGCTCGCGAGCCTCGTGATGGCGGCGCGGATTCCCGTTCGTCTCCATCTCCTGATCCCGGCGGTCGAGAACGCGATTGCAGGCAATGCCTTCCGTCCCGGTGATGTTCTCAAGACCCGCCTCGGCTTGACCGTGGAAAACACCAATACCGACGCCGAGGGTCGCCTGATCCTGGGCGATGCGCTCGCCAGGGCTGGCGAGGACCAGCCCGACCTCGTGATCGACTTCGCGACGCTGACCGGTGCTGCCCGGGTCGCGCTCGGTCCCGATCTGCCCCCGCTCTTCACCGACGACGACGCGCTCGCCGCAGATTTCCTCGCCGCGGCGACCGAGGTCGGCGATCCGCTCTGGCGATTGCCGTTATGGAGCGGGTATGACGAGCTGCTGAAGTCCGACATCGCCGATCTGGTCAACGCACCCGAGGGCGGGTTTGCCGGCGCGGTGACCGCCGCGCTGTTCCTGCGCCGCTTCGTACCCAACGGTACCGCCTGGGCACATATCGACACCTTCGCGTGGCGTCCGGTGCCCAAACCCGGACGGCCGAAGGGCGGCGAAGCGCTCGGGCTGCGCGCGGCGTATCAGATGCTGAAGGATCGCTACCCTACCCGCTGACCAGCCTTGCAATAGCGCGACGCCGGTCTGCGCGGTGCCTTAGCCTGTCGGAACAGCCTGTCGCGCGATCCCGTCGATCAAGTTGCACACGGTCGGGATCAACGCGCCGGGCACATCGTGTCCCATCCCGGCAAGTTCGTGGAGCACCGCGCCGGGAATGCTGGCGGCGGTATCGCGCCCGCCCTCGACTGGCACCAGCGGATCGTCGGTCCCATGAACGACCAGCGTCGGCACCGTGATCGTGGCGAGGCGCTTGCGCCGATCGCCCCCGACCGTAATCGCCGCGATCTGCCGTGCAAAGCCCGCGGGATAGTGCATCCGTTCGAAATCCCGCACCACCTTGCCGCGCAACTCCCCGGGGTCGGCGGGATAGCCGGGGCTGCCGATTACCCCCGCCGCCCGCACCGCGTGCGCGATGATCGTATCGCGATCGTGTGTCTTGGGCCGGTCCAACAACACCGCCGTTGCTTCCTTCCTGGCGCGGGGTAGCGATCGGTTGCCCGTGGTCGACATGATCGACGTGAGCGATAGCGTCCGCCCCGGATAGGTCGCTGCGACGAGTTGCGCGATCATCCCGCCCATCGACGCCCCGACGATATGCGCGCGCGCGATCTCCAGCGCGTCGAGCACCCCGACCGCATCCGCCGCCATGTCGTCCAGCGTATACGGTACTCGCGCCTTCACGCCGATCATCGCCAGTCCCATGACTCGCGCGAGATTGGGCGCACCCGCAGCGTCGAATTTGGTCGACAGCCCGACATCGCGATTGTCGTACCGGATCACGCGATAGCCGCGCGCGACCAGCGCCTCGACGAACGGGGTCGACCACCGCGTCAACTGCGCGCCGAGCCCCATAATCAGGAGCATCGCAGGCGCATCGTGCGCGCCGTAGCTCTCGACCTCGATCTCGATGCCGTTCGCGGCGACTTTCATCGACCACCGTTCATCGCGACGACAGCGTTTGGGCCGCCTCGATGATCGGTACGAATTTTGCTGCGGTCAGGCTCGCGCCGCCGACTAGCGCGCCATCGACATTGGCGGCTCCCAAAATTTCCGACGCGTTGGCACCGGTCACCGATCCGCCATACAGGATGCGGATGCCATCGGCGGCGTCGCCGACCAGCTGGCGCAACTTGGCACGCGCGATCGCATGAATCGTCTCGATTTCATCGACCGTCGGGGTACGCCCGGTACCGATCGCCCAGCGCGGCTCGTAGGCCAGCGTGAACCAGTCGCCCGTGGCGTTGTCGGGCACCGATTTCTCGATCTGCGCCTGCACCGTCTGCTCCGCGCGTCCCGCGTCGCGCTCCGCCTCGGACTCACCGCAGCACAAGATGACGGTGAGCCCTTCTGCATAAGCCGCCGTGGCCTTCGCCCACGCATCATGGCTCGTCTCGTGCTGGTCCGCGCGGCGCTCCGAATGGCCGACGATCGTGAAGGTGGCTCCCGCCTCCTTTACCATCGCTGCGGATACACCCCCGGTGTGCGCGCCGCTTTTTGCCTCGTGAACGTCTTGCGCGCCGATGGCGAAGCCCGGAATGCGCATCGCCGCGGGGTCGATCAGCGTAAACGGCACCGCCACCGCAACATCGACCCCCGGCGCTAGCCGCGCCGCCGTCGCGATCGCATCCAGTTCGCCCAGCGCCGCGCGCGACCCGTTCATCTTCCAGTTGCCCGCCACGAACTTCCGTCGCGTCATGCTCTTTCCCTTCGGGTGTTCATCGACCCGATGCCGCCGACCGCGCTTGATGGCAAGCCGCGCGCGCCCTAAAGCGTCGCGCCATCAGCCCTTGTGTGCCCCCTCATCGTCGGATCAACTCCACCCATGCTCAGTTTCATTCGCCGGATGATCAATTCGAAGGTCGGGATCGTCGTCACGTTTATCGTGCTCGGCGTCATCGCGCTTGCCTTCGCCGGAATGGACGTGTCGGGGGTCCAAAGCGGCAGCGGCACGGTCGGTAGCGGCGATGTCGCCTCGGTCGATGGGCAAAAGATCACCGCGGCCGATCTCAAACAGCGCGCCAACAGCGCGATCGAATCCGCTCGCCAGCGCGATCCGACGCTGACCATGGCGTCGTTTCTGGAGCAGAGCGGCCTGGAGAGCATTCTTGAACAGATCACCAACTCCATCGCGCTCGACCGGTTCGGCCACAATGCGGGGATGGCCGCCAGCAAGCGGTCGGTCGATGGCCAGATTGCCGGCATTCCCGGACTCCAGGGGCCGACCGGCAAGTTCGATCCTGCGATTTACCAGCGCCTGCTGGCCGAACGCCGCCTGACCGACGCGCAGGTCCGCAGCGATATCGCGCGCGAAACGATCGGTCAGTTTCTGCTGGCACCGGTCATCAGCGCGCGCCAGGTGCCCCAGCAACTCGCGCTGCCCTACGCCTCGCTGCTGCTCGAACATCGCAAGGGGCAGATCGGCTTCATTCCGACCCGGGCGTTCGACGACGGCAAGGCCCCGACCGACGCCGAGGTTGCCGATTTCTATAAGCGCAACGTCGCGCGCTACACGCTGCCCGAGCGTCGTGTGATGCGTTACGCCGTCGTCACATCAGAGATGGTGAGAGCCAACGCGGTCCCCACCGACGCCGAGATCGCACAGGCATATAAGGACGCGGGCAAGCGCTATGCCGCCACCGAACAGCGCAGCGTGACCAGCGTCATCGTTGCAGATCAGCCCGGGGCTAACGCGATTGCGGTCAAGGTAAAGGCAGGAACCGGTATCGTCGCTGCGGCCAAAGCGGCGGGTCTCGAGGCGCGCCAATCGAAGGATGTCGACAAACCAGGTCTGGCTGCTGCTACCTCACAGCAACTGGCAGACGCCGCGTTCGCCGCCGCCGAGGGCGGGGTGGTAGGCCCGGTCAGGACGCCGCTGGGCTGGGCGGTGGCGAGCGTCGAGACGGTTGCCGCGGTGCCCGGCAAGACGCTGGCCGAAGCAACTCCCGAGATTCGCGACGCACTCGCCAAGACCAAGCTCACCGCGGCGCTGGTTGCCGTGCGCAACTCGATCGACGACGCGTTGTCCGCCAACGGCACGTTCGATGAGATCGCGAAGGATCAGAAACTCACGCCGAAGGCGACCCCCGCCCTCACCGCGCAGGCGATCGATCCCGAGCACCCCGACCAGAAGCTCGACCCCAAGCTGGCGCCGCTCGTCCAGGCGGGGTTCCAGGCCGAAGACGGTGACGCGCCGCAGATCGTTCCGCTAGGCGAAGACAACAGCTTCGCACTGGTCGGCCTCGCGCGGATCGTCCCCGCCGCGCCGCGCCCGCTTGCCGCTATCCACGATCAGGTCGCGGCCGATTTCCGGACCGATCGCAGCGGGAAGGCCGCCCGCGCGCTGGCCAAGGCGGTCGTGGCCAAGGTCAACAAGGGTTCCGCACTCGCCGCCGCGATGAGCGGGGCGGGCAAGCCGTTGCCTCCGGTCCGCCCGATCGAGGCGACCCGCGCCCAACTTGCGGCCAATCCGGGCGGCGCGCCGCCGCCGCTGGTGTTGATGTTCAGCATGGCCCGCGGATCGGCCAAAATGCTCGAAGCCCCGAACAACGCTGGCTGGTTCGTCATCAAGCTCGACGAGGTGACTCCCGGCGACGCGCGCGGCAAGGCCAACGTCATCGGCGCGGCCCGCAACGATATCGCGCGCACGATCGGGCGCGAATATGCGCAACAATTCGTCAAGTCGATGCGCGATGCGGTCGGGGTCAAGACCGATCCGGGCGCGGTTGCGCGGGTCAAGGCGGAGCTCGCCGGCACCGGCGCCAATTGACGCGCCGATGATCGACGCGCGCGCGAGCCTGGAAGCGGGCCGTCCCGGCTTTGTATGGCGGGTCCAGGTCGCCGACACCGAGACCCCGGTCGCCGCCGCGTTGAAACTCATCGAACCGGGCCGGGGTGATTTTCTGCTTGAATCGGTCGAGGGTGGGGCCACCCGCGGGCGCCACAGCCTGATCGGGCTCGCCCCCGATCTGGTGCTGCGCGCGCAAGGCGATGTCGCCGAGATCAATCGCGACTGGGCCACGGATCGCACCGCGTTCGTCGCTGCGGGCACGCCCACGCTCGCCGCGTTGCGCGCACTGGTAGCAGAATGCCGCGGCGACGTGCCCGAGGAGCTCCCGCGTGCGCTGTCCTGCTTGGTCGGGTATTTCGGGTACGAGACGATCGGATTGGTCGAACATCTCGCTCAACCCGCGTGCGATCCGTTGGCGCTCCCCGACCTGATGTTCGTGCGTCCGACGGTCATTCTGATCTTCGATCGCTTGGCCGACACGCTGTACTTCGTCGCACCGGTCTGGCCCGATCTGGCGGCGGACATCAATGCGCAGATTGCGGCCGCCGAAGCGCGGCTCGACGCGGTCGCCGCCACGCTGGCACAGCGCACGCTTCCGGCCAGGACGCGCACCGACGAGGCCGAACCCGCATACACCCCGCATATCGCACCCGACGACTATATGGCCCTGGTCGAGCGCGCGCAGAAGTATATCCGGGCGGGGGATATCTTTCAGGTCGTGCTGGCGCAGCGGTTCAGCGCGCCGTTCGCGCTTCCGCCATTCGAACTCTATCGCAGTCTGCGGCGGATCAACCCTTCACCTTTCCTCTATCATCTCGACTTGCCCGGCTTCGCGCTGATCGGGTCGAGCCCCGAGATTCTCGTCCGGGTTCGCGACGGAGAAATCACGATCCGCCCGATCGCGGGGACCCGGCCACGTGGCAAGACCGCGTCGCAAGATGAAGCCAACCGCGCCGAGCTGCTCGCCGATCCCAAGGAGCGCGCCGAACATCTGATGCTCGTCGACCTGGGGCGCAACGACGTCGGCAGGGCGGCCGCGCCCGGCTCGGTCAAAGTCACCGATAGTTACGGCGTCGAATTCTACAGCCACGTCATGCACATCGTGTCGACCGTCGTCGGTAAATTATCACCGCTCGCCGATGCGCTCGACGCGCTTTTCGCGGGATTTCCGGCAGGCACGGTAAGCGGTGCGCCCAAGATTCGGGCGTGCGAGATCATCGCGGAGCTCGAGCCCGAACGGCGCGGCGCCTATGCTGGCGGGGTCGGTTATTTCTCCCCCGATGGGTCGATGGATTCGTGCATCGTCCTGCGTACAGCGGTAGTGAAGGATGGGGTCATCCATGCCCAGGCGGGGGCTGGGATCGTCGCAGACAGCGTCCCGATCTCCGAACAGCGCGAGTGCGAAGCGAAGGCGGGTGCGATCCTTGCGGCCGCGCGCGACGCGATCGGGCGCGCTGCAACACCCGATTACGGACAATAAGCACGTAGCACCGCGGGCTCTCCTATTGGGGTACGTCTGGGCTTCCCGATCGCTTGGCGCGCTGTTCGGCCGCCCATTGCTGGTTGGCCTGCAGCGCACACCCCGTCCCGCCACTTGATCCGATCGGCGAACAGGTATCGGGCAAACCCCCGGCCACGCGGCTGACCTGATCGGTGGTTGCCGCGCGATTGACCCAGCTCTGATTCTTCGCCGCGATCGGACCCGTGTCCCGCAGCCTTTTGGGAATGCGATAGGGTTGGTCAAGCGTCGAACACACGACGATCTCGTCATCGCTACCCTTGGGGCAGGACTGACCCGGCGTCAGCGTTACGCTGCGGATGCGCTGCGGCGGATCGGCTGCGGGAACGGATTGCGCTGTGGCCAGCCCAGGGGCGGTCATCAGGACGGCGAACAGGATCGGGCGCAGCATCAGATAGTCTCCTCAAGGAACTCAACGTCCGACGCGGGTGGTTGCTCCCGCCTGAACGACGCGGTGCGATAAAGCCGCTGGCGCCCTGGCGCCACTGCATCGCGGCAACATGTCGTTGCGCGGTCGCCCGCATCAGCTATGGCGGCGCGCATGATCCTGGTCGTCGACAATTACGACAGCTTCACCTGGAACCTCGTCCATTACCTCATGGAACTGGGCGCGGAGGTGGAGATCGTGCGGAATGACGCGATCAGCGCTGCCGACGCGCTGGCGACCGGTGCGGAGGCCTTCCTGATTTCGCCTGGTCCTTGCACCCCGGACGACGCCGGGATCAGCCTCGAGCTTGTCGCCGCCTGCACGGGGGCGGGAAGACCCCTTCTCGGCGTCTGCCTAGGCCATCAGGCGATCGGGCAGTTTTTCGGCGGCAAGGTAGAGCGTGGCGGGCTGATGCACGGCAAGACATCGCGCATCGTCCACGACGGCGAGGGCATATTCGCGGGGCTGCCCTCTCCCTTCCTCGCGACGCGCTATCATTCGCTGATCGTCAACGATATTCCCGATTGCCTGACCGTAAACGCGCGGACCGAGGACGGCGTCGTGATGGGATTTCGGCATGTGTCGCTTCCGATCCATGGCGTGCAATTCCATCCCGAAAGCATCGCAACCGAACACGGCCATGCCATGCTCGCTAATTTCATGGCGATCGCAGGGTTGCGGGTGAAGGTGCGCGCGGCGTGACCATGCTGGTATTGCTCCCCGATCCTGCCACCCCGCTGTCGCGCGAGACCGCGCGCGCGGCGTTTGCGGATATTCTCGATGCGAAGACCAGCGAAGAGGCGATCGCCGACTTCCTGATCGCGCTCAGCAACCGCGGCGAAACCAGCATCGAGATCGCCGAGGCCGCGCGCGCGCTGCGCGCGCGGCTGATCCCGATCCAAGCCCCGACGGGCGCGATCGACGTCTGCGGCACCGGCGGTGACGGCCACCACACGTTGAACGTTTCGACCGCTGTCGCGCTCGTTGTCGCCGCGTGCGGGGTGCCGGTCGCCAAACACGGTAACCGTGCCGCCTCGTCCAAGGCGGGCGCGGCCGACACGCTCGAAGCGCTCGGGCTCGACATGGATCGCGCCGGGGCGACCGCCGAAGGATCGCTCGCCGATCTCGGCATCGCGTTTCTCTTCGCGGCCAACCACCACCCCGTCATGAAACGGATCACCCCGATCCGGCGCGCCATCGGGCGCCGGACGATCTTCAACCTCATGGGACCACTTGCGAACCCCGCCCACGTCACCCGCCAGCTCATCGGGATCGCGCGCCCCGACTATGCCGCGCCCTACGCCGCCGCGCTCGAACAGCTTGGCACCGAGGCTGCACTTGTCGTCTCGGGCGAGGAGGGCCTCGATGAACTTTCGAGCGCCGGCCCCAGCGTCGCGATCTCGGTCGGCCGGGTGTCGTTACCCGATCACATCACGCCCGGTGATGCGGGGCTCGCGAGCCACCCGCTTGCCGCGATCCGCGGTGGCGACCCCGGCTATAACGCGGCCGCGCTCCGTCGCCTGCTCGATGGCGAGCCGGGCGCGTATCGCGATGCCGTCATCCTCAACGC